>NZ_JBSWWT010000017.1:0-96896 GCF_056160225.1 Microbulbifer sp. ABF4_143
GCTCTGGCGGTGTTGGTTCGGGGATTGTTGTGTTTTGGCGAACCAAACTTTACCCAGCCAACAACCGCCAGCCTACTTTTTCACGCCAATCTGCGAAGAACCTTTTTTATTTCCCGAACTGTCTTTTCCCGTCGCTTTATTACCGCGCGTTTTTGACAACGGCTTGCAGCGCTCCATAGACTGGTCGGTTAATACATAAGACCAGAGTTCCAATGTCCTTTCTGCAATCCATCGACTCCGCCCTCGCCGCCTTCGCCAACTTCGTCTGGGGGCCCCCGCTGCTGGTACTGCTGGTCGGCGGCGGTCTGGCGTTGCTGATCTACTCCCGCGGCCGGCCCTATCGCCATATCGGCCACAGTATCGATCTGTTGCGCGGCAAATACGACGATCCGAACGATCCCGGCCAGGTGCCGCACCGGCAG
This sequence comes from Microbulbifer sp. ABF4_143, assembly GCF_056160225.1. Lineage (NCBI taxonomy): Bacteria > Pseudomonadati > Pseudomonadota > Gammaproteobacteria > Cellvibrionales > Microbulbiferaceae > Microbulbifer > Microbulbifer sp. ABF4_143. The sequence continues at coordinate 423 of NZ_JBSWWT010000017.1, forward strand.
GCGCTTTCCACCGCCCTGTCGGGCACTCTCGGGCTCGGCAATATCGCCGGCGTGGCCATCGCGATCAGCACCGGCGGGCCGGGGGCGATTTTCTGGATGTGGGTGACGGCGCTGGTCGGCGTGGCCACCAAGTTCTATACCGCGACGCTGGCGGTCATGTTCCGCGGGCGCGACGCCGCCGGTGAACTGCAGGGCGGACCCATGTATGTGATCCGCGAGGGGCTCGGCAAGAAGTGGATGCCACTGGCGCTGCTGTTTGCGGTGGCGGGCCTGTGCGGCATGCTGCCGGTGTTCCAGTCCAACCAGACGGTGCAGCTGCTGCGGGAATCCTTCGCGGTGCCGCTCGGCTGGGTGCCGGCGGAGGGCTCGCTGCTGTTCGATTTTGCCACCGGCCTGGTGCTGGCCGTGGCGGCCGCGGTGGTGATCGCCGGGCGTATACAGCGTATCGGCAGATTTGCGGTGCGGGTGGTACCGGGTATGGTGCTCTTCTACCTGGCGCTGACGCTGATCGTGATCGGCTATTTCTGGCAGCAGGTGCCGGCCGCCTTCGCGCTGATTTTCTCCGATGCCTTCAGCGGCAAGGCGGCGGCTGGCGGTGCGCTCGGCGCGGTGATTGCCACCGGTATCAGCCGCGGGGCCTTCTCCAATGAGGCCGGTATCGGCACCGAGTCCCTGGCCCACGGCGCGGCCAAGACCCGCGAGCCGATTCGCGAGGGCGTGGTGGCGATGCTGGGGCCGATTGTCGATACGCTGGTGATCTGCACCTGTACCGCGCTGGTGATCCTGCTCACCGGTGTCTGGCAGCAGGGCGGGGGCATCGCCGGGGTGACGCTGACCGCGAGCGCGTTTTCCGAGGTGTTTGGCCACTGGGGGCCGATACTGTTGCTGATGATGGTGCTGCCGCTGGCTTTCAGCACCATGGTCACCTTCTGGTATTACGGCATCAAGTGCTTCGCCTTCCTGTTCGGCAATCGCTGGCAGGGGCTCTACACGGCAGTCTATATCGCGTTGATCGCAATTGGCGCCGTGGCGTCGCTGAACGCGGTCAACAGCATCATTATCGGTATGTACGCAATTATGGCGATTCCGACCATGACCTCCACACTGCTGCTGGCCCGGCATGTGAATCGCGCCGCGCACGACTATTTTGTACGCATGGAAGCCGAAGACAAAGCGAAGCTGGAAGATGCCGCGTGACCAAAAACGTAGATACTATTAACCCGGCGGTTAAATAGATCGGTCCAGCCGCTCCCGCGGCGCTTTCGGCCCTGATCTATTTAGCCGTCGCCCGCTAAATACTGGCGCAGATGTGTGAATCTGCTGGTATTTAGCGGGCTCGCGCCAGCCTGCGGCTGGCGGCGGCACATCCTTGTGCCGCGATTAACCCGGCAATATTTATCGCCGGGTTAATCGGGCGAACCTCGGTTCGCTTTTTTTGGGACGCTCCGCTAGAAGCTGTTTCATAACTACTGCGCGGGCGCCTGGCGGCGTCCGGCGGTGCTCGGCATCCGCATGTACTACTTGTACACTGCGGTGCCTCCGCTCCGGCGGCCACCACCAGCCACCCGCTCGCTACGTTATGAAACAGCTTCTAGGGAACCTCTGAATAACTCCATAGCCTCTCTGCGGGCCCTGAAGCGTGCAGATGCAAGGCGCAGCTCCCAGCGAATGGCCCACCCTTTGCAAGAGCTGCAACGCCGCAGATGCGGCCTTCAGGCCCCGCCCTGCGGGGCTTGCAGAGCGATTCACACTCTGCGTTGCGGCTTCTTGAAAGGTCTAGACATTCCTGCGAAGCCGCGCCTTGATTGTGAACCGCTCTGAAAGCCAGAGGTATCGCGGACTAGGGCACTACGGAAACCTTGGTGCCCACGGTAGCGTTGTTGAAAAAAATCTTCGCCATGTGCCAAGGCAGGCGGATGCAGCCATGGGAAGCCGGATAGCCCGGGACATAGCCCGCGTGCATGGTCACCGGGCCGTTGATACGCATCATGAAGTCCATCGACGCACCGCGGAAAACTGCACCGGGGGGGCGGCGGTGGCGGCGCACATCCACATTGCTGCGCAGCACATAGCCGTTTCTGCTGACATAGTGGCCATACAGATTGGAGCGGTGGTTGTACTTCTTTTCGGAAATCCGAAAGTTGCCGGTAGGTGTCCTGTGCCCTGCCTTGCCGGTGGACACAGGTGAGACACCGGCCAGTTTTCCGCCTTTGTAAAAATAGGCCGTCTGCTCACTGAGATCGATCACGATCCGCGGTGTACCGCCGACAACATCGTGACGCCACCAGGATCGGCCCGTGTATTGCTGGGCGCCCCTGTTCGCATAAGGTGACCTGCTGTAGTAGCGCGAGTCGTAGGTTTGCCGGCTGTACGGGTAGTACTGATTGCGCGAGTTGTTGTAGTAGGCGCGCACATGCGGAGGGAGGTTGTTGGGATCGCGATAATCGGCTCCCTCTGCTACTTCTGTTACCAGAGAAGCGCTGCTGAACACCAGCAGCGCGGCAAGTGACGATCGTTTTAGTAGTGAAAAACGGCTTTGCATTGCGCACCTCTCTATTGCAAATGGGCTTTGCAAACAACAGCGATTTGCGAGCGCTATCCGCTGCGCGAGCTTTCGCGGAACAAAGAGCTCCCGTACGCCTTCACGGCGCGACAGCAGTTTGTGATTTCCCCAGACCAGGCTGCCGGTATGCTCCGGCATGCGCTGCGGAGTGGGATAGCGGCGGCAACTGCCACGGCAAGTGGAATCGATGGTAGCGTCGCCCGCCGGGTACAATTACAAAAATAAAGAATAAGGGTGGGGGTGGTTATAGCGGATGCCGATGCTTTGTCTGTCGAGGCCTTGGCGATAAGGAGGAGATTTCTATGAATTGGCTGGAAATGACCGATGAAGCGGTGATGAGCATTGCCGACCCGATCATGAATAACCTGATGCAGGCATCCACCGATATCGATCACCGGAGACATGTGCGCGATTTCAGTAAGCGGCTGAAAAAGATCGTCACAAAAGAGAATCTCGAGGCGCAGTGTCGCGCCTATCAGGCGGAGCTGGGTGTCTTTTCCCGGCGGGAGCTGGTGGGGATATTCCGAAAGCGCCGCGATGTCAGAGTATTCTGGCGGCAGTGGTACAGCAGGTCGGACGATGAGTTTGTCGCCTTTCTGCATCTGGTGGAGAATGGCGGAAAGGTGGAGGTGGTCAATGTCTCGGTGTCGTAACCGGCTGAAATGCGTACTGCCTGCGCCGGAATATTCCCACACCCTGAACAGACATTTGACGTTGGCGGAGCAGCATGAAGCAACTATCTGAGCTGGCGATAAGAATTTTCGCCGCCTATCTGGTTCTCGGCAGCCTCAGCGGCGGCCTGAACCTGGTTCTCGCCTCCGGCGTCTTGGAGCAGGGGGAAGTCGGTCGACTGCTGCCGGTAGTCGGTGGCCTGTTGGTCCCGATTGTCGCTGGTATCCTGCTGTGGCTTGTGGCCGGGCGCATCGCGGAAAAATGGGCGGGATCCGCGGAGCCTCCGCCCGCACTCAGCGAGCCTGGCCTAGTGTCGGCCGGAACCTTTTTGCTCGGTGTCTACTGGCTGCTGCGATCGGTTGGAATCCTGGTTGGGCAGTACTCCGAACAGGGCGGCGTCAACTACGGCGCCGGGCTGGTGCTGTTGATTTCGCTGTTTCTGATTCTCGGCAACAGGTTTGTCGTCCGGATTTATCACAGGCTGCGCGGCGCCTAGGGAACCTCTGAAGAACTCCACAGCCTCTCTGCGGGCTATTCGCGGCGAGCTGCGCTTAACATCTGCAGCCTTCAGGCCCCGCAGAGACATTACGGACTTAATCAGAGGTTCCCTAGGGATTAATTCCGCAATAAAAAAGCCGGCACAGGGCCGGCGAGGGAAGCAGACGTCGAAAGGAGAGACGCGCATTAAAACTGCTTGGGGGTAGGGCGAAGCGCCCCGGTGGACGAATGGCGGTTCTGGCACCGGGGCGCTTCTTAAACTTCCGATTTTCTTTTCTGTAGCTTTTATCCGGTAGGATGGGCAAACGGTCTATTTCTTCAGGTGCAGCACCCGCGCGCCGGCCAGTGGCAGCGTCAATCGTTGACCGTCGCGCTCGCCGGCGAACTGCTGCGGGGTTATATCCTCGGCGTGCGCGAATTCCGCCGGTACATCGAAGGTCTCCGCGCTCTTGCCCAGATTCAGCGCAATCAGATATTCCTCGTTTGCGCCACGGCGGTAGAACACCAGCAGGTCGTTACCGGTATCCACCACCTCCTGCTCGGCGGTGGCCAGTGCCGGCGATTGTTGCTTGTGCCAGTCGAGCAGGGCGCGGAAGCGGTTCAGCATCGAGTGCGGATCTTTTTCCTGCAGGCTGACGGCCTTGTGGTGGTGCTCCTCCGGCACCGGCAGCCAGGGTTTGACCCTGGAGAAGCCGGCGTTGATCTCGCCGCTGTTGACCCAGGGCATCGGGGTGCGGCAGCCGTCGCGGCCCTTGAATTCCGGCCACAGGTTGATGCCGTAGGGGTCCACCAGATCCTCGAAGGCGATATCCGCCTCCGGCAGGCCCAGCTCCTCGCCCTGGTACAGGCAGACGCTGCCGCGCAGGGTCAGCTGCATCAGCAGAAACAGCGGCGCGCGCGCAAGGGCTTGTTCCGGCTCGAAGCCCTTGTTCCAGCGGGTGAAGGAGCGCGGCACGTCGTGGTTGCTGATGGACCAGCAGGGCCAGCCCCGCTCGATCACCTCGCGGTTCTTCTCCAGGGTGTTGCGCAGGAAGCCGGCGCTGCTCTCCTCGGTCAGCAGGTCGAAGGAATAGGCCATGTTCAGGCGCTCGCCGGTGGTGTACTCGGCCATGATCTTGTGGGTGTTGTCATCGCCCACCTCGCCCATGGTGATGGTGCCCGGGTACTGGTTCATCAGCTGGCGCACCCGCTGCAGAAACACCAGGTTTTCCGGCTGGGACTTGTCGTGCACATGCCACTGGTACTGGTAGGTGTTGACCGGCGGCAGGCCCTTTTCATCCAGCTCCAGCGGGCGCGGCGGGTTGTCGGCCAGGGACTGGTTGTGGAAGGCGTGGTTGATCGCATCCAGGCGGAAGCCGTCCACGCCGCGGTCGAGCCAGAATTTCAGGTCCGCCAGCAGCTGTTCCTGAACCTCCGGATTGTGCAGGTTCAGGTCCGGCTGTTCCTTCAGGAAGTTGGTCAGGTAGTACTGGCGGCGGCGGGTACACCAGCGCCAGGCGCTGCCGCCGAAGTTGGACATCCAGTTGTTGGGCGCGCTGCCGTCCGGCTTGGGGTCGGCCCACACATACCAGTCTGCCTTGGGGTTGTCGCGGCTGGAACGGCTCTCCTCGAACCAGGGGTGCTGGTCGGAGGAGTGGCTCAGTATCTGGTCGATGATGACTCTGAGGCCGCGCTGGTGTGCGGCGTCGATCAGGCGGTCGAAATCGGCGAGACTGCCGAAGATCGGGTCCACGTCGCGGTAGTCGGACACGTCGTAGCCGAAATCCGCCATCGGCGACTTGAAGAAGGGGGATATCCAGATGGCGTCCACACCGAGGGACTGGACATAGTCGAGCTTCTTGGTGATGCCCGGCAGGTCGCCGATACCGTCGCCGTTGGCGTCGCAGAAGCTGCGCGGGTATATCTGGTAGATAACGCCGTTGCGCCACCAGTCGCCGTTGTTGGTGTTGCCGCTCATAGGTTACTGCCTATTTCATTATTCGATAGCGCGGGCGGGGCCCGCTCCTATAAGGATAGGGTCAGTATGGCGCCGCGCGCCGCGGGCTTCCTCCTCCCCGCCGAGGGGGGAGGGGGTAGGATTGGCAGGTTTGGCGTTTGTCTCCCTGTAGGAGCGGCCCATGGCCGCGATGGGATTTCCCGTTCCATCCGGAGTTCGATCGCGGCCATGGGCCGCTCCTACAGGGGATGTGCCGGATCAGGGGCGATCCTGCACCGAGCGCAGCATCTGCTCCGCCAGCGCAATCGCCTCCTGGCGGTCCTTGACGTCCAGCTTCTGGTACAGGCTGCGGATATGGGTCTTGATGGTGCTCGGCGCGACCTTGAAGTGGCGCGCGATGCGCTCGTTGGAGAGGCCCGAGTGGATCGCGTTCAGCACCTGCCACTCGCGCGGCGTCAGCGGCGAGTGGCGCAGGAAGTCCGGCACAGCGTCGCTGTCGAGTATCTCCCTGATGATGGTCTCGTCCAGCTCTATGCGGATGCCGCCGTCCAGCTCCGGCTGCTGCTGCGCCAGGCGGATCAGCTCCTGCGCCCGGTCGCTCTCCGCATCGCCGAGCCCCCGCTCGAGCGCCGCTTTCAGTATCACGATCAGCGGCTTGCCAATCTGCAGGAAGCTGGCGCTGAAGTCGCGTTCGGCGGCGATGCCGAGGGCCTCGCGGATCGCGTCTGTGGCGCCGTCGCGCTCTTCGCGCAGCCACAGCAGCTGGGCCTCCAGCACCAGGTTGCGCAGGCGGTCGGTGACCAGGCCGCAGTCCCGCGCCGTCTGCTGCAGGCGGCTGAGCAGGCGGCCCGCGTCGGACCAGCGGTGCAGTTCGATCAGCGCGCGCACATGGTTGCGGCCGTGGCACTGCTCGAAGTGGTTGCTGGGCCTGTCCGCCACCGGCTCCGCCTGTTCCAGCCACGCCTGTATGGCCTGCTGCTGGCCCAGCGCCTGCCAGGCGCGCATGCGCGCGGCGTCGGCGTTGGCGACCCAGTCGCGGTGGTAGCGCTCCGTCTGCAGCAGCCGGTCGATGCGCGCCAGCCACTCGAGGGATTCCTCTTTCTCGCCCCTGGCCTGGGCCACTTTCAACAGCAGTGTGTATTCGGGCAGCAGCCAGCGCTCGCCCACCTTGCGGTTGATCTGCATACCGCGGCGCGCGCACTGGGCCGCCTCGTCCAGTTCGCCGCGCTCCCACATCAGCTGGCCGCGCAGGCGGCAGATAAATTCGGAGATGGGCAGGCCGCTCAGGTGGTGGTCCTGCACCAGCTGTTGGGCGCGGGCCTGCAGCGCGGCGGCCTTTTTCAGCAGCCCCTGGGCGATGGCGATCTCGGTCTGCTGGCAGATGGCCCAGGCGGCGCTGGGGTAGTCGTGTTCGGCCAGGGCCAGCGCCTCCACCTCCTGCATATGTGCGCTGGCGGCCTCCAGTTCGCCGAGGCAGAAGCCGGTCTCGCCGGTGACCAGCAGGGCCGCGATGCGCTCGCCGGTCTGGTCGTCGCGCAGCAGTTTCAGCGCCTCCTCGGCGTACTCCTTGGCCAGCAGTGTCTGGCCGCGGGCCACGGCGGCCTGGGCGCGCGCGGCGGCGAAGGCGCCCTCGGAGTCGCGCCACTGGCGCGGGTCCTCGCGCTGCAGCCAGCTCTCGGCGGCGGCCAGCAGCTTCTCACAGTGGTCGTGCTCGAAGTTGTCGCGCGCCATGCGCGCCGCCAGCAGGGTGAAGCGGGCGTTGCGCCGCAGCTCGTCGGCGCCGAGCCAGTCGAGGCAGTCCTTCACGACCCGGGGCTGGCCCTCGCGCAGCAGCTGTTCGCCCTGCTGGGCGAGCAGCTGTCGCAGCCGCTCGCGGTCCTCCGCCGCCAGCGCGTGGCGCAGCGCCTCCTGCGGCTGGCCCAGCTGCTGCCAGGTGTCGCAGGCGGCGCGGTGCAGTGCCTGCAGGCGCGTGCGGTCGGTGAGCTGGCGCTGCAGGAAGCGGGCGAACACCGGGTGGTAGCGGAACCACTGGCGGCTGGAGTCCTGCGCCTGCAGAAAGAGGCCGCGCCGCGCGGCCTGTTCCAGCAGCTGCTGGCCGCCTTCGAGACCGCTCAGCTGCTCCGCCAGTTGCGCGTTGACGCGGGTCAGTATCGAGGTGCTGGCGAGCAGTTCGCGCAGCTGTGGGTCCAGGCGTTCGAGCACCTCCTCGGCCAGGTAGTCGAGGATATGGCTGTGGCCGCGCTCCAGTTCGGCCAGGTAGCGGTCCACCTCCTCGCGGCTGCGCACCGACAGCGCGAACAACTGCACCGCCGGCGGCCAGCCCTCGCTCAACTGGTGCAGCTGGACGGCGCGGTCGCTGTCGAGGGGGAAGGGCAGCCGCTGCTCGAGCAGCTGCGCGATTTCGTCGGTGTTCAGGGCCAGTTCGTCGCTGCCCAGCTCCAGCAGGCGCCCCTGCACGCGCAGCGAGGCCAGGCCCAGCGGCGGCTGGCTGCGGCTGGTCAGCACCACGCCGATACCGGCCGGCGCGTGGCGCAGCAGGAAGCGGGTGGCGTCGTGCACCGCCTCGCTGTCGATCTGGTGGTAGTCGTCGAGCACTATGCGCAGCTCGCTCGGCAGGCCGCGCAGCTCCGCCAGCAGCTGGCTGATCACCAGCGCCGGTTCCGGGCGCTGCTGCGCGGCGAGCAGCTTGTGGGTCTCGGGCACGCCGTTGCCGGTGGCGCGGTGCACGCTCTCCACCAGGTAGCGGCAGAACTGGCTGGGCTCGTTGTCGCTGGCGTCCAGGGAGTACCAGGCCACCGGGTTGTCCTGCGCCGCGGCCCAGGAGGAGACCAGCGTGGTCTTGCCGTAGCCGGCCGGCGCGGTGACCAGCAGCAGCTGGTCGCTGTGGCTGTCGTTCAGCAGCGACAGCAGGCGCGGGCGCGCCAGCGTGTGTTCCGGGCAGTCCGGCAGGCTGTATTTGGAGGTCAGTAGCATCGCGGAGCGCGGGTTGTCCTGAGTGATTTTTATACAGGCGTAATTATGCATCATGAGGGTGGCACGGGGACAGGGGCATGACATCCCCCTCTGGCAGGGGGGAGGCGGGCCCCCACTTTTTGCCTCCGGCGGGGTCAGGTGGTAGCTTTTCGCGATCAGCGGTGCCCGATGCACGATAACGATTGGTGCGCGATTTGTTTGCGTGCCGGATAGAAGAATAAAAATATAGGGGCGAATATGGCGGATATAGTCATCCTGGCGGCGCCGGGCATGGGGGCGGTGGACGAGCGTTTTGCCGAGCCGCTGTTCGCGGCGCTGCGCGAGGGGCTCGGCGACGACTGGTCGCGCCTGCACTGCGACACCATCCTGTGTCAGGGCCACTTGCAGGGCAATATCGAGCGGGTCTTCGACGGTATGCAGAAGCGCGATATGGATTTTCTGCGCGCGCGCAAATTCATGCTCTACGGCATGGCCGAGAGCGCCGCGCAGCTGGCGGATATCCAGCGGCGCGGCGGCAACTACGAAAAGACCCAGCAGGCCATCTATGCGACGCTGGAGAAGGCCGCCGCCGCGGCGTCCGACACAGCGCCGGTGGTGCTGCTCAGCCATTCGGTGGGCTGCGTCTATCTGTCCAACTACCTCTGGGACGCCCAGCGCCCCAGCATCAACCACGGCATCTGGCGCGACGGCGGCCCCCGCGGCGTGCACAAGGGCTCCGCGCGGGACCTGTTCCTGCGCCTGAAGACCCTGAGCCACTGGTACACCCTCGGCGCCAGCAATCCGCTCTGGTGCGCCGGTATGCCGCGCGACCAGATACACGCGGTGACTTCCGACACCCGCGGCTACAACTTCCGCTGGAAGAACTTCTACCACCCGGACGATCTGTTCGGCTGGCCGCTGAAGCCGCTGTCCCCCTCCTACAACCAGGCGGTGTACCGCGACTACGAGACGCGCCCGCTGGCGGACTGGGGCGGCACCCAGTGGGGACCGCAGCTGGTCGCGCACGATGGCTACTGGCGCAGCGAGATGGTGCAGCAACAGCTGCTGGAAGACCTGCGCGAACTGCTGAAGAAGAGCCGCGCGCGCCGCCCGGCGGCCGCGGCGCGAACTCCGGGCGCGGTCACGGTATAATCCGGCGCTCGATTCCCAGTTGGTGGTTACCCCCTATGGCGCTGCAATTTCACACGGTTCCGGTCACGCCCTTCCAGCAGAACTGCACCCTGCTCTGGTGTGACGACAGCAAACGGGCCGCGGTGGTGGATCCGGGCGGTGACCTGGACAGGATCCTCGCCGCGGTCGACGAGCGCGGTCTGAAGCTGGAGAAGATACTGCTGACTCACGGCCACCTGGACCATGTCGGCGGTACCGCGGCGCTGTCCCGGCGGCTGCAGCTGCCGGTCGAGGGCCCCCACGAGGCCGACAACTTCTGGATAGAGCAGCTGCCGCTGCAGGCGCAGATGTTCGGCTTCCCGGCGGTGGAGGTCTTTACCCCGGACCGCTGGCTGGTCCAGGGCGACACGGTCACCGTCGGCGACGAGGTGCTGGAGGTGCACCACTGCCCCGGTCACACTCCGGGCCATGTGATCTTCTTCCACCGCCCGAGCGAACTGGCGCTGGTGGGCGATGTGCTCTTCGCCGGCTCCATCGGCCGCACCGATTTCCCCCAGGGCGACCACGACACCCTGATCCGCTCCATCACCGAAAAGCTGTGGCCGCTCGGCGACTCGGTGCGCTTTATTCCCGGCCACGGCCCCATGTCCACCTTCGGCCAGGAGCGCGAGACCAATCCCTTCGTCGCCGACAAGCGTTTTGGCTGATTCCGTCATGAGGATCGCAAGGCGCCTTCTGTTACTGTTGCCCGCCCTGCTGGCCGGCTGCGCCCTGGTCTCCGAGGAGGAGTGCCGCGCCGGTCTCTGGTACGAGCGCGGCCTGCAGGACGGCGCCCGCGGGCGCGGCCAGGGGCTCGTCTACGAGATAGCGCAGAAATGCCGCGAGTACGGCGTGCGGGTGGACAGCGAGGCCTGGCTGCGCGGCCACGAGGAGGGCGTGGAGCAGTTCTGCACGCCGGAGAACGGCTACTACCAGGGCCGCCGCGGCAACGGCTACGAGGGTGTCTGCACCGGCCCTGGCGCCGACCTGTTTATGGCCGAATACCGGCGCGGCCTGGCGGACTACCGGGTGGAAATGGAATACCGCCGCCTGGCCCAGCGCCACGACGATATCGAGCGGCAGCTCTTCGCGGTCAACGCCGCGCTGGCGAACGCCGAGGACGAAGACAGCATCCGCGCCCTGCAATTCCGCCGCAGCGCGCTCAGGCGGGAACTGAGCCTGCTGGATCTGCAGCTGCACCGCTTCGGCTTTTTCGGCTTCGGCCTTTTTTATTGATTCGAAAGACTGGCTCCCCGCAGATCCACATCCCCAGTCCTATCCACGAGTATCACTATCGGAAGTAATTGCATGGCAATCTGGCACACCAAACCGACTCTGGAGCAGCTGAACGAGAGCACTGCCGGCTGCATGCCCGGCCATATCGGTCTCGAGATCACCGAGATAGGCGACGACTACCTGGTGGGCACACTGCCGGTGGACGCGCGCACCCGCCAGCCGTTCGGCATTCTGCACGGCGGCGCCAGCGTGGTGCTGGCGGAGACCCTCGGCTCCATCGGCGCCAACCTGGTGGTGGATACGGAAAAGTTCTACTGCGTCGGCCAGGAGATCAACGCCAACCACCTGCGCCCGGTGGCCGAGGGCGAGGTCACCGGCACCGCCAGGCCGGTGCATATCGGCCGCAGCAGCCAGGTGTGGGAGATCCGCATCTGCGACCCGAACGGCAAACTGAACTGCATCTCCCGCATCACCATGGCGGTGGTGCCCCACGGCGGCCGATGAGCGGCGATCAGCGCTTCGTCTACGAGGATATCGCCTACCGCCTGGTGCGCTCGCCCCGGCGCAAGCGCCTGGGACTGGTGCTGGCGGAATCCGGCGTCGAGGTGCGCATCCCCGAGCGCTGTGCGGCGCGCCACGGACACAGGTTCCTGCAGGAAAACATCCAGTGGGTGCGCGCACAGCTGCTCGCCGCCGGCGAGCGCGCGGCGCAGGTGCCGCGCTACCGCTACGATTTCGGCGAGGCTTTTCCGTGGCTCGGAAACGCGCTGTTGCTGCAGCGCGCGGCGCGCTCCGCAGACAGCGGTATCGGCGCGGCCATCCGCCTGTACACCCGCCACAGCCAGCCGGACGCGGATCAGTTGCAGGCGGCGCTGCAGCGCCTCTACCAGCGCGAGGCGCTGGCGCTGCTGACGGAAAAGTCGCAGCGGCTGGCCGAGCACCTCGGACTCGAGTTTGCCTCGGTGCGCGTGCGCCGCACCAAGAGCAAGTGGGGCCACTGCACTATCCGCGGCGAGCTGCAGTACAACTGGCTGGTGTGCCTGGCCCCGGAGCCGGTGGTGGACTACCTGGTGGCCCACGAGGTCTGCCACCTGCGCCACCACAACCACAGCCGCGATTTCTGGCAGCTGGTGCAGAGCGTCTGCCCGCGCTACAAGGAATTGCGCCGCTGGTTGCGGGACAATGGCCACAGGCTCGTTCTCTAATGCCGTGGGAAGGTAACCTCCTGTAGGAGCCTGCTCGCCGGCGAATATCTCGTGATACGAAATGGCTCCGCTGTTCGCCTGCGAGCAGGCTCCTACAATCACAAATCCGATTTGCCTTTTGATCTATGGCCAAGAAGCCCCGTTTCTATACGCCGAAAAAATCCGCCGACAGGCCGCTGCCGAAAAATGCCGAGGCGCGGGTGGAAAAATTCAGCCACGATATGCGCGGCATCGCCCGCGTCGGCGGCAAGGCGGTGTTTATCGACAATGCGCTGCCCGGCGAGACGGTCGAATTCAAGTACAGCGCGCGCCGCGCGCGCTTCGACGAGGGCGCGGCGGTGAAAATCCTGCAGCCGTCCGCGCAGCGCTGCGAAGCGCGCTGCCCGCACGTGGACCTGTGCGGCGGCTGCTCGGTACAGCACCTGCGGCCCGAGGCGCAGATCGCGGAGAAACAGCAGATTCTGCTGGACCAGCTGGCGCGCTTCGGCGGCGTGGCGGTGCCGGAAATACTGCCGCCGCTGGTGGCCGAGCCCTTCGGCTACCGGCGCAGGGGGCGTATCGGTATCCGCTGTGTGAAAACGCCCTCGGGCAAAAAAACGCTGCTGTTCGGCTTCCGCAAAAAGCGCTCCAACGACCTGACCGATATCAACGAGTGCCATGTGCTGCACCCGGCCATCGCCGGGCAGATACCGCGCCTGAAGCGGCTGGTGGCCGACAGCGACGGCCGCGCGCACTTCTCGCAGCTGGAGGTGGCGGTGGGCGAGGACGCTGCGGCCATAGTGCTGCGCCATCTGAGGCCGCTGGGCGAGGCGGACAGGGCGCGCTGGCTGGCCTTTGCCGAAGACACCGGCATCCACCTGTACCTGCAGCCCGGCGACGCGGCCAGCGCGCACCGGATCTGGCCCGAGGGCGGCGAAGCGCGGCTGAGTTACGCGCTGCCGGAGTTCGATCTGAGCCTGCGCTTTCACCCGCTGGACTTCGTGCAGGTCAATTTCGCGATCAACCGCCAGATGGTCAGCCGCGCCGTCGCACTGCTGGATCCACAGCCCGGTGAGCGGGTGCTGGATCTCTTCTGCGGCCTCGGCAATTTCACCCTGCCGCTGGCGCGCCGCGCGCGCCAAGTGGTCGGCGTGGAGGGCGAGGGCGGCCTGACCCGGCGCGGCGCCGACAATGCGGTGCTAAACGGCCTCGACAATGTGCAGTTCCACTCCGCCGATCTGACCCGCGACATAGCCGCGCAGCCCTGGGCCGCCGGCGGTTTCGACAGGATTCTGCTGGACCCGCCGCGCAGCGGTGCGCTGGAAGTGGTGCGGCAACTGGCCCGCTTCGGGGCCAAGCGGATCGTCTATGTGTCCTGCAATCCGGCCACGCTGGCACGGGACGCGGGCGAGCTGGCGGCACTCGGTTACCGCCTTGTGCAAGCCGGTGTGATGGATATGTTCCCGCACACGGATCACGTCGAATCCATGGCGCTGTTCGACAGGGTGAAAACCGATCGGATTCGATGAGCGGCGCAGTCGTTGGTGCCCCAACAAATCTGGCGTAAACTGCGCTGAAATTCCAGAGAAACAAATCCATGCAAGTCGAACCCCTGAGTGACGATTTCGAAGACAACTGTGCCCGCTTCCTGCCCGAGGCCGCCGAGCAGGGCTGTGTCTGGGCGCTGGAGGGGGAAGAGGGTTTCGCGCTGTGCGAGTCGGAAAAGTACCCGCAGACCGAGGTCATGCCCTTCTGGTCCCGGCGCGAGTTCGCCGAGATACACACCGAAGGGGAGTGGGCCGGCTACCGGGTCGTGGCCATCGACCTGGAGGAGTTTATGGACGACTGGCTGACTGGCATGCACGACGACGTCTTGCTGGCGGGTATCAACTGGAATGCGGAGCTGGAAGGCATAGAGCTGGAGCCGCTGGACCTGCTCGAACAGCTGGAGCAGGAGCTGCAGTAACCCGGAAAGTAAGGAGGCGCCCATGGGACAGTTTCTCGGCCTGCGCACCGTCATCTACGGCGTCACGGATATCGCCGAGGCCAAGGCCTGGTACTCCCAGCTGCTGGAGCAGGCGCCCTGTTTCGACAGCGAGTGCTATGTGGGCTTCAATGTCGGCGGCTTCGAGCTGGGTTTGAATCCGGATGCGCGCAGCGTCACCAGCCGCGCTGACGGCGTCGTCGCCTATTGGGGCGTGCGCGATATCGCCGCCCAGGTGGAGCGCCTCAACGCACTGGGCGCGCGCCAGCACGGCGAGATCGTCGAGCGGGGGGAGGGGATACGGATGGCCAGTTTCCTCGATCCCTACGGCAACATTTTCGGATTGATAGAAAGCCCGCAGTTCACGCAGCAGGATCAGTAACCGGAGCAGTTCCCTTGAACAAACCGCCGGCGTCCAGGTTCCGCCCCTCAGACCACACATTCGCCGCCGAGAGTCTGGCGCAGATAGGCCGCGGTTACGTGGTGCCGGACCGGGTGGCGCTGATCACCGGCTGTTCCAGCGGTATAGGCCGCGAGCTGGCGCTGGCCCTGCACCGCCGCGGCACCATCGTCATTGCCACCGCGCGGCGCCCCGAGAGCCTGCAGGAGCTGGCGGACCTGGGTATCGCCACCGAGGCCCTGGACGTCAACTGCCAGGCGGATATCAACCGCGTGGTGCACGCGCTGAAGGCCGCCTACGGGCGCCTGGATATTCTGATCAACAACGCCGGCTACGGGCAGATGGGGCCGCTGCTGGAGCTGGATACCCGCGCGCTGGAAAACCAGTTCCGCACCAATGTGTTCGCGCCCATGGCGCTGATCCGCGCCTGCGCGCCGCTGATGAAGTCCGAGCGCCGCGGCCTGATCTGCAATATCGGCTCCGTGTCCGGCGTGATGCCGACCCCCTTCTCCGGCGCCTACTGCGCCTCCAAGGCGGCGCTGCACACCCTGTCCGAGGTGCTGCGCCTGGAACTGAAACCCTTCGGTATCCGCGTGATGACGGTGCAGCCGGGCGCCATAGCGTCCGAGTTTGGCCGCCATGCGGAGGTGTCCCTGCGCGGCCTGCTGGCGCCGGACTCCTGGTACAAGCGCCAGGAGGAGGTGGTGCGCGCCCGCGCCCAGGAGTCGCAGCAGAATGCGACCCTGGCCAGCGTGATGGCGCGCAGGCTGGTGAAGGAGTTGCTGAAGAAGCGGCCGCCGGCGGTGGTGCGCATCGGCAACAAGAGCCGCCTGCTGCCGTGGATGGCGCGCTGGCTGCCGCGGCGGCTGCGGGACTGGATTCTGTCGCGGCGCTTCCGGCTGCGGCGGGTGTCGCACAAGGCGTAGCACTTTCCCCCTTTTTGTAGGAGCGGCCATGGGCCGCTCCTACGGCGCGGAGTGATTGCTCACCAGCCAGTCCGCGACCTCGTCGTAACTGCCGCGGAACAGCACCTCCCCGTCGCGTTGGCGCATCAGGTAATCGTAGGTGCCGTCGTAATATTCGCTGAGCAGCGCCATCACCAGCGGTATGTAGGCGTCGGCGCTGCCGCTGGCCGCCAGCTCGCGGTTCGCGGCCTGCAGCTGTTCGTCCAGCTGCCGGTAGCGCAGGCCGCCGAGGCGCTTCTGTATCCTGCCCAGGTTGTTGCGCAGCTCCTCGCCGAGCGCCTGTGCCGGCCCCTGCTCCGATTCCGCATAGCGCGGCAGGGCCTCGGCCACATAGTCGCGCACTATGCGCCGCGCGCGCGCCTCCACCGGCTCCTGCACCAGCACCCGCGGGGCGCGCTTCATCGCCGCCTGCAGTACCGGCGGCACCGCGCAGCGGCCGATCAGGCGGCTCTCGTCCTCGATGAAAACCGCTCCCGGCGCCTGTGCCAGCTTCAGCAGGTCGATGCTGACGCGGTTTTCGAAGTCGATCTGCGCCGGTTGCGGCTGGCCGGTGCGGCCGAAGCTGGAGCCGCGGTGGCGGGCTATACCCTCCAGGTCCACCGCGCGCGCGGCCTTCTGGATCAGCTCCGTCTTGCCACAGCCGGTGTGGCCGGCGATCACGATCAGCGGCAGTTCGGCGCAGTGGCGCTCGAGGGCTTCGAGCAGGAAGTTGCGCATCGCCTTGTAGCCGCCCTCCACCAGCGGGTAGTCGATACCCGCCTCGCGCAGCAGCTGCTGTGTCGTGCGCGATCTCAGGCCGCCGCGAAAGCAGTAGAGGTAGCCGTGCGGGTGGCGCCGCGCGAAGTCGCTCCAGGCAGCCAGGCGCTGCGCGCGCACTTCGTCTGTGGCCAGGCGCCAGCCCAGGTCGATGGCGGCCTGCTGGCCCCTGCGCTTGTACTCGGTGCCCACCAGCTCGCGCTGGCGGTCGTCCAGCAGCGGCAGGTTCTCCGCGCAGGGGAAGGCGCCGCGGGCGAATTCCACCGGCGCGCGCGCGTCCATCAATGGCACGTCGTGCAGAAAAAGGTATTGGTAATCTGCGGTGTTCTGGCGCAAATCTTGTCTCCCAATGTTTTTGCGCAGTGTAACCTGAATAGTCAGCGGTGGATTACTCGGTTTGGCCGCCGCGCGCAGGGATGCCCGAATTCATGACCGTCGATCAGTTGACCATCCTCATTATTCTCGCCGTCACGGTGACGCTGTTTATCTGGGGGTCCTGGCGCCACGATATGGTGGCGCTGGCCTCGCTGCTGGCCTGCGTCTTCACCGGCCTGATCGAGCCGGAGGCGGCGTTTATCGGCTTCGGCCACCCGGCGGTGGTGACCGTGGCCTGCGTGCTGATCCTGAGCCGCGGCCTGCAGAATACCGGCGCCATGGACGCGCTGGCGCAGCGGGTGGTGTCCAGGTCCGGCAGCACCGCCTTGGCCATCTTCTCGCTGACCGGTATAGGCGCGCTGATGTCCGGCTTTATGAACAATGTGGGCGCGCTGGCGCTGCTGATGCCGGTGGCCTCGGACGTGGCCGACAAGCAGCAGCTGCCGCCGGGCAAGGTGCTGATGCCGCTGTCGTTCGGCACCATCCTCGGCGGCATGACAACGCTGATCGGCACACCGCCGAACCTGATCGTATCCGGTTTTCGCGCCGGCGCCGGCGCCGGCAGTTACGGCATGTTCGATTTCACCCCGGTGGGGGTGGTGGTGGCGCTCGTCGGGGTGCTGTTCGTGGCGCTGATCGGTTGGCGCCTGGTACCGGCGCGCCCCCAGGCGGGTGCGTCCAGCTTCGACACCGGCACCTACCTGACCGAGGCGCTGGTGGGGGAGAAGAGCGCGGCCAACGGCAAGAATCTGCGCGAGATAGCGCAGATGCTCGAGAGCGAGGACGCGCAGGTGGTCGGGGTGGTGCACAACGATGCGCGCGTCTCTCCGGCCACCCCCTGGCAGCGGGTGCGCGAGGGCGACATCCTGGTCATAGAGGCAGAGCCGGAGGCGCTGTCGTCGGCGGTTTCCACCCTCGGCCTGAAACTGGCCGGAGAGCCGTCCAGGGACGAGAAAAAAGACGAGGACAAGAAGCGCCGCAGCGAGAAGAGCAAACGCGAGGGCGAGGGGAAAGACAAAGAGAAAGGCAAAGAAAAGGACAAGGAGAAAGGCGGCGCCGACGGCGACGTGCAGTTGCGCGAGTTGGTGGTGATGCCGGACTCCTTTCTGGTCGGGCGCACCGTGCAATACCTGCGCCTGCCGGAGCGCTACCAGATCAACCTGCTGGCGCTGTCGCGCCAGGGGCGGCGCTCGGTGCGCAGGCTGCGCTCCACTCCGCTGCTGGCCGGCGACGCGCTGCTGATGATGGGGGCGGACGAAAACCTGAACAGCTTCGCCCGGGAGCAGGGCTGCGTGCCGCTGGCGCAGCGCGCCATCAGCATCCCGAACAAGGAGAAGGCCGCGATTGCGCTGCTGGCCATGGCGGTTGCGATGGGCGGTGCCGCCTTCGGTTTGCTGCCGGCGGCCATCTCCTTCGCCGCCTGTGTGTTGGCGTTTATGGCGCTGAAGGTGGTGCCGCTGCGGGGCATGTACGAGGCCATCGACGGCTCTGTGGTGGTGCTGCTGGGCACCATGATCGCGGTGGCGGGGGTGATGGAGTCCACCGGCGCCGCTGACCTGATCGCCCAGGGGATGCTCGACAACCTGGCCCGGGGCAGCCCGGTCATTGCGCTGGTGCTGATTCTGGTTGTCACCATGACCCTGTCGGATTTTATGAACAACGCCGCCACCGCCGCGGTGATGTGCTCCATCGCGCTGTCCACGGCGGAGCAGCTGGCCGTGAATCCGGACAGCTTCCTGATGGCGGTGGCCATAGGTGCCTCCTGCGCCTTTCTGACCCCGGTGGGCCACCAGAACAACACCCTGATCCTGGGCCCCGGTGGCTTCGAGTTCGGCGACTACTGGCAGATGGGGCTGCCGCTGGAGATACTGGTGGTACTGGTCAGCATCCCCACGCTGCTGTGGGTGTGGCCGCTCTGAGCGCGGGCGCCCAGCGCTGGCCGCGCTTCAGGCCACCGAATCGTCCACCGGGTGTGCCAGTTCGTTCAGAAGGCGGCCGCAAAAGCGCAGCGCATCGGTGACCGTGACTATGCCCGCCAGCTCCCCTTCCTTCATCACCAGCACCGAGCCGATACCGGTTTCCGCCATGGCCAGCAGAATCTTGTCCAGCGGATCGTGGATATCGGCTATATAGGGCCGGCGGGCGCAGAGATCGTGCACATACAGCTGCTGCTCTTCCAGCCGGTGCCCCGGCGCATTGGCCCTGTCTATATCGCTGCGGGATATGATGGTCTCCAGGTCGCCGTCGCGGGTTACCGGCAGGTGGTGAACGCCGTGCTCATCCATCAGCGCCAGCGCTTCCTCGACCGTCGCATTGATATCGATATGATAGGGAAATGGCGTCATCAGTGCCGCCAGTGTCGGGATATGATGCAAGTCTCGGGATTTGGACATGGAACCTTATCTGCCGTTGGTGGGTCACAAAATTGTCACTCGGCGCCCCCGACAACCGTCGTCTGTCCGGCTCGCGGTGGGCCCCGCTACAATATAGACGAATAGACAAATAGCCAATTGGCAGTTGATATTTGTGCGCGAAGGCTTATTATTCGCCGCCTCGACCGGGTTATAAGCGGCGCCCCGGAATATGCCCGGCGGCAATCAGTGCCCGGCGAATCTTAGTATCCCGTATTCACCGTATATAGCCCGTCCGTCGTTTACGGGCGCTTCGCGGTTATCTGCGTTGAAATATCGGTTTATTACCATATGTCGAATATAGCACCCGCCCAATAGCCGGCTTTGAGGTGTTGTTACAGCGTTTATTGCGCGATTTTATCTTTCGCAGAAACTGCGTTATCTGCCGCGCAGGTTATATCTTTTTTTGTTTTTAATAACAGCCGTTGAGGTCTATTGAATGTTTCAGGAATACGAACAGATCGAACAGCAGATTGCCGAACACCAGGCCAAGATTGAAGAGCTGAAGGCGCAGAAGGCCCGCGCCGAGCGCAAGAAAGAGGGCGCAATCGCGTTCGACAAGGCGTTGGTGAACCTGGCGGCCGAATACGATATGGCGGAAGAGGAATTCTTCGTTGTTCGCGGCAAGGAAATCGTCGACTGGCTGGTTGGCCAGCTGAATGACGACAATGCACCCGACTTCGTACAGTCCCTGAAGGCCCGCGTTGCGCGCGCGCTGAAGAAAGGTGGCGAAGCCCCGCGCCGCAGCCGTCGCGCATCGGCAGCCAAGTCCAGCGAGCCGAAGCTGGAAACCGGCCACTATCGCAACCCCTACACCGGCGCCACCGTGGAAAAGAAAAAGCGCAATCCGAAGCAGCTGAACCAGTGGATCGAGGAGCACGGTCTGGAAACCGTCAAAGAGTGGAAGATCTGATCCGGATCTGACGCCTCCCGGTACCGGGTTCCCGGTGCCGGGATTCCCTTTCTCCGCACCCCTCTGTCTCTTTTATTCCGCTACCCTGTCGGCGCAGTGCGATTTTCCCGCCGGGTGGGCTTATATTGCCCGTTGTCGGGCTGTTAAAGTGTCGGCTTTATTTTCAGATGGAGGTCCCGGCGGTGATAACGCGGATAGTCACTATTGTCTTTCTGACCATAGCCTGCAGCGCCTGGGCCACAGCCGGGGGCGAAGAGGTGCAGCCTCGGGTGATCTACCTGGTGCGCCACGCGGAAAAACAGACGCATCAGGGCGGTGACCCGGCACTCACCGAGTCGGGCAGGGCGCGCGCGCGGCACCTCGCCTATATACTGGCGCAGGCGGGCATCGACAGCGTTTACAGCTCGGATTACAGGCGCACGCGCCAGACCGCGGAACCCCTGGCGAAAAAGCTGGGTTTGGCGGTACAGCTTTACGATGCGCGCGCGCTGGATGATCTGGCGCGGCAACTGCGTCGGGGTGGCGGCCGCAGTCTGGTGGTCGGCCACAGCAACACCACGCCGCGGCTGGTCGAACTGCTCGGCGGCGAGGGCGGGGCGCCGATCGACGAGCAGCGTGAGTACGACCGGCTGTATATCGTGATTCTCGATCGCGGGCGCGTCACCACGCTGTTGCAGCGCTTCGGCCCGGCATCCAACGAATAATTCAGCCCGCCAGCAATTCCCGCACAAACGCCGTCACCACTTCCGATGCCGGTCCGTGGCGGTGCTCCGCAAAAGCGTCGCCGACGCTGCTGCGCTCCAGATTCAGCTCCACGCTGTGGGCGCCGGCCATATTGGCGCACTCGACGAAGCCCGCCGCCGGGTAGACATTGCCGGAGGTGCCGATGCTGACAAACAGGTCGCATTCGCCGAGGGCGGAATAGATGCGCTCCATCTGCAGCGGCATTTCCCCGAACCAGACCACGTGCGGGCGCAGCGTGCCGCTGCGCCCGCAGCATTTGCAGTGGTCCTCCACCGAAAGATCGTCGCGGATAGGGAACAGTTGGCCGCTGACGCTGCAGCGCGCCTTCAGCAGTTCGCCGTGCATATGGATCAGCTTGCGGCTGCCGGCGCGCTCGTGCAGGTCGTCGATATTCTGGGTCACCAGCAGAAAGTCGCCGGGGAACTGGTCTTCCAGTTGCGCCAGCGCCCGGTGGGCGGCGTTGGGGGCTATCTCTTCCGACAGCAGTTGCCGGCGGCGCTCGTTGTAGAAGCGCTGCACCAGCTGCGGGTCCCGCGCGAAGGCCTCCGGTGTGGCCACGTCTTCGAGGCGGTGGTTTTCCCACAGGCCGTCGGCGCCGCGAAAGGTACGGATACCGGATTCGGCGGAGATGCCGGCGCCGGTGAGAATAACGATGCGCTGATAGTTCATTTATTTTTTTCCGGTTCTGTTTGGGCGAACACGGGGTTCGCCCGGCGCGAAGCGCTTGAAGCGATTAAAGTTCAGTGCATTTTAAGGCGCGGTTTGACGAAGCGGTTCGCCTGGCCCACCAGGTAGATCAGCATCGCCCTGGCCCAGCCGTGCACCGCCGCCAGGTGCATACGGTACAGGGAGCGGTAGGCGAGGCCGGCGATACGCCCCTCGATGGTCAGGCTGCCCTTGACCAGCGCGCCCATCAGGTTGCCCACCGCGGTGTGCTTGCTCAGGGATACCAGCGAGCCGCGGTCTCGGTAGCGGAAATCCTGCAGCGGCCCGCCTTCGATCAGCGCGATCAGATTGCGCTCGACCACGCCGGCCATCTGCTGCGCCGCCTGGGCGCGTGGCGGCACCCGCTGCTGCGCCGCGTCGACGCAGCCGGCGCAGTCGCCGAGGGCGAAAATATGCGGGTCGTCGACCGATTGCAAATTCGCCTGGACTTCGATCTGGTTCAGTTTGTTGGTGCTGAGGCCGTCCAGCCGCGCGAGAAAGTCCGGCGCCTTGACGCCCGCGGCCCAGACGCGGATGGACGCGGGGATCTTCTCGCCGTCTCTGGTGATCAGGCCGTCGGCACAGGCCTCGGCGACGGCGCAGCCGGTGAGCACACGCACGCCGAGTTTGCTCAGCTCGCGCTCGGCGTTGTTGCCGAGACGCGGCGGCAGTGCCGGCAGCAGGTGGGGGCCGGCTTCGATCAGCGTGACTTCGAGGGCGTCGCGCCGGATATGGCCGTAGTTGCCCATCTGCCGGCTGGCGTCCACCAGTTCCGCGGACAGCTCGACGCCGGTGGCGCCGCCGCCGACGATGGCGACCTGCACCCTGTCCGCCATCTGTGTTTCCAGTTGCAGGAAGCGGTCCAGCAGCAGGCGGTGGAATCTGCGCGCCTGCTCGCTGCTGTCGAGGAATACACAGTGCTCGCGCACGCCGGGGGTGTGGAAGTCGTTGCTCTGGCTGCCGATGCACAGCACCAGGTAGTCGTATTCGATCTCCCGCGCCGGCACCAGCTGCCGGCCCTCGTCGTCGGCGACCGGTGCCAGTTCTATGGTGCGGCGGCCGCGATTGAGCTTCTGCAGGCTGCCGAGCTGGAAATTGAATCCGTTTGCGCGCGCGTGCACCTGGTAATTGAGCGCGTCCAGGCTGCTGTCCAGTGCGCCGGTGGCGACCTGGTGCAGCAGCGGCTTCCAGACATGGGTGCGGTTTCTGTCGACCAGCGTGATCTCCGCGGCGGGGGATTTGCGCCGGCGTTTGAGAAAGGGGGTGAAATTGAAATAGTGCCCGAGCCGGGTGGCCAGTTGCAGGCCGCCGGCACCGCCGCCAACGATTACGATCTTCTTCATCTGTGGTCTTCCTAGCTTGTTAAAAAGCCGATTCCCCAATCTGTGAAGACCGTTTTTTTGTTGTGCCGCCGGAAGCCTGCTTCGGGCGCTGGCGTCAGTATCTACCGGTCGGTGCAGTTTGGCAAATTCAGACCTGACTCTGCACCGTTTCCGCCGGCGCGGTCAGCGCGCGCCAGTCCCCGTCGCGCAGCAGGCGCACCGGTGTCTCCGCCACACGGGCGCGGTGCAGTGCGCCGACAATCGCCGCCTGGCCGCAGCCGCTCTGCTGCAGCGCCCGCAGGCACTCCTCCGCCCGGTGCGCCGGGACCGCCGCCAGCAGGCCGCCGCAGGTCTGCGGGTCGGCGAGCAGTTCCCAGTGCGGCAGCGGCTGCCATTCCCCGGGGTTTTCCACCGATGCGTAGGCGGCGGCATTCTGCGGTTGCAGGCTGGAGAGCCAGCCGCGCTCTATGCAGCTGGTGGCGCCGGGAATCAGCGGCAGCCGCTCGGCGATCAGCGTTGCCCCCAGCCCGCTGTCGCCGCCGAGCATCTCCAGCAGGTGGCCGAGCAGGCCGAAGCCGGTGACGTCGGTCAGCGCGTGGGCGCCGTGCTGCGCGAACACTTCCGCCGCCGCGGCATTGCTGTGCAGCATGGTTTCCAGCGCCTTCTGCAGCCAGGACCCGCGGGCCTCGCCGGCGCCCTCCGCGGCGAGTATGGTGCCGATGCCGAGGGGTTTGCTGAGAATCAGGCAGTCGCCGGTGCGGGCGCCGGTCTTTTCCAGCAGCTGCGCCCGCTCGGCGAGGCCGTTCACGGTCAGGCCCAGCTGCATCTCCGCGCCCTCGGCGGTGTGGCCACCGGACAGGGCGCACTGGTGGCGGTTCAGTTCGTACACTGCGCCGGCGAGCAGTTGCTGCAGGTCGCGCCGGGTGATCTCCGCCGCGGCCGGCGGCAGCGTCACCAGCGCCTGGGCGCTGACCGGGCGCGCGTGCATCGCGAACAGATCGGACAGCGCGTGCAGCGCCGCCAGGCGGCCGAACAGCCAGGGGTCGGCGACCGGCGCGCGCAACTGGTCGGAGCTCTGCACCAGCAGCTTGCCCTGCGGCAGTTCCATCACCGCCGCGTCGTCGCCGGCGCCGCGCAGCAGGAAGGCGGACTGCTGCGCCGGCAGCTGTTTCAGCGCGCGGTGCAGCACTTCCGAGCCCACCTTGGCACCGCAACCGCTGCAGCGCATCGCTGCCAGCGACTCGCCGGCGCGCTCGGCGACGATTTCCTTCGGCGGCTTGCGCGCGGTTTCGTCCATCGCCACCGGCAGATCGGCGAAGCGCTGCATAAAGCCGCGATCGATGTGGTTTTTCCAGCGCCACAGGGCGCCGCCCACCAGTGCGGCGCCGTTGCGGGTGGCGACCGCGCGCCTGCCGCCGCAGGACAGCAGGCTCAGGAAGTGCCGCTGTGGGCGATAGCTTTTCAGCGCGCGGCCGGTCAGCGACGCGCGCAGGTTGTGGAACAGCACCGGCCCCTGGCGCACCGCGTAGACGCCGGCCTTCGGCAGCGGCCTGGGGGCAAAGCTGGCCACGTCGCCGGCGGCGAAAATATTGTCGTGCCCCCGGGCGCGCAGCTGCTCGTCCACCAGCACGAAGCCCTGTTCGTCCAGCGCCAGCCCGGAAGCCGCCAGCCAGGGCGGGGCGCAGGCGTTGGTGCACAGCAGCACCTGGTCCAGCGCCAGCCTCTCGCCGCGCTCGCTGCGCACGCCCTGTTCGGTGATCTCGGCCACCGGCCAGTTGCGGTGCAGGCGCACGCCGAGGTTTTTCAGTTCCCGCGCCACCAGCCCGCGGGCCAGCAGCGGGTAGCCCTCGGGCACCCGCTCGCCGGCGTGGATCAGGTGGATCTCCACGCGCCCGGAATACACCTGCTCCTCCAGCGCGTAGGCCATAGCCATGGCCAGCTCGCAGCCGCCGGCGCCGCCGCCGACCACGCCCAGTTTCAGGCTGGCGCGGGTTTTCTGCACGCGCCTTTGCAGCTGCTGCCAGTAGCGGTGGAAGTGGCCGATGGGCTTGATCGGTATCGCCAGCTCGGAACCGGGCAGTTCCCGCGCCGGTGTCGCGCCCACGTCCAGGGACAGGATGTCGTACTCCAGATCCGGGCGCCCGAGCAGGGAGATCCGGCGCTCCGCGGTATCTATATGGTGGGCGCAGGCCTGCACGAAGCGCGCGCCGGCGGCGCGGCACAGGCGCGCCAGGTCGATATGGGTCTCGTGCAGCTGGTAGTGGCCGGCCACCAGCCCCGGCAGCATGCCGGAGTAGGCGGTCTGCACCTGCGGGGAAACCAGGGTCAGGCGCGCCCCCGGCAGCGGGTTCATGGCCCACATCTTCAGCGCCATCGCGTGTGCGTGGCCGCCACCGACCAGGACTATGTCCTGGTAATTTGGGTACTCCTGCATGGTCGCTCGCTGGTAAAAGTGGAAGATGCCTCGGTTTTCGCCGCGAGGCGAAACGGGCGGCAAGTCGCTGCCGCATGGTTTATTTATCTGGCAATAAAATATATGAATCCTCATATATTTTATTGTCGCCCGCGAAATACTGGCGCAGATACGCGAATCTGTTGGTATTTCGCGGGCTCGCGCAGGCCGATGGCCGGCGGCGGCACATCCCTGTGCCGCATTAACCCGTCAACCTATTCGGTTGCCGGGTTAATAACCGCTGGATAAATAGTAGACAGCCGGCCGGCGCGCGCGATCATTTGCGCGGCGCGCCGGCGGATTATCGCGAAAGCGGGCGCCAGGGTAAAAAAAAGGCGCGGCCGCTGAACTTTAATTACTGGGCGCAACTGCAGTTGCAGCTTTCGCTAAATTCATTTTCCGGCGCCGTATCCCCAATAATGCCCAAGCAGTATGCCTCTTCTATCGATTCGCTTCGGCGCCTGCTCTGGTGGCTGATCGCCGGCCTGCTGCTGTTCGCGGCCGCCTCCGGCGTCGCCTCGTGGCTGCTGGCGGCGAAGATAGAAAGCTGGCTCGGACAGCGCGGCCTGGAAAGCGAGATCGACCACCTGCGGATCTCGATCCCGGATCTGCGCCTCGTGGCTCGCGGCGTACGGGCAAAAAACGCGCAGGGGCGCGGCTTCAGCGCCCGCGAGCTGATGCTCGACTACAGCTGGTGGCAGCTGTTGCGCGGCCGCCTGCGCTTGCAGCGCGCCTACCTGGAAGGCGCCTATATGGACCTGGAATCCAGCGCCGGCGCGCGCGGCCGCCGCTGGGAGGTGGGCGGCTGGGCGCTGGGGCAGGGGCCGCGCAGGGACAGGGATTTCGAGCTGCTGCTGGACTGGGTGCGCATCCGCGACAGCACCCTCTGCTACCGCCACCGCCCGGCCTGGCCGACCCCCAGCTGTGCCGGTTTCGACGAGCTGCGCTTGCGGGATTTCCTGCTGGGCCTGCAGCGCAGCGGCGACGAGCCGCTGGATATCACCATAGGCGCGCAGACGCTCGGCCTGCGCAACCTGCTGATTCAGGAAAAAGCGTCGGGCGCGGTCGATACCGCGCTGGTGAAACTGGATCTGTCCGGCGGTCTCTACCGGCGGCGCCCCGGCAACAGGATCAGCGCCGATACGGTGGCGGCGCGCATGTTCGGCAGCTGTCCGCAGCGGCGCTGGGCCGAAGCGCTGCCGGCCCTGCGGCGCCTGATCGGCCACTGCGGTGTCGCGCGGCGATTACAGCTGAAAGGCGACCTGCTGTTCAGCTTCGGCAGGGGCGCCGAGGTGCGCTGGCAGCGCGCGAGTGGCCGGGGCATAACGCTGCGCTACGCCGACCACCGCTGGCCCAACTGGCGCGCCCAGAGCCTGTCCCTGAGCGATTTCCGCTATATCCGCGAGCAGAAGAAACTGGGCTGGCGGAGCGCCGAAGCCGGCGCCTTCTACTGGTGCCCGCCGGGTCTGCGCGGCGGAAATCAGCACTACTGTGCGCGCGCCGGCAGGGTGCAGTTGCCGGATCCGGTGACCTTCGACTGGCGCAGTGGCCTGCGCGTGGCCGCAGGCCCCAGCCGCCTGCAGCAGCTGCAGCTGCTGGATCTGGCCGGCGACATACGCAATCCGCTCACCGCCCAGCGGGCGCTGCTCGGCGCGCTCGAATACGACGGTAAAAGCCGCAGTCTCCAGTTCGGCAGCGTGGATCTGGAGAGCGCCGGCGGCTGTATTCCCGGGCAGCTGTGGCGGCAGCCGGACTACTGCCTGCTGCTCGCGGGGCTGCGCGGCGCCGAGCCGCTGCGCCTGCGCTTCCCTTCGCGCGCGCGCGATCTGCCCTGGGGGTTTGCCAGCGGTCCGCTGGCGCTGGCGCAGTTTCGCCTGGAGCGCGACGGGGCCCGGCAATTGCAGCTGCAGAAGCTGCGCTGGGCGCGCATCGACTCGATCGGCGATGCCGGCGCGCCGCTGTCGCTGCAGGATTTCGCCGTCGGCTCCCTGAGCGGCTGCGTGCCGGAGGGGCTGCTGCCGCAGGGCTGGCAGCCCCTGTGCGCGGACCTGAGCGGCCTCGACGGGCGCGGCAACTTCGCCTGGCGCGGGGGCGCGGACGGCTATTTGATCGCCGGGGAGTTGCGGCTGCAGCGCCTGCTGTTGGCAGAGGGGTTGAACGGAGACAGGGGCCTGCTGCTACAGCAGCTGCACACGGGCCAGGGCTATATGCGCCGCGACGCGGACGGCGACAACCCGTGGATCGACAGCGATCCGGACAGTGCCGTCGTGACGCCGGTAACCGCCGCGCCGGCGGTTACCGGCGGAAGCGACGCGGGCGAGAAGGGACAGCTGCCGCAAGAGCGGGCACGGCGCGGCGGCGCCTCCGCACAGGCGTCGCAAATGCCCCCGCCGCCGAGTGCCGCCAGCCCCAACCTGCAACTGCAAAGCAGCGCGCTCGAGCGCCTGCAGGGCTGCCTGCCGCCCGGCTGGGCGCGGCTGCTGTACCGGGGGCGCGCGCAGATGCCGGAGTGTTTCGAGCTGCGCGACCTGCGCCAGCGGGGCCCGCTGGCGCTGGCCTGGCAGGGCGGCTTGGACTTCGCCGCGCGCGAGTTGTCGCTGGAGCGCGCGCAGGTGACAACGGCGGCGGGAAAAAGCCTGCTGGACCTCTCCGGACTGCGTATGCCCGACGCGCGCCTGCGCCACCTGCCACCGCCCTACCGCAGCACCTTGGTGTCACTGCCGGAGCTGTCCCTGCAGGCCTTCAGCGCCTGTCTGCCGCAAGACGTGGCGCCCCCGGCGCCGGGAATCCGCTGTGCGGAACTGTCCGATCTGCAGCTGGGCGGGGATTTCCGCCTGACGCTCGACAGCCGCCGGCTGTCGGCGCAACTGGACGGCTCCCGGGCGCAGCGGATACTGCTGGCGGCGGGGGGCGAGCGACTTTTGCTGGATCTGCAGAAGCTGTCGGCGCCACAGCTGCGGGTGCAGTGGCCGCGCGGCGCAAAGCGCCCGGCGCAACTGGCGCTGCGCGACCTGTCCGCGGAGCGGCTCCTCGCCTGCCTGCCGCAGACGATCGAGTTGCGCGCCGGGCTGCCGCGCTGTGTATCCATCGACGGGCTGCACTCGCTCGGCGACGGCGGCCTGGCGCTGGGGGAGACGCTGTTCAAGGCCGCGCCCGCCGCCGAGCCCCTGTGGCGCGCCGAGGGCCTGCGGGTGGCACGCCTGTCGCTGGCGCCCGACACCCTCGATCTGCACGGGCTGCAGATCCGAGCACTGCGTGTCTGCGGCCTGCGGCAGTTGCTGCCGAACAACGCGCGCGCGGCCGGCGTTGCCGACTGCGTCAGCGCCCGCCAGCTGGATCTCGCCGGCAGCAGCCGCATCGGCCTGACTCCGGCGGCGGCGCGCGTCGAAGTGGGCGAGCTGCGGTCGCAGCCGATCTCCCTGTGGCAGGAGGTGGGCGAGTACGCGCGCGCCGGCGTGAAGCGGCTGAGCTGGCGCCGGCTGCGCTGGGACGGCGGCCGCGTGCTGTGGATTAGCGATCTGTTGGTGCAGGGATTCACCGGCTGCACCGCGGGCCCGGTCGGGCGGATCGCCGTCGACGTCATCGATCTGGCCACCTCGGGGCGGGTGGGGTCCTGTTTTCGCCTGCGCGAACTGCGCCTGCCCGGCCGCCAGAGAATCTCCCTGGCGGCCCCCGTTTCGACCGACGGATCCATCGTGCTGCTGGGCCTCAGCGTCGCGCGCGCCGGCGGCGAGCCGCTGCACATAGCGCGCATCCAGCTGGACCAGCTGGCCTACGGCGGCACGCCCATCGGCACCCTGTCCGGTGCCAGCGGCTGCCTGCCCGCGGGCCTGCTCGGCGACAACCGCCTGGCGCCCTGTTACCGCTTCGGCCGCGTCGAAATGCAGCGCATGGAGCGGGTCGATACGCCCACCGGCAGGGCGACGCTGCTGCACGGGTTTTCCATCGACGGGGTGGAACTGACGCAGCCGGACTATCCCGCGGGGCTGCCGGCGCAGCTGTTGCACCTGAAAAATATCCGCGCCGAGCGGCTGCGCCTGGGTGGCGGCGGCATAGACGCGCAGCGGCTGCAGCTGGACGGCATCGCCGGTTGTGTGCCGCCCGGCTATGTGGCGCGCCTGAACCACTGCCTGACGCTGGAAAATATCAGCGCCAGCGGCAGCTACAGCGCCGCCGGGCGACAGCTGGCACTGGCGCAGTTGCAGCTGCACAAGATTCAGCTGCTGTCCGGCGACGGCCGCAGCCTGGTGCGCGGGGCGCGCATAGAGGTGGAACAGCTGCGTGCCGGCGGGGCGCAGTGGCATTTTCTGTCGGCAGAGGCCACGGATTTCGAAATGTTCGACCGGCGCGAGGGCGCGCCCGAGTACGATCGCCACTCCGTAATCGGCCGCCTGGCGGAGATGCGCGTGGAGCAGTTCCGCTACGACAGCGCCGGCGAGCGCCTGGAGATCGGCCGGGTCGACGCGCTGCGGCCGCGCCTGATACTGCTGCGCGACCGCGCGGGGGAATACCCGGCGCTGCGGGAGATAGCCGCGCTGACCGGCGCCCCGGCGGCGGAAAAGCCGCTGGTGCGCGCGGCCGACGCCGTCACCGAGGGGGTGAAATTCCGCTATCACATCCGCGAACTCGACGTGCGCCACGGCACCTTCACCTGGGTGGACCGCCAGGGCCGCTACCGGGCGCGGCTGCCGATCAGGGCCATCTACCTGACCGTGCGCAATATCAGCAACCTGCCGCAGCATCCCCCCTCGGTGGTGCTGCTGAACGGGCGCCCCGGCGGCTTCGGCGAGATACAGCTGGCCGGCACCATCGACTATCTGAACACGCGCCAGTGGAATGCCGACCTGACCGGCTATATTGTCGATTCCAACCTGATTCCGGCCACGCCCTATATGGCCAAGCTGCTCGGCTACAAGATTCTGCAGGGGCAGCTGGACGCGCGCCTGGATATCCAGATACGGGAGAACAAGGTCGAGGCCTTCGCCGATATGGGGCTGGAAAAAATCCGGGTGCGGCGTGTGCGCGAGGACGACCAGTTGGATGTGGAGCCGTCGTTTATTCCGCTGAATATCGCGCTGTGGCTGCTGAAAGACGGCCGCGGCGATGTCCACTTCGGCATGCCGATCTCCGGCGACCTCTATGACCCGACATTTTCCTTCAGCTTTATTTTCAGCGACCTGCTGCAGAAGGCGATCCTGGAGGCCCTGTTCAGCTATTTCACCCCGGTGGGCTTCTATACCCTGGGCAAATACGCCTGGGGCCGCTTCCGCGCCGTCAGCTTCGATCCGATCGTCTTCCAGCCCGGCAGTGCGGAACTCGATGCCGGGGCGCTGGAACAGCTGCGGGAGATGGTCGTTACCCTCCAGGAGCGGCCGGACGCGCGCCCCGGTATCTGTGGCATCGCCAACGCGCGCGACTGGCACGCGCTCTACCCGAACTCCACCCCGGGCCTCGGCGGCAGCCGCAAGGCGCGCGAATCTTTCTATCGGCATCCGCCGCTAATGCTGTTCGAGGAATTCGAGCGGCTGGCGCTGGAGCGCAGCCGCCAGATAGAGCGCTTCCTGATAGATGCGGGCATCACTGCCCACGAACTGATCCCCTGTGCGCCGGACTACAATGGACGTGACTTCGGTGAGCCGCGGGTGGAATTTTCGAACTAGCCTGGCCATGGATGGCCGGGCTGAAAAAACCAGGGATGGTTTTTTCAGTAGCCTGCTAGCGCGGCGCAAAAATCCCGGGCCTCGCGCGTCGAGCCGGGCAGAAAACTTTCGAATGGTAAACATCATGGCCATGAACCTCGCACAGAAACTGATCCAGAG
Source organism: Microbulbifer sp. ABF4_143 (assembly GCF_056160225.1). Classification (NCBI taxonomy): domain Bacteria; kingdom Pseudomonadati; phylum Pseudomonadota; class Gammaproteobacteria; order Cellvibrionales; family Microbulbiferaceae; genus Microbulbifer; species Microbulbifer sp. ABF4_143. The sequence continues at coordinate 31,480 of NZ_JBSWWT010000017.1, forward strand.
CCATCTCGTCAGCGGCTCGCTGGAGCCCGGCAGCCCGATAGCGCTGAAGATCGATCAGACCCTGACCCAGGATGCCACCGGCACCATGGTGATGCTGGAATTCGAGGCGTTGGGGCTGCCGCGGGTGAAGACGGAGCTGTCCGCCCAGTATGTGGATCACAACCTGTTACAGACGGATTTCAAGAACGCCGACGACCACCTGTTCCTGCAGAGCGCCTGCCGCAAGTTCGGCCTCTGGTACAGCCGCCCCGGCAACGGCGTCAGCCACCCGGTGCATATGTCCTGTTTCGGCGTGCCCGGCAAGACGCTGCTCGGTTCCGACAGCCACACCTGCGCCGCCGGCTCCATGGGCATGCTGGCCATAGGCGCCGGCGGCCTGCAGGTGGCCATGGCCATGGCCGGTGTGCCTTTTTCCCTGAAAATGCCGAAAGTGCTCGGCGTCAGGCTCGAGGGCGAGCTGCCGCCCTGGGTCAGCGCCAAGGACGTGATACTGGAAATGCTGCGCCGCTATACGGTCAAGGGCTGCGTGAACAAGATCGTCGAATACTACGGCCCGGGCCTCGACAAGCTCACCGCGATGGACCGCCATGTGATCGCCAATATGGGCCAGGAGATGGGCGCCACCGCCAGTGTCTTCCCCGCCGACGACGCCGTGCGCGCCTTCCTGAAACAGCAGCAGCGCGCGGGGGATTTCGTCGAGCTGAAGGCCGACGACGGTGCGGGCTACGACGAGGAGGACAGCATCGATCTGGCCAAACTCGAGCCGCTGATCGCCTGCCCGTCCAGCCCCGACAAGGTGGTGCCCGTGCGCGAAGTGGCGGGCAGGCCCATCTACCAGAGCTATATCGGCTCCTCGGCGAACCCGGGCCTGCGCGACTTCGTCATCCCGGCGCGTATGGTCGCCGGCCGCCGCGTCGCCGACGACGTCTCCTTCGATATCAACCCCACCTCGCGCCAGTTACTGGAGGAGATCAGCCGCAGCGGTGACCTGGCCACACTGCTCGCCGCCGGCGCGCGCCTGCACCAGACCGGTTGCGGCGGCTGCATCGGTATGGGCCAGGCGCCGGCCAGCGGCCGCATCAGCCTGCGCACGGTGCCGCGCAATTTTCCCGGCCGCTCCGGCACCAAAGAGGACCAGGTCTACCTGTGCAGCCCGGAAGTCGCGACCGCCAGCGCGCTGAGCGGAAAAATCACCGACCCGCGCGACCTGGATATGGACTGCCCGACTTTCGAAGAACCGGAACAGCTGCCGGATATGCGCCCGCTGTTGCAGCCGCCGCAGGAGATCCCGGTCGCGGTGGAGCTGATCAAGGGCCCGAATATCCAGCCGCTGCCGGAGTTCGACAGACTGCCGGAGCTGTTGAGGGGCCCGCTGCTGCTGAAGGCCGGCGACAATGTCTCCACCGACGAAATACTGCCCGCCGGTGCCGAGATACTGCCGCTGCGCTCGAATATTCCCGCCATCAGCCGCCACGCCTTTTCCCGTATCGACGAGGATTTCTACCGGCGCGCGACGGAACTGAACGGCGACTGTTTCGTCGTCGGCGGCGAGAACTACGGCCAGGGCTCCAGCCGCGAACACGCCGCAATTTCGCCGCGCTATCTTGGCGTGCGCTGCGTGATCGCGAAAAGCATGGCGCGCATCCACCGCCGCAACCTGGTCAATTTCGGCGTGCTGCCGCTGCTGTTCGACAACCCGGATGACTACGAGCGCCTGGAGCAGGACGCGGTGCTGGAAATCGACCACCCGATTGCGCAACTGGCGCCGGGCAAACCGGTGGAACTGAAGATCAGCGCGGACGCGGAAACGATCACACTGAAACACGACCTGTCTGAGGACGAGATCGAGACCCTGAAGGCGGGTGGGCTGATCAACGAGGCGCGGGAGAAGCATCTGACCAACGGCGATCAATAGACTTCCAGCCGTGGCCGGCCGACACCGGACTGTGTTTGCGCAGATGAGGAGAGAGTACCGTGGAGAGGGTCATCGGCTTTGTCCTGTCCAACCCGACGCTGGTGCTGTTCGCGATCGGACTCTGTGCCTCCGCCCTGTCGATTGCCGTCAAGGCGCGGCCATTGCGCCAAGGCGATGTGGTCGAATCTCTGTTCTCCTATTTCCTTCTGTTTTCCATCGCCATAGCCAATGTATACAACTTCGTCGTACACGTCTTCTTCGGCGAGATGACGGCGCGTTTTATCGGCTGGGCGCAGAGCCCATTTCAGCTGGAAGTAGGCTTCGCCAGCCTCGGCTTCGCCGCTGTCGGATTTCTCGCCTTCCGCGGCGGGTTTGGCCTGCGGGTCGGCGCCGTCGTGGGGCCGAGTATTTTTCTCCTCGGCGCGGCTGGCGGTCACGTCTATCAAATGGTGACTGCGCACAACTTCGCGCCGGGTAACGCCGGTGTGGTTTTCTATACGGATATCCTTATTCCGGTAGTGGGGTTGACGCTCCTCTGGTTGCAGCGCGCCGGCCGGGCTTCTGCGAGCACGGCGGTATAGCACTTCGCCTTCGACTCTGGCCGCAGGGCTTTCTCAGAAGGCTGCTAGTCCGGCCATGGATGGCCGGATCGCAAATCAAGCACCTAAGTGCTTGATTTGTCGTGGAGGGTTTGCGGACATGCGCCGCAAACCCGGGCTGAAAAAACCAAGGATGGTTTTTTCAGCAGCCTGTTAGGGAACCTCTGGAAACCCACAGGGCGAAGCCCGGAGCGTGCGACGGGCGACTTTATCCGCCGCGCCCACCCGACGTCAGCCGATCCACCCGCAAGCGCTCGCGCCGGTCGAACAATCGCCGCGCACAGATGGCCACCGCGGCAAAGGTGCCGAAGCCGGTGCCGGCGGCGATGGTGAACATGATCAGTATCTGGTATTTGACCGCCAGCGCCGGCGGGCTGCCGGCGAGTATCTGGCCGGTCATCATGCCCGGCAGTGACACTATGCCGGCGGCGGCCATCGCGTTGATGATCGGCATCAGCCCGGCGCGCATGGCCTCGCGGCGGAAGTCGCCACAGGCATCGGCCCAGGTTTCCCCGAGCATCAGCCGGTTTTCGATGATGTTTTGCGAGCGGTGCGCGCTCTCGGTGAGGCGGTCCAGGCCCAAAGCCACACCGGTCATGGTGTTGCCGAGCAGCATACCCAAAAGCGGTATCGCGTACTGGGGCTGGTACCAGGGCTCCGGGCCTATCACCGCGATCAGGGTCAGCACCGTGACGCTGAAGGCGGAGATAAACATCGACAGCGTGCCTATCGCGAAACTCCAACCGCCGCGCAGCCGGTATTTCTGCCGCGCGACCACTTCGCGCCCGGCGAGCAGCAGCATGGCCAGCCCCATCAGTGCCACCCAGAGCAGGCTGCCCACCGCGAACAGCGCCTCCAGCACCACGCCGATCAGCGCCAGCTGTAGTGCGGTGCGCGCCGCGGCAATCAGCAGCGGCCTCCCCACCTTCAGGTGCGCCAAATGGGTACAGACCGCCAGCGCCAGTACCAGGGAGGCGGCCAGAGCCAGCTGCCACCAGCTCAGTGCGATGACGTTCACGTCCGCACCTCCAAAAGCCCTGCGCCATCGATGTGAAAGTGCCGCCCGGCCACCCGTCGTATCTGGTTCTCGCTGTGGGCCACCCAGAGCACCGGCAGGCGGCGCTCGCGGATATGCTCCAGCAGCCAAGCCTCCACCCGCCGGGTGGTCTTCCCGTCCAGGTTGGCGGTGGGCTCGTCCAGCAGCAGCGCCCGGGGCTCGCGGGCCAGGGCGCGCACCAGCGCCAGGCGCTGCTTCTCCCCGGAGGAGAGGTGGGATACGGGCCAGCCGGCGGCCTCGGCGCCGAAACCCAGCGCGGTGAGCGCCTCCGGCATGGGCCTGTCGAAGTGCGCGCCGACGCTGTCGAACCACCAGGCGCTCTCCGCCGGCACCATCATCACCGAGCGCCGCCAGCGGTGGCCCGGCACCGAGCCCTGTTCCATATGGCCCAGGCGCACTGTGCCGGCGTGGGGCTCCAGGTCCGCGACGGCTCTGAGCAGCCGGCTCTTGCCGGCGCCGGAGGGGCCGGACAGGCACACTATCTCCCCGGGCGCCACTTCCAGGTCGATATCTTCGAGGGGGCCTATTGCGATGCGGTGGAGCGTGAGTCTGGCCAATGCGTTCGTCCGTTTACTCAGCCGAAATAGCCGATTCCCTTGGCCACCATCGCCGCGCACAGCAGTATGCCGACAATGGCCGCCAGCTCGATATGCACAATCCCGCGCATCCGTCTCCACTGGCCGCCGCTGACATCGGGCAGCTGCCCCCGCTTCAGGGATTTGCTCCAGCGAATAAAGCGCAGCGTCGGGTAGATGGACAGGAAGGCGGCGAGGAAAAACAGGGTCAGTTTTGCGTGGAAGGCGCCGTTACTGAAATAGTAGGCGGCGCCCTTCTCGAAATAGAAGACCCGCAGCAGGCCGACCACCAGCAGCAGGCCGGCAGAGATACCCAGCACCCGATCGACGAGCTGTAACTTGCGCGCGGTCTCCAGGGTGAATTTCTGCCCCAGCAGTACCAGCTCTATGGCAATGGCGGCGACCAGGGCAAAGGCGGTCAGGTGGTGTAGAAAGGCGAAAATCAGAGGCATTTTTGAGTCTTAGTAGATGTTGGATATATCTTCGTCGAATATTAGGCCGTCTAGCTCAAAATCCTCGCAGTCCTGCTTGAACTCTTCCGTGCAGTAGATCCCACCGTAGCCATTATGGGTGCATTGAAATAGGTATTGTTCCTGCATGTCCCGCTCATCAAAAACCCGTTTGATAAGTTCTGTAGCGATGCCATCATCCCAAGCGTATTGGCTTTTATCTTCATCGACTTTCCCTTGGCGTAACAGATTAAATATGTAGTAGGTATCTCCCTTGAAATCTATGGGGAGAAATTCTCCTAAATCCTTCATCAACAGTTTTAGGAATGCGTGGGATTTTTCAGAGAATACCATTGCGGTGCCAATCCAAATTGACAGATTGGGTATTTTTACTGCCCCGGGATACAGGGGGGATGCCTCAAATTCAGTGGATATTTTTTTCCACCTGTGGGGGAATTTTTTCAGGCCTTGAGAGAGGTCTACACAGTCGATAAGCCCATTTCCTTCCGGATCGAGTTCGAGCTTTTCAAATAATTGAACAGGATCCAGGGACAGCTCTTTGTAGTTTTTCTCATCGTTGCGAATTTTGTATATCTTCATGACTTTCCATTCCAGTCAGGATCCTTTGCTTCCTCAATTTTAATTGGGTAGGTGCCATTCTTAATGTTGGTTTTTATTGTTTTCAGTTTGGCTTCGAATGTCGGCCCGGCGGATGTGAAGGCCAGCTCGGTTGATATCCACTGCTCGTAGTTTGTACCGTGAACAGACTTGTGGGTAGGCCGTTCCGGAGTAGCCCAATGCCCCTTGTGCCTCTTTAGGCCCGGCAGCCATAAACCGTTGCGAGAGTCGTTAATTCTGATTCCGGATTGGTGAAGCTTTAAGCGGGCGTTGATTATCTGTCTCTGTTTCCAGCGTCCTTTGCCGGGAACGATATGGTGAGCTGCATGTTGTCTGCTGGGCTTGGGTTCGCCGTCTGCTGTTAAGTGCCTGGCGAGAAGTGTCGTGGGGTGGTGGCGCTCTTGAGTCATTCTCGCCAGTCTCTGGGACGATGTCAGGGCGTTGAACTCCATGCGGTATTCAATTAGGCCATCTTCAATAGACGCGAGCGTATTGATTCGCCTGCGCTCCTGCTCCAGGTGCTCCCGTGCCTCACGCCACTCCCGTAGGCGTTTCTCCCGCTCTTGCGGGGATTCACTGCTGGAGGAAGGGGCGCACTGGGCCGCGTGATAGGCATCACACTTCTTTTCAAATTCGTAGATGGCCGTTTCCAGGGCTGTCGCCGCCTTGGGTGGGGCGTTGGGGGCCGGGGGCTGTTCAAGCCACATATAGCACTATCCTTGCGCTGCGGATTCCCGGCGATTATGGCCAGCGGCCATGGCGGTAGCAAGATGTTGGGCTTTGAACCCGGGCTGCCTGTCCGCCATAATCCGCCCCTTCCGAACAGAATAACGAGAGCTGTATGACCGACACCTCCGTCTATGAGGCCACAGAGCGACTGCCGCTGAAGGAGTACACCGAGAAGGCGTACCTGGACTACTCCATGTACGTGATCCTGGACCGGGCCCTGCCCAATATCGGCGACGGCCTGAAGCCGGTGCAGCGGCGCATCGTCTACGCGATGAGCGAGCTGGGGCTCAAGAACACCGCCAAGTACAAGAAGTCCGCGCGCACCGTTGGCGACGTGATCGGTAAGTACCACCCGCACGGCGACAGCGCCGTCTACGAGGCCATGGTGCTGATGGCGCAGCCGTTCAGCTACCGCTACCCACTGATCGACGGCCAGGGCAACTGGGGCTCGCCGGACGATCCCAAGTCCTTCGCCGCGATGCGCTACACGGAATCGCGCATGGGCAAATACTCGGAAGTACTGCTGTCGGAACTGGGCCAGGGCACGGTGGACTGGCAGCCGAACTTCGACGGCACCCTGGACGAGCCGGCGGTGCTGCCTTCAAGGGTGCCGAATATCCTGCTGAACGGTACCACCGGTATCGCGGTGGGTATGGCCACCGATATTCCGCCGCACAACCTGCGCGAGGTGGTCAATGCGACGGTGGCGCTGCTGGAGAACCCCAAGGCCACGGTGGCGGAGCTGTGCGAGCATATCCAGGGTCCGGATATGCCCACCGAGGCGGAGATCATCACGCCGCGCGCGGAAATTCAGAAGGTCTACGAGAGCGGCCGCGGCTCGATCAAGATGCGCGCGCTGTGGAGCAGGGAGGACGGCGATATCGTCATCACCGCGCTGCCCTACCAGGCCAGCGGCGCCAAGGTGCTGGAGCAGATAGCGCAGCAGATGCAGGCCAAGAAGCTGCCGATGATCACCGACCTGCGCGACGAGTCGGACCACGAGAACCCGACCCGCCTGGTAATCGTGCCCAAGTCCAACCGCGTGGATGTGGACGCGGTCATGAACCACCTGTTCGCGACCACCGATCTGGAGAAGAGCTACCGGGTCAACCTGAATATGATCGGTATCGACGGCCGCCCGCAGGTGAAGTCCCTGGACAGGATTCTCGGCGAGTGGCTCAGCTTCCGCACCGTGACGACACGCCGCCGCCTGCAGTTCCGCCTCGACAAGGTGGAGAAGCGCCTGCACCTGCTGGCCGGTTTGCTGATCGCCTTCCTGAATATCGACGAAGTGATCGAGATCATCCGCACCCACGACGAGCCGAAGCGGGAGCTGATGGCCCGCTTCGAGCTGACCGATGTGCAGGCGGAATACATCCTCGACACCAAGCTGCGCCAGCTGGCGCGCCTGGAGGAGATGAAGATCCGCGGCGAGCAGGCGGAGCTGGAGAAAGAGCGCGATACGCTGACCAAGACCCTGGACAGCGCGCGCCGCCTGAAGACGCTGATCAAGAAGGAGCTGCTGGCCGCGGCGGACGAGTTCGGCGACGAGCGCCGCTCGCCCATCGTCGAGCGCGCCGAGGCCAGGGCCTTCAGCGAGGCGGAGCTGCTGTCGTCCGATCCGATCACCGTGGTGCTGTCGGAGAAGGGCTGGATTCGCGCCGCCAAGGGCCACGACATAGACCCCGCCGGGCTCAACTACAAGGCCGGCGACGGCTTCAAGTTCGCCGCCCGCGGCAAGAGCAACCAGCCGGCGCTGCTGCTGGACAGCACCGGGCGCAGCTACGCGATAGCGTCCCACACGCTGCCGTCGGCGCGGGGTCAGGGCGAGCCTTTGAGCGGCCGCATCAATCCGCCCTCCGGCGCCACCTTCGAGGGGCTGCTGATGGGCGCGGACGAGCAGCGGGTGCTGCTGGCGTCTGATGCCGGCTACGGCTTTATCGCCAAGCTGGCGGACCTGCAATCGCGCAACAAGGCCGGCAAGGCGATGCTGACCCTGCCCAAGGGCGCGCGGGTGCTGCCGCCCTGTATCGTGGACAATCCCGGCGAGGCGCTGCTGGCGGCGGTGACCAGCGAGGGCCGTATGCTGGTGTTCCCGGTGTCCGAGCTGCCGGAGCTGGCCAAGGGCAAGGGCAACAAGATCGTCAATATTCCCGCAGCCCGCGCCGCCAGCCGCGAGGAGATCATGGTGGGTATCGCAGTGCTCGAGGGCAATGCGCAGCTGGTGATCCACGCCGGCAAGCGCCACACCAAGATCAAGATCTCGGAACTGGACCACTATCGCGGCGAGCGCGGCCGCCGCGGCAACAAGCTGCCGCGGGGCTTCCAGAAGGTGGATCGCATCGAAGTGTTGGAGAAGTAGCCGGGGCGCGCGGAGTCGTCTCGAGGTTGCGAAGACTCCGGCGCCTGTTGCCGGTCCCGGCCCGCTCCCTGTCACTTGTCTGTCGGTGGCCGGCGCCGGGCCTGGTCCCGTTTTTCCAAACGAGGACCCTGGTAGGAAAATCCGGTTAAACTGTCCCAATGCCCGAGACCAAATTTATCCTCGATCTGCGCAGTTACGACCGGGAAACCCGGCAACATCACCACGACTACCACCAGGTCGTGCTGCCGGTCGCTGGCTCACTGGAGACCCAGGTCGGCGGGCGCCAGGGGAGTGTCGGGCAGGCCCAGGGGGCCATTATTCATGCGGGTGAAAGCCACGCGTTTGCAGCGAGCAGTGAAGACAACCGCTTTATCGTCGCCGATGTGCCATCCGCGCTGGCACCCGAACTGGAGCGGCTGCCGGCCTTTATCCCGCTGGACAGTTCTCTCAGCCACTACATCTCATTCCTGATATCCGAACTGGAATCCCCGCGCCCGGCCTGCCACAGCCAGCGCCAGATACTGCTACTGCTGGTGCAGTTGCTGAGCGAGCGCTACGGGGGGCATCTACACATTGACCGCCGCGTGCAGGCGGCGCAGGTCTGGATAAACGAACACCTGGATCGGTCGTTGACGCTGGCCGCACTGGCGACACTCGTCCACCTGAGTCCGCGCCGTCTCTCTGATCTGTTCAAGGCCAGCTTCGGCATGACTCCCCAGCAGTATCAGCTCGAGCGCCGTATGCAGCTCGCCTGGAGGTTGCTGGAGAACGGCAACCTCAGTGTCCAGCAGGTTGCCGAACGGGTTGGTTACGGCAATCTCGCGGCTTTCAGCGACCGCTTTCGCCGCCACTTCGGCAAATCACCGCGCTATTTCCGCGGCTCGAAAGATTAGCTTCCTTCCGTCAGGTGCGGCATGCGGGGAAAGAATGCCGCCACCAGCGCAAACCTTTGCCATTTCGACAAAGTCTTCTGCCTGATTGCGAAAGTACAGCCGGCAGAGCCGGCGTAATCTGGCGCAATCCGGGATGCTGAATGAGGACCACATCGTGTTTTGGAATAGAGCCACCGCCATTGGCGGCATCTCCATCCTGCTCTGGGGCACACTGGCGCTGCTTACCCAGCTGACAGGAAACCGTATTCCACCGTTCCAGCTGCTGGGGATGACCTTCGCCATCGCCTGGTCGCTGATGCTGGTCAAGGGCTTGCTGCTGGGACCGTCGCTATTGCGAGTGCTGCGCCAGCCGGCGCGGGCTTGGCTGCTGGGTGTGGGCGGACTCTTCGGCTATCACGCCTGCTACTTCGCCGCCATGGCGCTGGCGCCGGCAGTGGAAGTCAGCCTGCTGGCCTACTTGTGGCCGCTGCTGACTGTGATTTTTTCGGCGCTGCTGCCGGGGCACAGATTACTCGCGGTGCATATCGGCGGTGCGCTGATGGCGCTGGCCGGATGCTGGTTGCTGTTGGACCGGGGCGACGGCGGTTTCGAGTGGCACTACTGGCCCGGCTATGCACTGGCCATCGGCTGCGCGCTGATCTGGTCCTCCTATTCGGTGGCCAGCCGGTTGCTGGCCAAAGTGCCTACAGATGCAGTCGGCGGCTTCTGCGCGGCCACCGCCGCACTCGGCTTTGTCTGTCACCTGCTGTGGGAGAGCTGGGTTTGGCCGCAGGGGGCATTGCAGTGGCTGGGAATTGTAGGCCTGGGGCTGGGCCCGGTGGGCATCGCATTTTTTACCTGGGATTACGGGGTCAAGCACGGCGACCTGCGCCTGCTCGGGGTGCTCGCCTACGGCGCACCACTGATTTCGACGCTGCTGTTGGTGCTGGCGGGCTACGCCGAGTCCAGCTGGGTCCTGGCCGCGTCCAGCCTGTTGATTGTCGGCGGCGCCCTGCTGGCCGCCATCGGGCCGGCTCTGCGACCGGCAAAGAAGCCTGTGGAAGCGGCCTGCGATGCGCGTTCATAACGTTAAGCGCTCCCACACTCGATATCCGGCCGGGTCATTCATGGCCCGGCCAACCTTCTGCTAACCCCGACTTCTGCTAACCCCAAATGACTGGGCCTCTCGGGCCGCAAGCGGGATACGAACCCGGCGCTTCCGCATTGTGCTTATTGTAAGCACCCTTATAATACGCGCCCTCAAAACGGGGGCCCCATGTCCGACGAAATCCACTCAGCCAAAGACGGCGCCGCGCAGATGAGTTTCGAGCTGCACAGCGCCGCGCGCCTGTTGCGGCGCAACTTCGACCGCCGCGCCAAGGCCCACGGACTCAGCCGCTCGCGCTGGCAGGTGTTGTGGCACCTGGCGCGGGAGCAGGGGCAGAAGCAGGCGGAGTTGGCGGATCGTATGGACGTGGCGCCGATCAGCCTGGCGCGGCAGCTGGACAATCTGCAGCAGGAGGGGCTGGTGGAGCGCCGCCCGGACCCGGGCGACAGGCGCTGTTTCCGCATCTATCTCACCGACGCCGCCGCGCCGGCCCTGGAGGTGCTGCGCGGGCTGGCACAGCAGACCCGCAGCCAGGCGCTGGCCGGCTTTTCCACCGAAGAGGTGCAGCTGTTGCAGGGGCTGTTGGGGCGGCTGCGGCAGAACCTGACACGTGAGGAGGTATAACGTGAAGGACAAGTTGCAGGAAAAAGTGGGGCGGCTGCCGGTGCGTCGCCTGGCTTTCGCCGCCGGCATAGTCGCGGCGCTGGCGGTGACCGGCTGGTGCCTGTTCGGCGGTGGCGGCAGCGTGGAGACCGAGAACGCCTACATCAAGGCGGACAAGATCACGCTGGCGCCGGAAGTCAGCGGCGTGGTGGCGCGGGTGAATGTCAGGGCCAACCAGCCGGTGGAGCAGGGCCAGCTGCTGGTGGAGCTGAACCCGACGCCCTTCGAACTGGCGGTGGCCGAGGCGGAGGCGCACCTGGGGCAGGTCAGAAACCAGCTGCTGGCGCGCCGCGCCGAATACGCCGAAGCCGAGGCGGCGCTGGAGCAGGCGCGCAAGGATGCGGACTTCTACCGCCGCCAGCTGTCCCGCAACGAAAAGCTGGGCAAGGTGGCTCTGTCCGAGGCGCAGCTGGACGAATCGCGCCAGCTGCTGGAGCGGGCGCGGGCGCAGATTGCGATCAACACCGAGAAGCTCGCCAGCCTGCGCGCGGAACTGGGCGGCAACCCGGAGATACCGCTGGAGGAGCAGGCGGACCTGAAGGTGGCTCAGGCGAAGCTGGACAAGGCCCGCTACCAGCTGTCGCGCACCCGTATCTTTGCGCCGGCGGACGGGGTCATCGCCAACGAGGTGCCGCAGCCCGGCGAAATGGCGCCGGCGGGTATCGGGCTGATCAGCATGCTCGGCGCCGACGGCCTCTGGATCGAGGCGAACCTGAAGGAGACGGAGCTGGCGCAGGTGCGCGCCGGCCAGCAGGCCGAGGTCAGGCTGGATGCCTATCCCGGATTCCGCTGGCAGGCCCAGGTGGAGAGCCTGAGTCCGGCCAGCGGCAGCGAGTTCGCGCTGATTCCGCCGCAAAACGCCAGCGGCAACTGGGTCAAGGTGGTGCAGCGGGTGCCGGTGCGCCTGCGCCTCTACCCGGCCAAGGACGCGCCGGCGCTGCGCGCGGGTATGAGCGCCAGGGTGCGCATCGATACCAGCGAGGACGAAAAGCTGGTGGCCGCGCGCGCGGCCGCTGGTGAGGGCAGCCGGGTCGTGCTCGCGGAATGACGCCGGTCGCGATGACAGACGGGCGCCGGCGCATGATCACGCTCAGTATCATGCTGGCCACGGTGATCCAGGTGCTGGACACCACCATCGCCAACGTGGCCCTGCCGCATATGCAGGGCAGCCTCGGCGCCGGCAGCGACCAGATCACCTGGGTGCTGACCTCCTATATCGTCGCCGCGGCCATCATGACGCTGCCGGTGGGCTATCTGTCGCAGCGCTTCGGCCGGCGCAAACTGTTCCTCTGCTCCGTGGCCGGATTCACCGTCACCTCGATGCTGTGCGGCCAGGCCGGCAGCCTGAACGAGATGATCTTCTGGCGCCTGATGCAGGGCGCCTTCGGCGCCGCGCTGGTGCCCCTCTCCCAGGCCACGCTGTTGGACACCTATCCGCGCGAGCGGCACGCCTCGGCGATGGGCCTCTGGGGCGTGGGGGTGATGATCGGGCCGATTCTCGGGCCGACCCTGGGCGGCTGGCTGACCGAGTATTATTCCTGGCGCTGGGTCTTCTATATCAATCTGCCGCTCGGCCTGCTGTCGCTGGTCGGCATCTACCTGAGCGTGCCCGAGGGGGAGACGCGCAAGACGCGCTTCGACGCCCTCGGCTTCGGCCTGCTGGCGCTGGCGGTGGGCGCGCTGCAGATGCTGCTGGACCGCGGCGAACAGGTGCACTGGTTCGAGTCCCTGGAGATACAGCTGTACGCGATCGCATCCGCGCTGGGGCTCTACCTGTTCGCGGTGCACTCGCTGACCACGAACAAACCCTTTCTGTCCCCGGGCCTCTTCCGCGACCGCAACTATGTGTCCGGGCTGGTGTTTATCTTCGTCGTCGGCATCATACTGCTGGCCACCATGGCACTGCTGCCGTCCTACCTGCAGCAGTGGAAGGGCTACCCGGTGGTGACCACCGGCCTGGTACTGATGCCGCGGGGCCTCGGCGTCATGGTCGCGATGCTGCTGGTGGGGCGACTGCTGCGCTATTTCGATCCGCGCGCGCTGATCGTGGCTGGCATGTTGCTGGTGGGCCTGTCGCTGCACCTGATGGCCGGCTTCAACCTGCAGGTGAGCCAGCGGGCGCTGGTGCTGACCGGCACACTGCAGGGATTCGGGCTGGGGCTGGTGTTCGTGCCTATCTCGACGCTGGCCTACGCGACCCTGCCGGCGCGGCTGCGCGGCGAGGCCACGGCGCTGTTCAGCCTGTCGCGCAACCTGGGCAGCAGTATCGGCGTGTCGATCGTGATGGCGGTGCTGACGCGCAACCTGTGGATCAACCAGCAGCAGCTGGGGGAGCGGCTGCAGCCGTCGCCGGAATTGCTCGGCGCGCTAGCCGGTCCCGGGGCGCCGGGGGCGCTGCCGCTGAATGTCGCGCAGGAACTGTCGCGGCAGGCGGCGGAAATCGCCTATGTGAACGATTTTCAGCTGTTGATGTGGATTACGCTGGCGGCGATTCCGCTGGTGTTTTTGCTGTCGAATCCGGGGCGGGAATCCGAGTCCGCGGCCTGAATATGGCCGCGGCCGGGCGAACACAACTCCAGGTATTCGCGGCACCTGCCGCCCCTACAGATCGAGTTACGGGGGAAAGGCTGGCTTGTAGGGGCGAGCCTTGTGTTCGCCCACTGCGCGCCGGAAATTACTGCACCCTGTACCAGGTCTGGGTGCGGTAGAAGAAGCCTAAATAGCCGCGCACCTTCAGCTGGTTGCCCTCGAGCCAGAACTTGCAGTCGTAGATCTTGCCCTTGGCCGGGTCGAGAATCTGGCCGCCCTCGTAGACATCGCCGCTCTTCACCATGCCGGTGATCACGTCCATACCCACAATCGGCTTGCCCTTGCGCGCGCCGGGGCACTTTTCGCAGATGGTGTCGTCGGGCTTCATCAGCAGATCCACCACGCGCCCGTAGTATTTGCCGCCCTTCTGATAGATCTCGACGATGGATTTCGGCTGGCCCGTTTCGTCGTCGATGGTGCGCCACTTGCCCAGCACGTCCTGGGCGCTGGCCGGTAGCGCGAACAGCACACAGCAGGCCGCCATCAGCAGGTTTCTGATCATCTCGCTTACCCCTTGTATTCCCTGTTGAGTCGTGACCGGAATAATACACCAAGTCATATATAAAACATGGAATCTTATTCCAGTGTAGTCCGGTGCGGAGGGTGCGCGGCGCTCAGGAGGAGCAGCTGACCGGCATATGCTTGCCGGACTCCGGTGGCGCCGCGGCCCAGGTCTCGTGCGCCGGGTGTTCGTCGAAGGGGTTCTGCAGCAATTCGATCATCGTCTGCAGCGGCCGGTAGTCGCCGCCCTCGGCGGCGTCTATCACCTTCTGCGCCAGGTAGTTGCGCAGCACGAACTTGGGGTTGGCGGCGAGCATGGCGCGGTTGCGCGCGCGGGAGTCGCGGTGCTCCCGCGCCAGGCGCTGGTCGTAGTGGGCGAGCCACTGCTCCAGGGCCCCGCGCTGCGCCGGCGCTATCAGCGCCCGCAGCGCCGCCGGCGGGCGCTCGCCGCGGTAGTGGGCCAGGGCGCGGAAAAACAGCGTGTAGTCGGCCCGGCTGTCCGCGAGCAGCTTGAGCAGGTCCGCGCACAGCGTCTGGTCGCCGTCCTCCTCCGTTTCCAGCCCCAGCTTGCGGCGCATCAGCGCGGCGTATTCGTCGATCAGGCGCGGCTGGAAATCCTCCAGGCAGTCGCGCAGCGTCTCGGTGCCGACGAAGGCGGAAAGGGCGTGGGCCAGCGCGTTCAGGTTCCACAGCACCACGCCGGGCTGCTGCTCGAAGGCGTAGCGGCCGGTGTGGTCCGAGTGGTTGCAGATAAAGGCCGGCTCGTAGTCGTCGAGAAAGCCGTAGGGGCCGTAGTCGAAGGTGTCGCCGATAATCGACATATTGTCGGTGTTCAATACGCCGTGGGCGAAACCCACCGACTGCCAGCCGGCCACCAGCTCCGCACTCCTGCGCGTGGCAAAGCGCAGCAGTGCCTCCGCCTGCCCGGCCACCGGCAGCTCCGCGACCTCCGGCAGAAAGCGGCGGCAGACAGTATCGATCAGTTTCTGCAGCGCTTGCAGCTGCTTGGTATAGAAAAAATATTCGAAGTGGCCAAAGCGCACATGGCTTTCGGCCACGCGGATCAGCATGGCGCCGCTCTCGATTTTTTCCCGCACCACCGGCTCGTCGCTGCCGACGATACACAGCGCGCGGGTGCTGCGGATGCCGAGGCCGGTGAGCGCTTCGCCGGCCAGGTATTCGCGCACCGTCGAGCGCAGCACCGCGCGGCCGTCACCGAAGCGGGAGTAGGGGGTCTTGCCGGCGCCCTTCAAATGCAGCTCCCAGCGTTTGCCGGCGTGTTCCAGCTCCCCCAGCAACAGCGCGCGGCCGTCGCCCAGGTCCGGGTTGTAGACACCGAACTGGTGGCCGGTGTATTTCATCGCGAAGGGGCGGCTGCCCTTGAAAAGCTTCTTACCGCAGCCGAGCTGGGCCCAGTCCGGATTGCGCGCCTCCGTCTCGTCGATGCCCAGCAGTTTCAGGACCGCCGGGTTGACGTGAATCAGTTTCGGGTTTTCGAAGGGGGTCGGATCGATGCGTGTGCCGAAGGCGTCGCCGAGATCGGCGTAGTGGTGGCTGAGGGAGACTTGGCTGAGCTTCATAAATAATCATTGTAGGGTGGAAATGCGAGGTGCTTCCAATGCGGTTTGGACTAGCGGCGGGCCGGGTGCGCAGCTGGGCCGCCCGGACCTTTGCGCTCGGCAGGGGAGTCACACGGCATCCAGTTCCAGCTTCAGCGGTTGCGACCGCCAGTGTTCCAGCTCCTGGTAGAGTAGGTCCTCGATGGCGGGATTCTGGTCCAGCCAGGGCTGCGGGATACGCAGCCGGTAGCCGTCGTCGCGCGCTGCCAGTGTCAGTCCGTTCAGCGCCCGGTCGGTGCGGTCGCGGTGCATGATGCAGGCGAGACGCAGGCACAGCAGCAGATCCGGATCGGGGTGGAAACCGTAGTGTTCCCGCGGCGGTTTGATGCGGCCGCGCTGGTTGCGCAGCAGGTGCGCCAGGTTTTCCTGTTCGCTTCTGGCGAAGCCCGCCAGATCCGCGTGTTCGATCATATAGGCGCCGAGCTTGCGGAAGCTACTGTGGGACAGCGCCAGGCCGACTTCGTGCAGCTGCGCGGCCCAGCGCAGCCGCTGCTGCTGTTCGTCGGGTGGATCGGGGCGCAGTTGGTACAGCAGGTCCAGCGCCGTGTCGCCCACGCGGCGGGCCTGTCCGGCGTCCACCTGCCAGCGCTGCATCATCGCCGCGACAGTGTCGGCGCGGCGGTCGCCGCCGTGCAGCCGCCCGGCCAGGTCGTGGACTATACCCTCGCGGATCGCGTAGGGGGACACCTGCATGCTCTGGATATCCAGTTCGCAGAAGATGGCGTGCAGTATCGCCAGCCCGGCGGCGAAAACCGGTCGCCGCTCCTCGTCCAGGTTGGGCAGGTCCAGCTCGGCGATGTGTTTGGCGGCGGCCACCTTTTCCGCCAGCCGGTCGATATCCTCGCGCCGGATGTCGGCGAGTTCGCCGCCGTTCAACACCCGCGCCACCGCCTTGACAGTGCCCGAGCAGCCGATCACTTCGGCGTTTTCAGCCAGGTGTTGCAGTTCCTGCAGCTCGGCGCGGGCGGCGCGGCGGGCGCGGTTGAAATGGTTGACGGTGTTGCTGGTGATCAGGCCGTCGGCAAAGAAGCGCTTGCTGAAGGAGACGCAGCCGATATACAGGCTCTGCAACCGGTGCGGCACCTCGCGGCCGCGTACCAGCTCGGTGGAGCCGCCGCCGATATCCACCACGCAGCGCAACCGCGGCGGGCTGTCGGCGGCCGCCATGACGCCGCTGTAGATCAGCCGCGCCTCCTCGATGCCGCTGATGATTTCGATGGGGGCACCGAGAATGGCTTCGGCGGATTCGAGAAAGCCGTCTGCGTTGGCGGCGGCGCGCAGGGTGTTGGTGCCGACGCAGCGGATATGGTCTGGCGGTAGCTCCGCCAGCACCGGACGGAAGCGGTGCAGGGAGGCCAGCGCGCGCTCGGCGATAAGCGGATCCAGGTTGCGAGCCTCGTCCAGACCCTCGGCCAGCCGCACCATGGCGCGATCCGTATGCAGGCGCACCATGCGCTGGTCGCGGAATTCCGCCAGCAGCAGATGGAAACTGTTGGAGCCCAGGTCCAGGGCGGCGTAGCGTTCTCGGTCAGGCACCATCCGCTTCCTTGTCAAAAAACTGTCATCTGAATGTAGCAAACTGCCTTACTATTAACCCGGCGGTTAAATACTGGCGCAGATGTGTGAATCTGCTGGTATTTAGCGAGCTCGCGCCAGCCTGCGGCTGGCGGCGGCACATCCCTGTACCGCATTAACCCGTTAACCTATTCGGTTGCCGGGTTAATATTTTATTTCGGCCACCCGGAGATCCTCAGGGACCTGGCAGTCACTCCATGCCCAATGATACGCCCCTATATCCGAAAGAGCTAAGCTGGCTTTCCTTCAACGAGCGCGTCCTGCAGGAAGTGGAGGACGAGACGGTGCCCATTATCGAGCGGGTGCGCTTTCTCGGAATCTTTTCCAACAACCTGGATGAATTCTACCGGGTGCGTGTGGCGGACGTGCGACGCCTGGCCACATTCGCCAAGGGTGCGGAGCAGAAAAAGCAGTTTTCGGAGCTGCTGGCCAGCATCAACGAAAAGGTGCTCAGGTTGCAGCGCCGCTCCCGTGCCGCCTACAGCAAGGTACTGTTGGATCTGGCCAAACACCATATCCACCTGGTCAACGAAACCCAGCTGTGCGAAAAGCAGCGCGCCTTCGTGGTGGACTACTTCCACCGCGAGGTGCTGCCGGAGCTGGAGCCCTTTTTCATCGACGACCGGGATACCATGCCGCTTCTGAATGAAGCGAGCATTTACTTTGCGATTCACCTGAGGCTTGTGGACGGCTCGGAGCGCTTCGCGGCCATGGAGATCCCCACCGACACCCTGTCGCGCTTCGTGGTGATACCGCCGCGCCAGGGTAAACACGAGAAAGTCTATATCGTCCTCGACAATATCATCCGCGCCTGTCTGGTGGAGGTGTTCCGCTATGTGCTGCCGATCGAACAGGCCGAGGCCTATATGTTCAAGATCAGCCGCGATGCGGAGCTGGAGCTGGGGGAGCACGTCACCCAGAACATCGTCGACCGGGTGGCCAAATCGCTGAAAAAGCGCAAGCAGGCGGAGCCGGTACGGATGGCCTACGACGCGCAGATGCCGGGGGCATTGCTGAAGCTGCTAAAGAAAAAACTGAAGATGGGTCGCTACGACAGTTTCACCCCCGGCGGCCGCTACCACAATTCCAAGGACTTTATGGGATTTCCTGCCGAGTCGGCACGCCACTGCTACAAGCCCCTGAACCCACTGCCGACGCTGCCGGAAGACCAGAGCATTTTCGACCTGCTGCGCGGGCGCGATCAGCTCTACTACTACCCGTATCACGATTTCCGCGCGATCACCAACCTGCTGATTTCCGCCGCCATAGATCCGCAGGTTTCGGAAATACGCATTACCCTCTACCGGGTGGCGAGGAATTCCCGCGTGGTGGCGGCGCTGGTCAATGCGGTGCGCAACCACAAGAAAGTGATCGCGGTGGTGGAGCTGCAGGCGCGTTTCGACGAGCTGGCCAATATCCACTGGTCCAACGAGCTGCGCGACGCCGGCGTGCATGTGATCTACGGCGTGCCCGGGCTCAAGGTGCACTGCAAGCTGATTTCCATCGTGCGCAGGGAGGGTGGCGAGAACAGGTTCTACAGCCACCTGGGCACTGGTAATTTCAACGAGAGCACCGCCCGCGTCTACTGCGATTTCAGTCTGCTCACCAGCGACCAGGCACTGGGGCGGGATGTCTACGACGTGTTCGAGTTTATCCAGTACACCCACTTGCGGCCCGAGTACCGGCACATAGCCGTGTCCCCCTACAGCAACCGCCCGACGCTGCTGGACGCCATAGACCGGGAGATTGCCGCGGCCGAAGCCGGCGAACAGGCGGCGCTGTTTTTCAAGTGCAATAATCTGGTGGACAGCGAACTGATCGAGCGCCTGTATCGCGCCGGCGCCGCCGGCGTGCAGGTGCGCATCATAGTGCGCAGCATGTGCGCACTGGTATGCGAGACGCCGGGGCTGTCGGAAAATATCCAGGCGATCAGCCTGGTTGACAAGTATCTGGAACACGCCCGTGTCTATATGTTTCACAACGGCGGCAATGAGCTGGTATGGATGTCATCGGCGGACCTGATGACCCGCAACCTGGACCACCGCGTCGAGGTGACCTTTCCGATTCTCGACGAGGAACACCGCAAGGTGGTGAAGAAAATCATGGAGTTGCAGTGGAGCGACAACCAGAAGGCGCGGGTGCTGGATGCGGAGCAGAGCAACACGCGCATTGCCAGCAACACCGATAAGGGCTGCCGTGCGCAGGACGCAATTTACCGATATCTGAAACGGCAGAGTAACGCAGTCAGCGGCGGCTGAAACCCACCAGCTTGCCGCGGCTGAAGGAGAAGCGGTAGCGCTCGCCGACCTTCAGCTGTTCGCGGCAGGTGGACTGGATGGTGATGCGCGGGTACTGGGGGGTGACCACCCAGGTGGTGAAGTCCCTGCCCGGGCCGCGGCTGATCAGCCAGTAGTGGTCGCCGCCCTCGCAGGTGCCGGCCTGCATGCAGTTGTCGAAGCCCCACACATAGGCGCTGACGTCGTACTGCGCCGGCGCGTTGTCGGCTTCGCGAAATGGCTGTTCGGAGTCGTCGGTAAAAGTATAGAGGTCGTCGAACTTGATCCGGCGGAAGCCCCGCGCCGGTGTGCTGCAGCTGACGGTGTGTTTTTTCGCCGCCACGCGGGCGTGGGGTCGCGCCTTTCCCTCCCCCGGCTTCGCCAGCTCGCTGGGGAGGTAGCCGCAGCCGCCGCCGAAAATCATCGCCAGCGCGCAAATAGCCGCCGCCAAGCCGATAGGACGCACACTCTTTACCTCGCGTTTATGGGCCTCCTTCAACTATAGCCGCAAATTTTCCGGTGCCGGGCCGCGCGGCTCAGCGCCTGCCCGTTCGCATGGAGCGCCGCTTGAAGCGCCATTTGCGGCGGTAGGGGAAGGCGCTTTCGATATGGCCGGCGCGAATGCGCTCCTGCAGCCGCTGCCAGTAGCGGTAGTCGTAGAGGTCGCTGTGCTGGTCCTCGAAGGCCTTGCGCGCAGTGGGATTGCCGGAGAAGAAGAGGCGGAATTCCTCCGGGAATACGTCCGCCTCGTCCACCGTGTACCAGGGCCTGTCCGACAGCTCCTGCTCCGCGGTCTGCGGCTCGGGAATCTTGCGGAAGTTGCAGTCGGTCAGCGGGCAGAGTTCGTCGTAGTCGTAGAAGACGACGCGGCCGTGGCGCGTCACGCCAAAATTTTTCAGCAGCATATCGCCGGGGAAGATATTCGCCGCCGCCAGCTGCTTGATCGCGTTGCCGTACTCCTCCATCGCCTCGCGGATCTCCTCGTCGCTGGCGTGCTGCAGGTAGAGGTTCAGGGGTTCCATGCGCCGCTCCACATACAGGTGCTTGATGATGACCCACTTGTCGTCCATCTGCAGTTTCGACGGCGCCAGTTCCTGCAACTCGGCCAGCAGCTCGTCGCTGAAGCGGTTGCGGTAGAAAATAAAGTTGGTGTATTCCTGGGTGTCCGCCATGCGCCCGACCCGGTCGGAGCGGGACACGAACTTGTACTTCTCCTTGACGATCGCCTCGGTGACGGTTTTCGGGCGGTCGAACCTGTCCTTGATGACCTTGAACACCACCGGGTAGGAGGGCAGGGTGAACACGCTCATGACCATGCCCTTGATTCCCGGCGCTATCACGAACTTGTCGTTGCTGACCTTCATATGCGCGAGGATATGGCGGTAGAACTCCGTCTTGCCGTGCTTGTGGAAGCCGATGGAGTTGTAGAGTTCGGAGCGCTCCTTCAGTGGCATGATAGTGGAGAGGAAGCGCACGAAGCGCGACGGTATCGGCGCGTCCACCATGAAATAGGAGCGGGTGAAACTGAAAATGATACTGGCGGAATCCTGGCTGTAGAGCACAGTGTCCACGAAGATGCCGCCGCGGCCGTTGTTCAGGCAGGGCAGTATCAGCGGTATCACCTCGCCGCCGAACATCATGCGCCCCACCAGGTAGGCGGCCTTGTTGCGGTAGAAGACCGACTCCAGCATGTCCACACGCAGCTGCTTTTCGTTTTCCAGCCCGGCCAGGGGGGCGGCGCGCAGGGCCGCGCAGATGTTTTTAATATCCCGCTGCAGGTCCTCCCAGGGCACCGAAAAACCGTAGTCGTTGAGTATGTCCTCGATCATATACTCGAGGCCGTCGCGCCCGCTGTAGCTGATATAGATGCTGTAGTCCCGCAGCGGTTTGTCGTCCGGCGTGCGCGAGGGTTTGACGAAGATATTGCTGTCGTGGATGTACTCGTGCTGGAACTGACTGCAGAACACCGAATTGAAAAAGGTCTCGGCGATCTCGTAGTTGCTGTGGTTGGCGATCAGCTGCGCGTAGGTGGCGCGCGCGTCGCGCCACAGGTCGAGCATGCTGGTGTCCTTGCTGGTGACCGAGTGTACCAGCTTCAGCACCTGGTTGACCTTCGTCTTGTAGAGGTCGATGCGCTCTTTGTTGGCCTGGTGCACCTCGTGCCAGGCGGCCCGCTCGAAACGCGCTTTGGCGCCGAGGGTGATGTTCTGGAAGTCGGCGAAGTAGGCGTCGAAGCCGTTCAGGATGGTCTTTGCGATGCGGCGCGCTGTCGGGGAGTGGTTGGTCATGCACTAGACTTTATGTTCGGAAACCAGATTCTCCCCCTCTGTAGGAGCGGCCCATGGCCGCGATCGGACCAAAATCGAGCTGAGGGCTCCGCTCGGCCCCGCTGCCGGCGGCAGACTTCGATCGCGGCCATGGGCCGCTCCTACAGAGGGGCTTAGCCGATAGTAGCACGCTGCGCCGGAGCCTCCCTTGAACGATTGGATCAGCAGCTTTGTCTTTTTCTTTGCGGTCATAGACCCGGTGGGCACACTGCCGGTGTTTATTGCCGTCACCGCGAGCCACGCCGAGTGGCAGAAGCGCAAGATAGCGATACTGGCGGTGCTGGTGGCCACCGGCATACTGATGTTTTTCCTGCTCGCCGGCCAGTACCTGCTGGAGACCATCGGCGTGCCGCTGTCGGCCTTCCAGGTGGCCGGCGGCGTGGTGCTGTTCCTGTTCGCGCTGACGATGATCTTCGGCGAGGGCAAGCCGGAGCAGGAGATGGAGATAGTGCAGGAGGGGCACGAGACGGCGATTTTCCCGCTGGCGGTGCCCTCCATCGCCTCCCCCGGCGCCATGCTGGCGGCGGTGGTGCTGACCGACAACTACCGCTTCGACCCGATACACCAGGCCCGCACCGCCACGGCGATGCTGGCGGTGCTGGGCATAGTGCTGCTGCTTCTGCTGACCGCCAACTGGATCTTCCGCTGGATCGGCAACGCCGGCGCCAGCATCGTCAGCCGCGTGATGGGCCTGATTCTGGCCTCGGTGGCGACCACCAATGTGCTGCTGGGGATACAGCAGTTCTTCTCGGTGTAGGAACGACCGAGTGCTGCCACTACTGAGCCAGGCCCCGCTGCCGGTGGCCACCCGGCAAAAAACCTGATCGGTAAATATTTGCCGGGCGGCCACCGGCAGCGGGGCCGATCGGAGCCAGATCGCGGCCATGGGCCGCCGCTACAAGGGGTATCAATCCCAGCAGCGCGGCGGCGGCTCGGTGCCGTCCGCGGGGCGGTATTTGGGATCGAAGCAGCGCGGCAGCGGCCACTTTGGCTTGACGCTGTGGAAGACACCGGACAGGTCGCAGTCCCGCCCGCCGTCCAGGCACCAGCCTTGCGGCTCGAACACCTCGGTGCCGTTTTCCCTGTGCCGGTACTGCGACACCGCGTGGTAGACGAGGCGTCGGGCCCGGTTCAGGCTGCCGAGCGGGCGCCACTCGCCGACGCCGTGCCAGGGGTTCATGGACAGCTTCTCGCAAAACTGCTGTTGCGCCTCGCCGTCGAAGGTCTGCGGCGGGATATTGAGCCTGGCCACCGGCACGAACGGCGAGGCCGTCTCCGACCAGATCACCGAGGCGTCGTCGATGGGCATATCGGCGCCGGGTACTTTCTCCTGCAGCATAAAGTCGAAGCAGGCGCCGCCCTCGGCCAGCTGCGCCGCCATGGCGCGGGTGAGATAGTCGTCGTGCGTGCGGTCGACGCCGGTTTCGAAACTCATGCCCGGGCAGGGGCGCGCGGAAAATTTCAGCTGGGTGTTGCCGAGCTGGTAGGGCAGCATCGAGAAGTACTGCGGCTGCAGTGGCGTCTCTATCTCGGAGGACACTGTCTGCGCCGCGCGGTAGAGCAGCTTGGGGCGGAAGCGCGGCGGCCACAGACCGATAAACCAACTGGTGCGCTCAAGCTTTGCCAGGTGGCTCATATTGTCGACATAGTCGAAGATGTTGCGGTTAAAGAAGGCCGGGGTATTGGTCATGATGAAGTCCTGCGTCTTCGGGCCCTCCATCTCCGGCGCTATCTTGGTGCCCTCCACCCCCGTCAGCTTGATCGCCATGCCGCGGGCGTCCGGTTCCCCGTCCGCCTGCACCACCATGTCGCCGTTGGAGAAGCGGATCCAGGACTGGTATTCGCGCCCCGGCTGGGCGAATACGCTGTGGCGGAAGTGCTCGGGAATATCGCCGTTGACCGAGAAGGTGGCGCGCAGGCAGCCGGTCGCCTTGGCGTGAGCGTCGCGGCGGAAGGGCGGGCCGTTGATTTTTTCCGCCTTGCGGGAGATCTCGCGGCCGAATGCCATGGCCCGCTCTATCGCCGCCATCTCCTGTGCGGACAGCTCCATATCCAGCGCTATCCGCTCGAGTTGGCTCAGTCCTTCCGGGTTGTTTGCCGGCGCCGGCGCGCTGCACACGAGCAGGCCGGAGAAAAGCAGTGTTTGCAATCGCTTCATCGCGCCGTCTCCTGTGCGAGCAGATGGCCGACACCGAGGCTGCGGTGGACGCTGTTGCAGGCCTGGGCCTTCGATTCACTCGATGGCCCCGGGCCGTAGTTGTCCCAGTTCATCGGATCGCCGCCGAGGGCGCTGTCGAACTCCGGGTTGCCCATCACCTTCAGGTACTCGAGGAGCGCGTAGCGCTCCGCTTCGCTGAGCAGCCTGCCGATGCGCCCGGGCATGTCCACGTCGGTGAACAGGTGGCCGGTATTGCGGTTGCCGTCGATGCGGGTGTCCACCAGGAAGCTGCCGGCCGAGTATTCGGTGACGTAGCCGAGTTTTTGCGGGTCGTATTCGCGGTTGCCGACGTAGAAGGTTTTCGGCCTCGCGCGCAGCGGCGAGAGCAGATCGTAAATCGTCGGCACAGAGCCGTTGTGCAGAAACGGCGGCGTGGCCCAGACGCCGTGCAGCGGGCGCGCCTTGTAGGCGCGCTTGTTTTCGATGCGGAAAGGCACATTGAGGCCGTCGAAATCCGCCACCTTCTGCGCGCCCTCGATACCCCACTGTCGGTAGAGCTTCGGTACCAGCTGGTTCAGTAGCAGCTGCAGTCCGTCGCCGGTGCTGACCGGCGGCGCGCCCGGAAAGAGCGCGCTGAGGTCGTAGCGGTTGTCGATGAAATTGTCCGCGAGCTTCGGGTCTGTGCCGATCACATCGGTGGCTATCCAGGGTAGAGCCCAGAGGCGGTCGCGCCAGTCGCTGCGGTAGGCGAGACCGTCCCTGCGCGTCACGTCGCCGGCCATATCCCACTGCCAGTTCACCGCGTACTGGCCCGGCAGCGGCGCGTCCGGGCCATCGGCCACCCGCCAGTCGTAGCGCCGGGACTCGTGCGGGCCGTGGCAGAAGGCGCACTGCTCGGCAAACAGGTCCTTGCCGGCCCTGGCTCTGGCGATATCGATTTCGCCCAGTATTTCCTGCGGCCACTTGGACGGCTTCAGGCTGCGCAGCAGGCCCTCCACGCAGTGCATGCCGTCCAGGTCCACGGGCGTTGCGCCGAACTCGCTGCCGCCGACCGCCCGGCCCTCGGCGTCGACCAGTTTGATCGGGGCCAGTACACCCAGGCTCTCGCCGATATTGCGCGTCATGGCCTGGTTGGTGAAGCCGGTGTACTGCACCCAGTCGAAGCGCCAGATATCCCACAGAAAGGGGTAGCTGGCCGGCGCATCCGCGACCCGGTAATTCTCCGGCCGCTGCAGGCGGTAGCCGAACACCACATTGCCGATGCGCCCTATCGCATCGGTGCGGCCGCGCCCCTCCTCCACCGGATAGTACTGCGGGGCGCCGGGACCGCTGGCGAAGGCCTTCAGCTCGGCGGCGAACTGCCGGAAGCGGGTGCGCAGGGCCTGGCGTCTGGCCGCGTCTTCGCCCACCAGGCGCGTGGCGAACCTGTCCCACTTGGCCGGGTTGTAGAGGGTCTCGAACACGGAGGCGCCGAGCGTGGTGATGAACTCGCCGCGCGCGGCGGTGGGAATACTCTGCATCGCCTGGCCGCCGTCGACCCGCAGCGCGGTGCCGCGGTAGTGCAGTTCGCCGGTGTGGCAGGCGGCGCAGCCTATGTCCAGGCGTTCGCGGCCGCTGTCGGGGTCTCTGTGGCGCGTCAGGCCCACGGGCAGGTTGGCGGGATTCAGCGGACTGGGGCGCTGGCCCGGGTCGACGACAAAACCCCAGCCGCGCATATTGCGCTCGCTGGCGAGCAGTTCCCGCGACAGCGGCAGCTCCAGGTTGGCGAACCAGGCGTAGTCCATGCCGAACAGCTCGGTGCCCTGGGGTGTGTAGTAGTAACTCTGGCGCTGCTGTTCGCTCCATCCCTCGTTCAGGTAGTGGACGCGATGGATGCGCTCCCGGGTCAGGTTCGGCGCCAGATAGTCGGCCAGCGCGCGGTAGGCGATCAGAACGACGGCGATCAGCGCGATGCAGATCCTGAGCCAGCGCGGCCCCAGCGCTTTCCACAAGTTGAGCAGGGCGCGCAGCAGGCCCCCCAGCCAGCGCCACAAACCGATCGCCGATTTTTTCAAAATCTTCGTTATTTTCCTGACAATCCTGCCAGACGGTGTCAGTGCGCGGTAAGCGATGCGCATAGTTGCCCCCGAAAAATTAACAATCGATAGATTCTGCGCGCCGGCTGCAGGGTGCGCGTTTCTTGTAGCAGTCGAATAGCCCGGCCATGGATGGCCGGGTCGCAAATCAAGCACTTAAGTGCTTGATTTGTCGTGGAGGGTTTGCGGACATGCGCCGTGTATCGTGTACATGGCGCGGCGGCCGGTGTACGGAGAAACGGTGTATGGAAAAATGCCCGTTGCTCCGGGGCAGGGCGGGGGAAAGCCTGCGGAATTCCGTTTTCGCGCGCCGGCCGGCCCGGTTAAAACCGATGAATTGCACCTCTACCTCCTGTGATCGGCGCCCCGCAGCTGTTTGTTGTCAGAGGGCGCGGTCCGTTGAATCCCTGTTGGTGCCGGCGCAGTCAGACTTTTATTTTACAGCGCCGCGGCGAGCCATTATAAAGGCAGCCTCTTGCAGCCTTTGCAAATAAAAATGCATAAAACACGATCGAACAGCGGCGGGCGCCGGGGCGCCCGCGCCGTATCGCGCGCACTGGCCGGGGTCCGAAGTTTATTGAAATCCCTGCTCGCCGTCATTTTCCTGCTGCCGGTGGCCGCTAGTGCACAGGTGGAGGTGGGGGCGCGGGAGAGTGGCGACAAGCTGACCGGGCAGGCGGAGATATGGCACGACGCGGTGGGGGACAGCGGCCTGGAGGAGGCTAGGCGGGCCTATCTGCGCGGTGAATTCAGGCCGCTGGAAAGCGCCGGCTCTACCGGTCTGCAGCCGGGCGCCTTCTGGACGCACTTCTCGCTGAAGAATGTCACCGATACCGAGTTGACCCTGCATATCGAATATGTCGACCACCAGCTGATCGGCCTCGAAGCCTTCGCCCGGGAGGGCGCCGACACGGATTACCGCCGCATCGGCCGCCTGTCGCTGGGCGAGCCTTTTTCCAGCCGGCAGGTGCCGCACAACCGCTTTGTTTTCGAGACATCCCTGCCCGCGGGGCAGACGGTGGAGTATCTGGTCAAGCTCAGCTCCGACGAATTAGGGGTGGTATTTCCGAGCATGCGGATCTGGGATCCGGATGCGCTCCGCTATTCGAGCGGTCTCGAAACCGGTGTTATGGCCTTCCTGCTGGGCGGCTACTTTCTGATGTCGATGTTTGCGCTGGTCGGGGCCATCATCGCCAGGGAGAAGCTTTTTTACATCTACTCGGTCTATTCCGCCTCCAAGTTCGCCGTCTGGTGCACGATACTCGGCTACACCCACCAGTATTTCATCACCGATCACTTCCACTGGAGCTATATGTCGCTCAGTGGGGCCATTACCATCCTGTGCGGTCTCGTCTTCTCGCGTATGTTCCTGCAGACCGGGAAGCACACACCGCGTCTCGACTACCTGCTGAAATTCATGATGGCCAACGCCGTCTTCCTGCTGGCCTGTGCGCTGTTGAAGCTGAAGGCGCTGTCGGTGATATCCATCACCGTCGCGTTGTTGCTCTACCCGCTGATCGCGCTGGTCGCTTTCGTGCGCTGGCGGCAGGGCTACCGCGAGGCGGGGATCTTCGCGCTGGCCTGGAGCCTGCTGGTGCTGGGCCTGCTGGTGCAGGCCATGCGGGATCTGGGCTATGTGGAGCACAACTTCATCAATTACTACTGGCCGCCGTTCGCCTCCTTTGTCGAGATGCTGACCATCATGGCGGCCATCGGCCTGATGGTGCGGCGTCTGCGCCTGCAGAAGGAAGAGGCGGAGAAAAAATATACCCAGCAGCTGGAGATCTCCAAGGCGGAGCTGGAACAGCAGGTGCAGTGGCGCACCCGGGAACTGCAGGCGGCAAAGATAAAGGCGGAGCGGGAGGCGCGCACGGACCCGCTGACCGGCATCTACAACCGCCGCAGTTTCTTCGCCGAGTCGGAACAGCTTTTCAGGCTGGCGAAGAGAAAGGGCCTGCCGATCAGCCTGTTGATGCTGGATATCGACCACTTCAAGTCCATCAACGACAACCACGGCCACGGGGTGGGCGATCTGGCCCTGCGCGCATTCAGCGATACGATCGCGGACCATATCCGCACAACCGACGTGTTCGGCCGCCTCGGCGGAGAGGAGTTCGCGCTGCTATTGAGTGAAGACCGCGACGGCGCCCTGAACACCGCGCAGCGTCTGCACCGGGAGATCGCCGGAATAGCGCTGGAGACCGGGGCCGGCCCGCTGCAGTTCACCGCCAGTATCGGTGTCGTCCATTTGCGGGACGAGGTCGGCGTCGAGGAGCTGCTGCACAAGGCGGACTGCGCCCTGTACCAGGCGAAAGGGGCGGGCAGGAACCGCATTGTCGAGTACGAGGCCTCAGTGCCGGCTGCGGCGGTCAGCGAATAAAGGCGGCGGCCGCGCGCACTTTGGTTCTGACCGTTTCCGGCAGCGGGGTGTAACCCAGCGCCTTGGCCCGTTCCTGCGCCGCGTCGCTCACCATGTAGTGCACCAGCCGCCGCAGCGCGTCCGCCTTTTCGTCCTCCTGTTCGGCGTAGCACAGAAGCCAGGTGAAGCTGGTGATCGGATAGGCGTTTTCCGCGCCCGGGTCCCAATCCCAGGCAATCAGATTCGGCGCCTCGCTGCCCGGCAGCGTTCCGTTGGGGAAGGCGATACCGGCCAGGGCCGCGGCGCCCGACTCAGTTCCGGGGAAGACATAGTTGCCGGCGCGGTTTTGCAGTTGCGCGATCGGCAGTTCCACCAGTTTGGCGAAGCTGTATTCCACATAGCCGATGGCGCCCGGTGTCCGCTTCACTGCCGCGGCGACGCCCTGGCTGCCCGGGGCCTTCTCGATATGGCTAGCGCCGGGCCAGTTCGGTGTGCGGCCGTGGCCCACCTCCTGTTTGAAGTCTGCGTTGATATGACTCAGGTGGCCGGTGAGGATATGGGTGGTGCCGGAGGCGTCGGAGCGCCGGACCAGCGTGATATCCAGCCGCGGCAATTCCACCTCCGGGTTGGCGTCGGCGATCCTGCTGTCGTTCCAGTGGTGGATCTTCCCGCGAAAAATATCGGCGTAAACCTCGCGGGGCAGTTTCAGGCTGGTGACCCCGGGCAGGTTGAATACCAGCGCCACCTCGCCGGCCGTCACCGGCAGCAGCACGGCGCCGCCTTCCACCAGCGCGAGTTCCGCCTCGTCCATGGCCGCAACGGAGGCCGCGAAATCCACCGTGCGGCCGATAAAGTCGCGGATACCCGCGCCGCTGCCCGTCGCCTCATAGAAGATGAAGACGCCCGTGTTTTTGTGGCTGAAATCCCGAAACCACTGCGTGTAGATGGGATAGGGGAAATCGGCGCCGGCGCCCCTGAGCGTGATATCGGCGCGCGACGGCGGGGCGAAGGCGACGGCCGCGGCAAAGGTCAGGGCGGCGGCCAGGAGATGGCCGATGGGCAGAGCGCGCCAGAAAGTCATCGGAATACCTCGATGGGTTTACGCGGGCGATGGACTCCCCAGAAATTCTAGCAGGCCGCGTCGCCCGGCCTTTTGCCGCCGCGGCGCTTCAACTGCCCACCACTTTGCCGTCCCTGCGGTAGATGGCCAGCAGCGACGGCCGCGGCGGCAGCCGCGGGTCTCCGTCCGGCCAGCGGTGCATGGGGTTGTCGAAGGTGGAGCCGCGACCGTCCGCCGGGTGCTGCACCGATACGAACAGTGTCCTGCCGTCCGGGGTGAACTCCGGCCCGCACACCTCGGCGCCGGCCGGGCAGCCGAAGAAATGTTTCGGCGCCGCGCGCCGCTCGCCCTCGGTGGCCATGGCCCAGAGGCCGTCGTGAAAGCCGAAATCCTCGCAGCCGTCGGTGGCGATCCACAGATTGCCGCCGTTGTCGAAGGCCACGTTGTCCGGGTTCGCGAACCAGCCGTGGGCGGAGATGGCGCCCGGAGTCTGCTGGCCGTAGGCGCCGCGCTCGCGCGGGTCTTCCGCGTTCGGGTTGCCGCCGAGCAGGAAGGTGTTCCAGCGGAAGTCGTCGGCCGCGTGATTGCGCCGGCCGTACTCCCCCGGCGGCACTATTTCCAGCACATGGCCGGCGGCGTTGCGCGGGCGCGGGTTGGCCGCGTCTGTATCGTCCGCGCGGCGCTTCTTGTTCTTGGTCAGCATCACGTAGGTGCAGTCGTTGACCGGGTTGGTCTCCACATCCTCGGGCCTGTCCATCGGCGTGGCGCCGAGCAGCGCCGCGGCGCGGCGCGCGTCTATCAAGACGTCCGCCTGGTTGCGGAAGCCGTTTTCCCCGGTCAGCGGTCCCTGGCCGAACACCAGCGGCAGCCAGCGGCCGCTGCCATCCTCATTGAACTGGGCCGCGTAGAGGGTGCCCTCGGTCAGCAGCGCGCGGTTGGCCGCATCGCCGGGCCGGTAAGTGTTTTTCGACACATAGCGGTAGACGAACTGGTGCTCGTCGTCGTCGCCGCCGTAGGCGACGATGGGCTGCTCCGGCTTGCACACCAGCGTGAAGCCCTCGTGCTCGAAGCGCCCGAGGCTGGTCAGCTTGCGCGGGCGCGAATTCGGGTCGTAGGGATCGTATTCCACCATCCAGCCGAAGCGGTTGGGCTCATTCGGTTCGAAGCCGATATCGAAGCGGCGGTCGTGATCGCCCCAGTTGCGGTTGTCGGGCGCTATGCCGAAGGCGTGGTGGTTTCTCGCCTCGACCGGGTCGGCGATACGGTCCGGGTCCCCCTGGAAGGCGCCGCCGAATCCCTCCTCGGCGATCAGCACCGTGCCCCAGGGCGTCTTGCCGCCGGCGCAGTTGCCGACAGTGCCGAACACGCGGCGGCCCGAGGGATCCGCCCGCGTCTGCAGGCGGCGGTCGCCGGCGGCCGGGCCGACGATGTCCATCTCGGTATTCAGCGTGATGCGGCGGTTGTAGGGGCTGTCCAGCACCGGTTGCCAGCCGCTATCGGTTTTCTCGATTTCCACCACCGCGTGGCCGCAGGCGGCCTGCTCAATGGCCACATGGGCGGCCGAGACGCCGCGGTTGGCGCTGTGCTTGTCGCGGTAGCCGGGGAACATCAGGTGCGGCTGCGTGTACTCGTGATTCACGCACAGCAGGCCGCGCTCGCTGTTGCGGCTCTTGTAGTGGCGCTCGCCCTCGCCCGGCGCGGCGCCCGGGTCCAGCGGCATAAAGGCGATAAAGTCGTTGTTGTAGCCGAAACGGCGCGCCTGCTCGGCGGCGGTCAGGGCTTTCGGCTCAAAGGGGCCGGCGCCGGTCACAATCGGGTCGCCCCAGCGCAGCAGCAGGTCGGCACTATAGCCCGCCGGCACATGGTGGTGGTCGTCCAGAGCGTGGGGAATTTCCACAAAGCCGAGAGGCTCGCCGGCGTCGCTGTCACTCCGGCCACAGCCCGGCAACAGGCTGGCGCCGGCGCCTGCGGCCGTGGCGGCGCCAATGGCCTTGAATAATTTGCGCCGCGCGGGGTTCTGCAGTGTTTTCGCCATCGGCTCGTCTTCCTTTGCGTTGGGATTCAGAGGTTCCTTAGGCGCCCATTGTCGCCGCGTAATATGACAATCTTAAAAAAAGCGTCACGCAAGATTCATATCTGAGTCCTAGGCTGCGCCCCAATTTATAAAAACGCAAACGGGGACAGCATGAAGAACAACAGTATCCGGGCGGGCCTGCTCGCCATGCCGCTGGCCGCGGTGGCCCTCGCCATCGCATCCGCGAACGCCACCGCCCAGCGGGCCGCGGGCGATAGCGACACTCAGGCCATGGAGACCATCACGGTGACCGCCCAGGCCGCCAACGCCAGCAGCGATATCGAGCGCCAGCGCAAGTCCAACAAGCTGGTCGCGGTGCAGACCTCCGACGCCATCGGCGAGCTGCCGGACGCCAACGTCACCGAGGCGCTGCAGCGTATGCCGGGCGTATTTATCGCCCGCGACCAGGGCGAAGGCCGCTTCGTCGGCGTGCGCGGTATCGATCCCAACCTGAACGCCGCCACGATCAACGGCATCAGCCTGCCGGCGCCGGAGACCGACAGCCGCGCCGTGGCCCTGGACGTGATTCCGTCCGATCTGCTCGCCAGCCTGGAAGTCTTCAAGACCCTGACCCCGGATATGAGCGCCGATTCCATCGGCGGCGCCATCGAGATCAAGAGCCTGAACGCGCTGGATCACGACGGCCAGCAGTTCAAGCTCAGCGCCGAGAACAGCTACAGCGAACTGCAGGGTGAGCACAGCCCCAAGCTGGCCGCCACCTTCACCAGCGTGTTTGAGCTGGAAGGCGGCCGCGCATTGGGCGTCGCCATCGCCGCCAGCCACCAGGAGCGCAACTTCGGTTCCGACAATATCGAAACGGACGGCAACTGGGAGGCATTCACCGCCGCCGACGGCAGTGAGGCCTTCGGCGCCGCGGAAATCGAGCAGCGCGACTACACCATCACCCGCGAGCGCACCGGCCTGGCCGCCAACTTCGACCTGCGCCTGTCCGAGACCAGCCAGCTGTACCTGCACAGCCTCTATTCCGACTTTTCAGATGAAGAGGAGCGCCAGCGCAACTCCTGGAAGCTGGACGAAGAGAACGATGACCCGGCCAGTATCGGCGCCGGCTTTGCCGTGTGGGAAGACGCGGCGCTGGAGAAATCCCTGAAGGACCGGCTCGAGGAACAGCAGATCCTGTCCGTCGTCTTCGGCGGCGGGCACGACCTGGACCTCTGGAATGTCGAGTATGCGCTGGGTTACTCCCACGCCGAGGAGGCCGAACCGCACCGCCGCGACGCGGACTTCGTGCAGGAGGGCCTGCAGCTGGGTTACACCAGCGCCGGCGACAAGCCGCAGATGGCCGTCGCTGCCTCCGATTTGGAAGCGGCGCTGAACGCCGCCAACTACGCGCTGGACGAGCTGGTGATCGAGGACAACTTCACCGAGGACGAGGAGGTCAGCTTCCGCATCGATCTCAGCCGCGAAATCGACCTGGCCGGCAGGCCGTCCGCGCTGAAGTTCGGCCTGCACGAGCGCCGCCGCGAAAAATCCGGCGACCTCAACGCCACCACCTACGAAGGCTTCGGCGGTGACTACACACTGGCCGACTTCGCGCTGAACCGGGTCGATTACGGCCTCTCCGCCTTCGGCCCCGGCGTCGACCGGGGCGCATTGAACCGCTTTATCGACGCGAACCTGTCCGCCTTCGAGGTGGACGAGACGGCGACCGCGCTGGATTCCGCGCGCGACTATGTAATGAACGAGGATATTTCCGCGTTCTACGTCATGAACAGCATCGACTTCGATCGCGCCAGTCTGGTCTACGGTGTGCGCTACGAGACCACCGACTTCTCCGCCGACGGCTACCGCGTGGTGGAGTCCGGCGCGCCGGTTGACGGCGCCGAGGAAGTGGCCGAGGACGTCTACGTCTCCGCAGTCCGCTACCAGCGCGACTACAGCAGGCTGTTCCCGAGCGCCAACTTCAAGTACGACTACAGCGACAAACTCGTGCTGCGCGCCGCCTACACGGAATCGCTTTCGCGCCCCTCTTTCGGTCACCTGAATCCGTCGCCGGCGGCGATCGAATACGACGACGGCGAGCTGGAAGTCGAAGCCGGCAACCCGGCGCTGGATCCCTACGAGGCGCAGAATCTGGACTTCTCCGCCGAGTACTACGCCGATGGCCTGGGCATGTTCTCCGTCGGCCTCTTCCACAAGCGCATCGACAACTTTATCGTCATGGCCGACGTGGCCGCCACTGCCGACTTCACCCAGTATGTGGGTGACCTGACCGTCGACGCGGCGGAAATCCTGCAGCCGATCAGCGGCGACACCGCCACCCTGAGCGGCGCCGAACTGGCCTGGACCCGGGGCTTCGACAACGGCCTGCTGCTGCGCGCCAACGCCACCCTGACCGATTCCGAAGCGAGCCTGGGCGCCGGCGGCGGGCGCGACGACGATATCCCGCTGCCGTCCCAGGCGGACCTGGTGGGCAACCTGATTATCGGCTACGAGCGCGACGCCTTCAGCCTGCGCCTGTCTGCGGCTTTCCGCGGCGAGCGCCTGCTGGAAGTGGATCTGGAAGACGCGGCCGGCGACCGCTACGAGGACGATCATATGCAGCTGGACCTGTCGGCGAAATACCGCTTCGACAACGGCCTGCAGCTGACTTTCAGCGGCGTCAACCTGACCGACGAGCCCCTCTTTGTGCACAACGCCGGCTACAACGGCCAGTACGAAGAATACGGTCCCACCTATGTGCTGGGTTTGACCTACAGCACCTTCTGACCCCGCGCTCAGAACCCGAGTGAAAGCCCGGCGCCTCTCGAGGCGCCGGGCTTTCTGCCATGTTTTCTGTCATATTGAAGCGGCAGTCAAAATCACTGCCGCCGTTGCGAATAAAGTGAAAAAAATGATGCAAAGGCACTTTCTGAAAATGGTTTCCGCCGCGGTATTCTGCGGCCTGTTGGCGGGCTGCAGCGAAACGGGTGAGCCGCCGGTTGAGCGGACCCGTGCACTGAAACCGCAACAGTCGATCTCCGTCCCCGGTGTGGTCTCCAGCCAGCTGGCGCCGCTGAGCCTCGGTGGAAAAAATTTCCTGTTGCTCGCCAGCGAGACGCGCGGACTGGTGTTGCTCGGCGAAGAGGGCGATGAGGTGGCGTCACTGGGCGGCGGCAGCGTCGAGCGCTTTGCGCTGCAGGCACAGCAGAGTGGCCACTGGCTGCTGGCCGCCTACGACGAGGACGCGGGCGAAATTCAGCTGCGCGAACTGGGCCTCGATGCGGGGGGCGCGCCGGACCTGAAATTCCTGGGCGCACAGGCGACCAGTGCACCGCAGGCGGCGCTGTGCCTGTCGCGCCAGAATGGCCGCACCCATCTATTCGCGATCGATGAATCCGGCCTCGGCCGTGAATATGTCGTGCACCGGCGCGGACGGGACTGGCAGTTCAGCGAAGTGCGCACACTGTATTTCGGCGAGCAGGTCAGCGGCTGCGCGGTGGACGATGTGCAGGCACAGCTGCTGGTGGCGCAGCCGCCGCTGGGTATCTGGCGCCTGAACGCGGACGCTGAGAAAGACGAGGAGCGCCGCGTGTTCGCCGCCGGCGACAAGCTGGGTGAAGACTTCGGCGGCCTGTGGATCGACGGCGCCACCGGCCACCTCTGGCTCGCCGCCGGCGACAGGGTACAGGCCTACACCCTGAGCCTGCCGCAGTCGGCGCCGGTATTCTCCCGGGTACTGGACAGCCTGGCGCCGGTATCCGTCGCCGTCGCCGGCGGCGCACTGCTGGCGCTCGCGGAGGAGAGCAACGCCGTGCAGCGCTTTGCCGCAGAGCTGCCGCCGCCGAGCGCGGAAATCCGGGCGCGGCGCGCAGAGGCGGATATTCCCCGTGTGGCCGCGCGCGCACAGACGCAGCCGGTCAATTCCGGTGGCGACGCGGCCGACGATCCGGCCATCTGGGTCCATCCGCGGGATCCCGCCGACAGCCTGATTCTCGGTACCGACAAGAAGCGCGGCCTGAACGTCTATGATCTGTCGGGAAGACTGCGCCAGCAGTTGCCGGTCGGCCGCGTCAACAATGTGGACCTGCGCCGCGTCACACACCCGCGCTTCGACGCCCTGGCCGCCGCTTCCAACCGCTCCACGCCCGGCATCAGCCTGTTCGGCATCACCGCTAGCGGTGAAGTCGAAAACCTGGGCCTGCGCGAGATGGACCTCGGCGATCCCTATGGCCTCTGCCTGTACCAGAAGGGCAGCAGGACCTTTGCCTGGATCTCGGACAAGGACGGCGGCCTGCACCTGGCGGAAATCCTGCTCGGTGAAAATCCCGCGCAGTGGCAGCTGCGCCGCCGCGCCAATCTGCCGGTGGCGAGCCAGGTGGAGGGCTGCGTGGTCGACGACGAGCGCGAGACGCTGTTCTTTGGCGAGGAGGATGCCGGCGTCTGGCGCCTGGATCTCGCCGCCTTTGCCGCCGGCGAGGCCAGGCCGCAACTGGTGGCCGCCGTGGACGGCGAGCGGCTGGTGGCCGATGTCGAGGGTCTGGGTCTCTATCTCGGCGGCGAGCGGAGTTACCTGGTGGTATCCAGCCAGGGCAGCGACAGCTACGCGCTGTTCAGCCGCGACGGCAGTGAGTTCGTCGGCCATTTCCGCGTGGAGATGAATCTGGACCTGGGCATCGACGGCAGCTCTGAAACCGACGGCCTGGAGGTCACCAGTGCGGCGCTGGGGCCCGACTATCCGCAGGGGCTGCTGGTGGTGCAGGACGGACGCAACCGGCTGCCCGGCGGGGCGCAGAATTTCAAGCTGGTTTCCTGGGCGGACGTCGCGGAGAAATTGCAGTTGCGATAACGGCTGGTCCGATCGCGGCCCATGGCCGCGATCGGTGTCAGCTAAAAGTGCATACTCCACCCCAAAGACGCGGCCTCCACATCAAACCCGCTGCGCAGATCCTCGCTGCCCACATCGGAGAAGGTCTCCCACTCGGCGCGCAGCGTCCACTGGTTGCGGTAGCGGTAGCTGAGGCCGAAGCCGTAGCCCCAGTGGAGGCCGTTGTCGACTTCGGCGGCCTTGCCGCTGACTTCGGTCAGGCGCTCTTCGAATTCCTCTTCGGCAATCTGATAGATGAAAAACAACTCGCCGGACTGGCGCTCGGACAGTTCCGAGTGCCACAGGCCGCCGCCCAGTTTGCCGAACAGGCTGAGCCCTTCGGCGAGCGGCCAGTGGCCGACGAAGAAGGCGTTCAACAGCTGGGTTTCGATTTCGTCCTCGAACTGCAGGTACTCGCCGCTGTCGGCGTCGATACGGAAATCCAGCTCGGCGCCCGCCAGCTGCTGGTAACTGGCCTCTACCGCCAGGTGCGGTGTCCAGCGCCAGCCGCCGTAGACTTTCCAGCCGTCGCCGCGCTCGCCGCAGCTGTTGGTGTCGGCCGTCTGTCCGGTGAGGTTCAGGCGCTGCACGAATTGCGCGGCACCGCTGCAGAAACCGGCCGCCTCGACATCGCTGTAACCGAAGCCGGCGTATCGGTGGGAGTAGAAGTCTGCCTGTGCCTGGGCGCAGACGCTGAGGAGGGGTACCGCTAGCAGAGGGAGTGGCCGTTTCATGGCGTTACCTGCTGGGTTGGGAGTGAGTTTTTTACCGCCTTTTCCGTTACTGCTCTGGTTTATCGTTAATCTGTAGGAGCGGCCGCGCCGCGCATTCACGGCGCCTTCGGCCCTGGTATTACAGGTCGAGCTCGGCCCGCAGCGCCGCGAGCTTCTTCGCATTCTCCTCCTTCGACAGCGGCTTGCCGGGGTTGTCCTCGAGCTTCAGCTGCTGCGGCGCCGGCAGCTTCTCTCCCTCCAATACCCGCGCGCAGATTTTGCGGTAGTGCTCGGCGAAAACCGGGTAGGCCACCGACTCCGGGTTGTTGGCGAGGAAAAACCAGTTGGATTCGCGCCCGGCGTGGTAGACCGCCGGGTGGCTCCAGTTGTGGTTGGCCTTGGGGCTGGGGGCGTTGCAGGCCTCGCGGTAGGCGGCGCGGGCCTCGGGCAGGCCGTTTTCGCCGGCGGCACAGAGCGTCAGCATCTTGTGCACCGTGGGCAGGTATTCGCTCTGCAGTATCGCGCGCTTGGCGCCGGCCATAATCTCCTGCGGCTCGAAGGCGGCCAGCGCCTCCAGCCACAGGCGCTTGGCGTGATGCAGCGTCTCTGTGTCCGGGAAGGCGGCGCTGAACTGGTTGTGATAGTTCAGCTTGAACAGCGCGAAGACCTCGTTGATAGCGCGCTTCTTGTCGTTCAGCTGTTCGGCGCTACCAGTTTGTGTCTGTGAGTATGTCGCCGATGGATCTGTCCCTTGTCCGCTGGTTCTGGTTGCGCTGGTTTGTCGGGTGGTTGGTATCTTGCCTGCCATATGCGTTTCCTATTGCCAGCTTGTTGCGCTCCGCCCACTGGTGGCGCGCGTGACGCACGAAGACGGCGTCCCAGCTCTTGCGCGCGGCGTTCTGGCCGCGCCAGTAGAGGATGAATTCGGGTACCAAAGAGAGGGCGAAATCCCGGTCTATTTCACACTGGTTGACCAGGTGGCTCAAGCAGTCGCTGCCCGGCTGCCAGTTGCGCGGTATCGGCTTGGCCACCGGGTTCTTCTCGATGCCCTGGCAGTAGTAGGCCCACTCCTCGCGCGCGTATTCGATAAACAGCTCGCCCCAGCGGGCGCTGTGGCCGCCGCGCTCGAGCCACTTGTAGATGAATTCCGGCAGCAGCTCGGCGGCGAAGCTGGGATTGATGGCCAGGCGCCTGAGCTGTTCCCAGGTGTGTTCGCTGGGCTGCCAGTCGCGGGTCATCGGGGTGGGTTTGCGCTTCTCGATAAAGGGCGCGTCCTGCTTTTCCCAGTCCTCCATGACCCAGTCGTTGAACTCCAGATCCCAGGAGATGGACTGCTTGCCGCTGGAGCGGTGGTAGTCGACGAAGCGCTGCAGGGCGCGCTGCACGAAGGTGCTGGGCACCCCCTCGTCGGACAGCTTGCGCAGCGTCTCCTCGTTCGGGCGCCAGTCCTCGGGCAGCGGCTGCTTGCGCTGCGCCGTCGCGCGGAAGGCCTCCCATTTGCTCTTGACCTGCTTCAGGAACAGGGCGCCGAAGGAGTGGCGCGGCTCGCCCCGCTCGCGCCAGTAGGTGACGAACTCCGGCAGCTGCTCGCGCACGAAGTGCTCGGGCACCCCGAGCTGGGCGATGCGCGCCATCGTCTCGGCGTCCGGCTGCCAGTTCGGCGAGATGGTGTTGGCGCTGCGCGCGGCCGGCGGCGCAGGCGTTTCCGGCTGGGCTTTGCCCAGCGGCAGCGCGAACTTGAGTATCTCGCTGCTGCCGTAGGGGGCCGCGCCCAGCAGCAGCGCCCCCTGGTTGCGCAGGCTGGTGGCCACCCGCTGGATATCCGCCGGCTGCCAGAAGGGCAGCAGCTGCTGCAGCTGCTCGCCGTCGGCCGTGTACCAGTCGCGCCCCGGGTGGGACTCCACCGGCAGGAAAGGCAGCAGGTCCCCGAGCGCGGTCAATAGCACCGCCTCCTCCAGGCCGAGGGTGGCGGCCAGAGTGGGGGAGAGGCTGAGGGGTCTTTCCGGGAGCAGGGGGTGTTTCATGGCGCGATTCTACCACCCCCCGTTGGCCGTCGCATGGAGGTCTTGCCTTCCCCTGGCGGGAAGCCCCTAAGCTCCCCGCCGGTGATCCATGGCTAGGATGGAAAGATGGTGCAGAGCAAACAGACCTTTACCCTGAGCGGCGCCTCCTGCGCCAGTTGCGTCAACAAGATCGAGGGCGCGCTGCGGCGACTGCCCGGTGTCGATGAGGCGCGGGTCAACCTGGCGGAGAGGACGGTCGCGGTGCAGGGCTCCGCCACCGCGGACGCCTGCATCCGGGCCATTGAGGAGGCCGGCTACGGCGCGGCGCTGGCCACTGTCGGCGAGCGCGAACTGCGCGAGCGGCAGCGCGCCGCGGACCGCGCCCACTACCGCGACCTGCTGTGGCGCTCGGGGCTGGCGCTGGGCCTCGGCCTGCCGCTGATGGCCTGGGGCCTGGTCACCGGTGAGATGTCGGTGCACAGCCCCGGCCAGCAGCTGGCCTGGGGCCTGGTCGGTCTTCTCACGCTGGCGGTGCTCATCTACTGCGGCGGTCACTTCTTCACCGGCGCCTGGAAGGCCTTCCGCCATCACAACGCGAATATGGACACGCTGATCGCGCTGGGTACCGGCACCGCCTGGGCCTTCTCGATGCTGGTGGTGCTGGTGCCGCAGCTGCTGCCGGAGATGGCGCGCCACGTCTACTTCGAGGCCAGTGCGATGATTATCGGCCTGATCAACCTGGGCCAGGCGCTGGAGGTGCGCGCCCGCGGCAAGACCAGTGCCGCGGTGGAGAAGCTGCTGGCGTTGCAGGAGACCAGTGCGCGGGTGCTGCGCGGCGGCGAAGAGGTGGATGTGCCGGTGGAAGAGGTGCTGCCGGGCGAGCACCTGCGCGTGCGCCCGGGCGAGAAAATTCCGCTGGACGGCACGGTGATCGACGGCGGCAGTCTGGTGGACGAATCCATGCTCACCGGTGAGCCGCTGCCGGTGCGGAAAGGCGCGGGCGATTTCCTGTCCGCCGGCACTCTGAACAAGAACGGGACCCTGCTGTTCGTTGCGGAGAAGATCGGCGCCGAGACCCGCCTGGCGCAGATTATCGAGCTGGTGAAGAAGGCGCAGAATTCCCGCGTGCCCATCGCGCGCCTGGCGGACAGGATTTCCGCCGTGTTCGTGCCGGCCGTCATGATCGTCGCCACAGTGTCGGCACTGATCTGGTTTAACTGGGGGCCGGATCCGAAAGTCGCGCATATGCTGGTGGTGGCCACCGCGGTGCTGATTATCGCCTGCCCCTGTGCGCTGGGGCTGGCTACGCCCATGTCGGTGATGGTGGGCGTCGGCAAGGGCGCCGAACACGGCGTGCTGGTGCGCAATGGCAAGGCGCTGCAACAGGCCAGCAAGCTGACCACCCTGGTGGTGGACAAGACCGGTACCCTCACCGTGGGCGCCCCCAGGGTCACCGACCTGCAGGCAGATGGCGACGAGCGGGAACTGCTGCGCCTGCTGGCCAGCCTGGAGCAGGCGTCCGAGCACCCGCTGGCGGAGGCCATAGTGTCCGCGGCGAAACAGCGGGGGCTGAAACTGGCGACTGTGAGCGACTTTGAGGCAATCACCGCCCACGGTGTCTCCGGCACAGTGGACGGCAAGAAAATACTGCTCGGCAACCGCAAATTCATGCTGCGCGAAAATATCGATATCTCCCCGTGGGTGGCGGCCGCCGAAGCGCTTGCCGCCGAGGGGCGCACGGCTATCTATGCGGCGGTGGACGGCGCGGCCGCGGGCCTGATTGCGGTGGCGGACCCGCTGCGCGAGGACGCAAAATCCGCGATACAGAGAATCAAGAGCCTCGGCCTGGAAATCCAGATGCTCACCGGCGACAACCGCGCCACCGCAGAGGCGGTGGCGGCACAGCTGGGCATAGACGAGGTGCACGCGGAACTCCTGCCGGAGGACAAGGAGCGCATCGTCGCGGAACTGCAGGCGAAAGGCGGGCATCTGGGCATGGCCGGCGACGGCATCAACGATGCGCCGGCTCTGGCGCGCGCGGAAGTGGGCTTCGCCATAGGCACCGGCACCGATGTCGCGATAGAAACCGCCGACGTGACCCTGATGCGCTCGTCGCTGCACGGCGTCGCGGATGCGATAGAGCTGTCGCGCGCGACGCTGCGCAATATCAAGCAGAATCTGTTCGGTGCCTTTATCTACAACACCCTGGGGATTCCGATCGCCGCCGGCGCTCTGTATCCATTGACCGGCAGCCTGCTGAGCCCGGTGATCGCCGGCGCGGCCATGGCGCTGTCCTCAGTGACCGTGGTCAGCAATGCGAATCGCCTGCGCTTTTTCCGGCCGGCGGAGGTGCGCTGATGCTGACACTACTGGTCAACGGTATCGGCCTGCTGCTGATTGCGGGCATCGTCTGGTGGTTCTGGCTGGGGCCCAGGTGGCGCGCGGCGCCCGCGGCCGGGGATGTGCGGAAAATCCGGATTCTGGTGAAGGATGGCGTCTACGAGCCGGACCGCATCCGCGTGCCGGCGGGCACAGAGGCGACGCTGCATTTCCTCCGCGAGGACCCGAGCCCCTGCGCCGAGTGGGTGCTGTTTCCGGATCTGGAAGTCAGCGCGCAGCTGGCGATGCAGGGCGACACCGCGGTAAAGATCCCCGCGGCGCGGCCGGGTGAGTATCCGTTTACCTGCCAGATGCAGATGTATCGCGGCACGCTTGTGGTGGAGTGAGGGAGTGGAAAGTGGGGGGAGGAGCGAGCCGGAAGCGGCGTTAGCGCCGCTTTTATTGCTGATAGTGACTCAGAAACATGGCCGCGGTGCGCTCGGCCAGTTCGCGGCGCTCTCTGTCGTTCAGGATCGGCGCTATCTGAATCAGCTGCGGCCAGAAGCAGCTGCCCTTGATCAGGTTGTGGATCTGGCCAGCGGCGATTTCCGTATCCAGCTCGCGCAGGCGCCCGTCCGCCCGCGCGGCCTTGATCCAGCGCTTGATGCCGGTTTCGATCGCGGCAAATCTTTCCATTTCCCGTTGCAGCGCCTCGGGCCGGTGAAAGAAATGGTCGAACGCCACCCGGTTAAGCTCGATATATTCGCGGCTGCAGATCGCGGCGATTTCCGCCTCGATCAGTGCGCACAGCTGGGGCTGCAGATCGGCAGCCGGGTCGTAGGCGCCCTGCGGTAACTGCGTCGCCTGCTGCCAGAGTGCGCCGATCAATTCCAGGATCAGCGCCTCCTTGCTGGCGAAGTGGTTGTAAACGGTGCGCTTCGACACCTGCGCCCGCGCCGCCAGTTCGTCCATGCTGGTGCCCTGTACGCCCAGCTCCTGGAACACCTGCTTGGCCGCATCCAGGATCGCCTGGCGCTTTATCTCACTTCTCGTCGGTTTTCTGTCGCTCATCGGCTTCTCGGCTGTCCCGTTTTGGACTGGGTAGTCAGCGCCCTGTCCGTCATCCGGATAAATTTTACACTAGCCAGTTTACTTCTGGCGATCCTGAATTTACACTGCACAGTATAGTTTACTTTATGGGGTCT
The DNA here is from genome assembly GCF_056160225.1 of Microbulbifer sp. ABF4_143. Classification (NCBI taxonomy): domain Bacteria; kingdom Pseudomonadati; phylum Pseudomonadota; class Gammaproteobacteria; order Cellvibrionales; family Microbulbiferaceae; genus Microbulbifer; species Microbulbifer sp. ABF4_143. The sequence continues at coordinate 74,087 of NZ_JBSWWT010000017.1, forward strand.
CCATGAAACTTCGCTGGTTCGCACTCGCAGGGGTGATGTTTATGACCATTGGTGTTTTCAGTGCCTGTTCGACGCAGGCAGAAAAATTTCGCAACACATCCGCCGACTACCGGGCTCAGCCCGGCAACATGGTCGACATAATCAAGGCCTATGTTTGCGCAGAGCGGGTGGCGCCGGCGCCCGCCGGGCCATTGCCGCTGCGTCCCATTCCCGCGGCGGAACTGGCGCGGGGGCAGGGAGAGGCGACCGTGTACCGCCTCGGCCACTCCACTGTGCTGATGCGCCTGGACGGTGAGTATGTGCTGACTGACCCGGTGTTCAGTGAGCGGGCCTCGCCGGTGCAGTGGATGGGGCCCAAGCGCTTCCATCCGCTGCCGCTGGAGCTGGACGCCCTGCCGCGTATCAAGGCGGTGGTGATCAGCCACGACCACTACGACCACCTGGACAAGGCCAGCGTGCTGGCGCTGGACGGCAGGGTGGAGCGCTTCATCACACCGCTGAAAGTGGGCAATCACCTGCGCCGCTGGGGGATTGCCAGTGACAAGATCGTCGAGCTCGACTGGTGGCAGTCGGTTTCCGTCGGCAGCCTGAAATTCACCGCGACGCCGGCGCAGCATTTTTCCGGCCGCGGCCTGACCGACCGGGACGAAACCCTCTGGGCCAGCTGGGCGATCGAAAGCCATGAAGCGCGCATCTTTTTCAGTGGCGACAGCGGCTATTTCAACGGCTTCAAGGAAATCGGTGAGCGCTTCGGCTCCTTCGACCTGACCCTGATCGAAACCGGTGCCTACAACGAGCTTTGGAGCCAGATCCATATGTTGCCGGAGCAGAGTGTGCAGGCGCATCTGGACCTGCGCGGCAAAGCGATGCTGCCGATCCACAACAGTACGTTCGACCTGGCCCTGCACGACTGGTACGAACCGCTCGAGCGCGCGGCCATCGCCGCGGAACAGTTCGGGGTCCGTTTGGTGACGCCGATTATCGGCGCCCCGCTATCTGTGCGTACGCCAGCAGAATCACTGGCCTGGTGGCGCGAAGAAATGGTGCGCGAACCGGCGCAACTGGCGACCAGCCAGTGACCCCGGTATCCGAATTGATTTGTCGAATGAGTAAGAGAGGCAATTGAAATGAGCAAGCAAGTTGCACTGGTTACCGGTGCTTCCTCCGGTATGGGTAAGGACTTCGCCCGGGCGCTGGCGAAGCAGGGGATGGTCGTCTACGCGGCGGCGCGCCGCGTGGAGAAAATGGAGGACCTCAGGGCCGAGGGCATTATTCCGCTGCCGATGGATATCACCCTGTCGGGAGATATCGAGTCTGTCGTGGCGCAGATCGAGCGGGACCACGGTGGCGTCGATGTGCTGATCAACAATGCCGGCTTCGGCATGTACGGCGCGGTGGAGGACACCAGTATCGACGACGCCCGCTATCAGTTCGAGGTGAACCTGTTCGGCCTCGCGCGCCTGACGCAACTGGTGTTGCCGCATATGCGCGAGAAAGGCTCGGGCAGGATCATCAATATCTCCTCCATGGGCGGCAAGGTATATACGCCGCTCGGTGCCTGGTATCACGCCACCAAGCATGCGCTGGAGGGCTGGTCCGACTGCCTGCGCATCGAGGTGCAGCAGTTCGGTATCGATGTGGTGATCATCGAGCCCGGTGCCATCGCCACCGAGTTTGCCGACGTGATGGGCGGCCCGATGCTGGAGCGCTCCGGCCAGGGCCCGTACGGCCCCATGGCCAGCAAGGTCGCGGAGCTGGGCAGGAACAGCCAGGAAAAGGGCAATTTGTCGCCGCCCTCGGTGATCACGGATCTGGTGTTGAAGGCGGTGCGCGCGCGCCGGCCGAAGACCCGCTATGCCGGGGGCAAGTACGCCAAGCCGATGATGTTTATGCGCAAGTGGTTCGGCGACCGCATCTTCGACCGTGTCGTGATGTCGATGGTGCAGTAGGTCCGCTGGAAATAGCGGGCGCGCGGGTACTGTCGGGAATACGCCACCGGCCTGGGTTGCACACAGCCGGCGGCGCCTGCCCGGATAGGTTCTCGAAATACCCGCACTACTCGGCCGCCACAGCCCCCAACTTGGCGTGAAGGGAGGGCTCAAAACCAGCTGTGCAGTCCGATCACCCAACTGGTGACACTGGTATGCTCGCCCTCGTCGCGGGCGAAGTCGGCGGCGTTGCCGAATTTCCTCTCGTAGTGCACGCCGATATAGGGGGCGAACTGCGGGGTAAATTCGTAGCGCAAACGCAGGCCCAGCTCGACGTCCGAAAGGCCGGAGCCGGTGCCGGCCTCGCGGTCGTTCTGGCCGAAGAAATCCGCCTCTATCTCCGGGCTCAGAATCCACTGCTGGGTGAACAACAGCTCGTACTCCGCCTCCAGGCGCAGGGCAGTGTCGCCGTCCTCGCCGACAAACAGCGCCGAGTCCACCTCGAAGAAGTAGGGCGCCAGGCCGTTGAAGCCGATTGCGCCCCAGTTACGGCTGTCGCTCTCCGCTTCGAAGTCGTGGCGCACGCCCATCTGCAGATCCCAGTAGGGCGCCACGGCGCGGCTGTAGAGCGCGTGCAGTTCTGCCTTCTCCGTTTCCCCTTCGCTCCGCTCCCACTCGGTTTTCAGCCACAGTTTGTTGCGGTCGCCGCCGAACCAGAGGTCGCCCTTCAGTGCGCCGCCGTCGTGCTCGCGCACCTCCAGCTGGTCGAAAGTGACCTTGGTCAGCAGCACGTCGTGGTCCATGACGTGATCCGGGGAATCCGGCGCGTGTTCCAGGTTGCTGGTTGTGCCCTGTCCGGCCGGGTAGGAACCCGCTTGCGCGACCCGATCGCCGTGGCCGTGATGGGGCATGTCTTCCAGGGCCAGGGCAGCATTGGCTGCGAGTGCGGCCGATAAAATAATGATTGGTTTCATGGTCGCACTCCTCAGACAACGCGCACTTCGCGGAACATGCCCGGCATGTGGTACAGCAGGTGGCAGTGGTAGGCCCAGCGGCCGTAGGCGTCGGCGGTGACCAGGTAGCTGATCTTCGCGCCCGGCTGCACCAGCACCGTGTGCTTGCGCGGGATGTACTCGGCATCGCCGGTTTCCAGCTCACTCCACATGCCGTGCAGGTGGATCGGGTGGGTCATCATGGTGTCGTTGACGAGCGTGATGCGGATGCGCTCGCCGTACTTCAGCATCAGCGGCTCGGCGTCGCTGAACTTGATACCGTCCATGGACCACATATAGCGCTCCATATTGCCGGTCAGGTGCAGCTGCAGTTCCCGTGCCGGTTCGCGGCGGTCGATGGTCGGCGCCAGGTTGCGGATATCGCCGTAATTCAGCACGCGCCGGCCGTAGCGCTGCATATGGTCGCGCAGACCTATGCCGGGGTCGTGCAGGCCGCTCATCGGCATCTCCGAACGCATGTCCACGCCGTAGCCGTATTCGCTCGGCAGGTGCACTATCGGGCTGTCACTGCCGTGGCCGGCAGGCCCCAGGTCTTCCGTGTACCAGACGCCCCGCATACCGCCGAGTTCCGGGCGGCCGCCGTGCAGGCTGTAGTCCTCAGCCCCGGCTTTGTGCCGGCTGTGATCGGCGTTGCGGTGCTGCGAGTGGTCCATACCGCCCATCCGATGCCGCGAATGGTCCATGCCGCTCATACCGCCGTGCCGGGAATGGTCCATAGCTCCCATCTGGTGTCCGCCGTGATCCATTCCCCCCATCGCGTGGGCCATCCCCATATCGCGGTGCGTCAGTACCGGGGCATAGTCCATCGGCGGCACTTCGGCGCGCAGGCCGGGCTCGGGAGTCAGGGTGCCGCGGGCGAAGCCGCTGCGGTCTATGGTCTGGGCGAAGAGGGTATAGGCGCTGTCGCCGTCCGGCTCGACGATCACGTCGTAGGTTTCGGCCACGCCGATGCGGAATTCGTCCACCGTGACCGGCTCGATGTTCTGGCCGTCGGCGGCGACCACCGTCATCTTCAGGCCAGGGATGCGGATATCGAAAATCGTCATGGCGGCGGCGTTGATAAAGCGCAGGCGCACTTTTTCGCCGCGCCTGAACAGCGCCGTCCAGTTGTCGTCCGGCGTCTGGCCGTTCATCAAAAATGTATAGGTGTAGCCGGTGACGTCGGAGATGTCGGTGTCGGCCATGCGCATCTCGTTCCACATAGCGCGGTCGCGCCAGGTCGCCGCCACGCCCTTCTCTTTTACTTCCCGCCACAGGTCGGCGGCGGTGCGGCGGCGGCGATTGTAGTAGTGGCTCTCTTTTTTCAGCTTGGCGTAGATATCGTGGGGCGATTCGTCGCTCCAGTCGGAAAGCAGCACCACGTAGTCGCGGTCGCTGGCCACCGGATCGGCGTCGGCCGGATCGACCACTATGGCGCCGTACAGGCCCTGCTGCTCCTGGAAGTCCGAGTGGCTGTGGTACCAATAGGTGCCGCTCTGATTGACCTGGAAGCGGTAGGTGAAGGTCTCGCCGGGTCTGATGCCGGCGAAGCTGAGCCCGGGCACGCCGTCCATATCGCTCGGCAGGATAATGCCGTGCCAGTGGATCGAGGTGTCGTGGGCAAGGCCGTTGGTGACCTTCAGCGTGACCGTTTGCCCCTCCCGCCAGCGCAGTATCGGCCCGGGCAGACTGCCGTTGACGGTCACCGCGGTGCGCTCGCGGCCGGTGAAGTTGACCGGCGTGTAGCCGACCCGCAGATCGAAGACATCGCCGCGCAGTGCCCGCGGGGCGGGCGCACGGCGCGGTGCACCGGCGAGGGCGGCGGGCATGCCCAACAGCGCGGCACCGGCGGCGATGCCGGTGACGAACCTGCGGCGACCGGGCGAGGCCGGCGGCTGGTGGTATTTCCCGATTTTTTTCATCCCTGTTCCCTCAATACTGCTGCTCGGCGGACCGCACTTCGGCGTAGACGCTGTGACTGCCGTCGGCACCAATCAGCAGTACCCGATAGGGGGCGAAGGGGGCCATTTCCATGCCCGGGCTGCCCGGCGGCATACCCGGCACCGCCAAGCCCCTGGCGCCCTCGGGCGGATTCTGCAGGAAGCGTTGCACCAGTTTCGCGGGCACATGTCCCTCGAAAACGTAACCGTCGGCGGACACGCTGGTGTGACACGACTGGAAACGGGGGGCAATGCCGTGCCGGTCTTTCACCCCGTTGAGGTCATCGACGTCATTGGCGGTGACGGAGAAGCCGCTGTCCCTGGCGTGATCGATCCACAGCTTGCAGCAGCCGCAGCTGGCGGACTTGTAGGTGGTCAGTTCGACGGAATCGGTGGTCGGCGTTTTCTCTTCGGCGCAGGCGGTGAGTGCCAGCGACAGCAGGCTGGCGGTAAACAGTTTGCGATACATGGTTTCAACTCTTCTCTAAACAGGCGGCGGTCGCGCAGCGCAATCGGGCGCGCGCGGGATCGATCGGGGAGGGGAGTGGCGCCGGGCACACTCGCCCCTTTAGTTCGGGATGGGGCCGCGAATGGGAGGGCGCAGGGCCGCTTCGGGTTCGGGAGAGGAGTTGAGTTCGCGGTAGCCGGTGGCCGCGGAGTTTGCGCGCAGGGCCATGGCCTTGGTATCGCCGGCGGGCAGGGCGCCGGCGCAGTGACCGGGGCAGCAGCCGCAGTTCGGCTCGCAGTCGCCGCCGTGATCGCCGCAGCCTGGCGCTGCGTGATCGCCGTCGGCGCCGGGCGCGCAGTGGGACTGGTGGTCGCCCGTCATATCCACCGGCATCGACATATCGCCGCCGGAATCGCAGGGTGCCGCCGACGCCTGGCCGGCGAGGACCAGTAGCAGTATCAGCAGCAGTGTGCGGGCGACTCCGGTGCGCATGGGGATCTTCTGCAAAGTAGAGTCGCAGCAGTTTAGGAGCTGGTCTCCGCCGGTGCAACTGCGGGTAGTGATGGGGGCCCGGCGACATTAAGCTGCCCTATGCGGGAGGAGTGTTTATGCACCCGATCAGGCAGTACAGACTCACAATCACCGCGCTGGCGATGTGCCTTGTCGCCCTGCTGGCGATCCCGGCCGCTGCCGCGCCCGCCAGCTGGTTCGATGAGGAGGCCGCGGCCAACAGCCCCGGGGCGCCCTCGATACGGGTGTCTCTCGGCGAGCAGCGGGCCTACTTCTACAAGGGCGGCAAACTGGTGGGCGTATCCCGCGTCTCATCCGGCAAGGCCGGTTTCCGGACTCCGAAAGGGCGCTATAGGGTCAAGGGCAAGAAGCTCAAACACAGATCCACCCTCTACGGCAGCTATGTGGACAGGAACACCCACCGGGTAGTGCGCGCCGATGTGGACACCCGCAAACACCGCCGCCCGCCGGGCACCTACTACCGCGGTGCCAAGATGGATTACTTTATCCGTTTCAACGGCGGTATCGGCTTCCACGCCTCCGGCGACGTGCCCAACTACCCCGCCTCCCACGGCTGCGTGCGCATGCCCCGGCATATGGCGCAGAAGTTCTACCGCTATGCGCCGGTGGGCACGCCGGTGATCGTCACCGATTGATTCCGCGTTTTCCCCGGCCCGCCGCGGCGGGTAAACTCTGCGCCCTGTATGCGAGATTTCCCGGGGGGAACGGCCTTGGCCAAGAAGCAGAAAACCGCTTACGTCTGTAACGAGTGCGGTGCCGACTACTCGAAGTGGGCCGGGCAGTGCAGCGCCTGCGGCGCCTGGAACAGCCTCAGCGAGGTGCGCCTGGGACCGGAGCACAAAGACAGCCGCGCGGCCAACTTCACCGATGCCCAGAGCGGCTACGCCGGCGCCGCGGGCCAGGGCAGGGTGCAGAAACTCTCGGAGATCGACCTCGGCGAGCTGCCGCGCATCCCCACCTCCGCGTCGGAGCTGGACCGGGTGCTCGGCGGCGGCCTGGTGCCCGGCTCGGTGGTGCTGATCGGCGGCCACCCGGGCGCCGGCAAGTCGACCATCCTGCTGCAGACCCTGTGCCACCTGTCCAGGGCCATGCCCGCACTCTATGTGACCGGCGAGGAATCCCTGCAGCAGGTGGCCATGCGCGCGAAGCGCCTGGGGCTGCCGGCGGAGCACCTGCAGATGCTGAGTGAAACCGATGTTGAGCGCATCTGCCATGTGGCCAAGGAGGTCAAGCCGAAGGTAATGGTCGTGGACTCCATCCAGGTGATGCATATGAGCGAGGTGCAGTCGGCCCCGGGCTCCGTGGCCCAGGTGCGCGAGAGCGCTGCCTACCTGACCCGCTACGCCAAGCAGACCGGCACCGCGCTGATTCTGGTCGGCCACGTGACCAAGGACGGCAGCCTCGCCGGGCCCAAGGTGCTGGAGCACATCATCGACTGCTCGATACTGCTTGAGAGCACCCACGACTCCCGCTTCCGCACCCTGCGCGCGCACAAGAACCGCTTCGGCGCGGTCAACGAGCTGGGGGTCTTCGCGATGACCGAGCAGGGCCTGAAGGAGGTCTCGAACCCTTCGGCCATTTTCCTGCAGCGTGCCGAGGAAGTGGCGGCCGGCTCGGTGGTGACCTCGGTGTGGGAGGGCACCCGCCCGCTGCTGGTGGAACTGCAGGCGCTGGTGGACGACAGCAGCCTCGGCAACCCGCGCCGGGTCGCGGTGGGGCTGGATCAGAACCGGCTGAATATGCTGCTCGCCGTGCTGCACCGCCACGGCGGCGTGCTGGTCGGCGACCAGGATGTGTTTATCAATGTGGTCGGCGGGGTCAAAGTGATGGAGACCAGCGCCGACCTGACCCTGCTGCTGGCGGTGGTGTCCAGCTTCCGCAACCGCCCGCTGCCGCGCGACCTGATGGTGTTCGGCGAAGTGGGTCTGGCCGGAGAGATACGCCCGGTGCCGTCGGGCCAGGAGCGGCTGCGCGAAGCGGCCAAGCACGGCTTCCGCAAGGCCATAGTGCCCGCCGCCAACCGGCTGAAAAACGATATCGATGGCATGGAGATGCGCCCGGTAAAAACCCTGGCCGAGGCGCTGGCCGCGATCGATATGAGCTGAGCAGGAGCTCCGCAAGAATTGCAGTGGGAAAAAAACGCCGTGAAAAAAACACTCCTGCTGATTGCGCTGCTGCTATCCACAAATGCAAGCGCCTACGAGCGCATCGCCTCCCTGAACCTGTGCCTGGACCAGCTGCTCCTCCACTGGGTGGCCCCGGAGAAAATCGCCTCGGTCACCTGGCTCTCCGCCGACCAGCACTACCGCTCGGCGCCCCTGCCGCCGCAGGTGTACCTGAACCGCGGCCAGGCGGAGGAGCTGTTGCGCCTGCAGCCGGACCTGATTCTGGTGGGCCAGTTCGGCGCGCAGCGCGCGGCGCGGCGGCTGCGCGAACTCGGTTTGAATGTGGTCTCCATCCCCGACGCCTACAGTCTGGAGCAGCTGGTGACGCAACTGGACGCACTGCAGAAGGTCCTCGGCCGGCTGCCGGCGTTGCAAGAACAGCGGCGCCAGCTGCAGTCGCTGCTCGAGCGGCCGCCAGTGCGGGAGAGAAGCTCCGCGCTGATACTCTCCGCCAACAACATTACTTATGGCGGGGGCATGTTGGAACACCAGTTGCTCGAGCGCGCGGGTTTTGACAATCTGGCCGCGCAGCGCGGTATCGAGCAGCTCGGCAGGGTCAGCCTGGAGGAGGTGATCGCGATGCGGCCGGATCTGCTGGTTTTTTACGGCGGCGAAAAAGATTTCGCCATTGCGCACCTGGCCGCGCGCCACCCGGTACTGAAACGCTATATCGATAGCGGCCGCACCTATACGCTGCCGAAGGAACTGGGGTTCTGCCCCGCGCTGGTCGCGGCGGGTGTGCTGCAACAGCTGACAGATAAGAGAAAAACACTTGTTGAATCGCGATAAATCCGCGCTCGCGCTGTTAATGGCTGCCCTGCCGCTGGCACTGCTCGCGGCGCTGGCGAGCGGCCCTGTGCCCGTCGATCTCGTTGCGGCCCTGAGCCAGGGCTGGCGCAGCGACAGCGGCGACGCCGTGATCCTGTGGCAGCTGCGCCTGCCGCGCGCGCTGTTGGCGGTGCTGGTGGGCGCGGCGCTGGGCATGGGCGGCGCGGCCATGCAGGGTTGGTTGCGCAATCCGCTGGCGGAGCCGGCCCTGCTGGGCGTATCCAGCGGCGCGGCGCTGGCCGCGATTCTGCTGCTCTATTACGGGCTCGCCTGGCAGTCCGGCTGGCTGCTGCCGGCGCTGGCCATAGCCGGTGCCTTCTGCGCGGCGGCCTGCGTGTGGCTGCTGGCCGGGCGCGGTGCCAGCGCCAGCAGGCTGGTGTTGGCGGGCGTGGCCATCAACGCCTTTCTGTCTGCGCTGATGGCGCTGGCCCTGAACTACGCGCCGAGCATGTTCGCGATGCAGGAGATCGTCTTCTGGCTGCTCGGCTCGCTGGCTAACCGCGGTTGGGATCAACTGCTGCTGGCTTTTCCCTTCGTGTTGCTCGGTGCGGCGCTCCTGTATTTCGCGCGTAACTATTTGCGCGCGCTCTCTTTGGGCGAGGCAAGCGCGGCCTCCCTCGGCTTTCGCGGCCGCCGCTATCCGCTACTGGTCCTGCTGGGAATCGCCAGCGCCGTGGGTGCGGCGGTGGCGGTGGCCGGCACCATCGGCTTTGTCGGCCTGGTCGTGCCGCACCTGATGCGGCCGCTGGTGCGGCGGGACCCGGGCCGGCTGCTGTGGGCCAGCGCGCTGGCGGGGGCGCTGTTGTTGCTGCTGGCGGATATTCTGGTGATCAATTTTGTCGGCGCGCAGGAACTGAGAATCGGCGCCGTGACCGCCTTTATCGGGGCGCCCTTCTTTTTCTGGCTGATCGTCAGTGCACGCAGGGGGCAGCAGCTGTGACCGAAGCGCGAACTCTGGAAGTTTCCTGCCTGAAGCTCGGCCTGGCGCGCGGGCGCCGGCAGGTGCTGGCGGATATCAACTGTGTTTTCAAACCCTTTGAACTGACCGCGGTGGTGGGGCCCAATGGCGCCGGCAAGAGCAGCCTGCTGCAGTGCCTGGCCGGCGTGCTGGTTCCCGGCTCGGGGGAGATCGCCTTTGACGGTCGCGACGCGCGGCAGTTTTCCGCCGCCGAGCGCGCGCGCCTCGGTGCCTATCTGCCCCAGTCGGAAACCCCGGCCTGGAGTCTCGCCGCGGCCGACCTGGTGGCGCTGGGCCTTCTGCCCTGGGGGCGGCCGGCGGATAGCGCGCGGCGCGTGAGCGCGGCACTGAAACTGGTGGATGGGCTCGAGTTCGCCGGGCGCCCGGTGACCCAGCTCTCCGGCGGCGAGCTGCGCCGCGTACAGCTGGCGCGGCTGCTGGTCGGCGAGGCGCCACTGCTGATTGCCGACGAGCCCACCGCGGCGTTGGATATCCGCCACCAGTTGCAGCTGATGCAGAATTTCCGCCGCCAGGCGGACGCGGGCAAAACGGTCGTGCTGGCCCTGCACGATCTCTCCATGGCGGCGCGCTTCTGCGACCGCATCCTGCTGTTGCGGGACGGGCGGCTGATCGCCCAGGGGGCGCCGGAAGACGTCTTCACCCCGGCGCTGATCGGCGATGTGTACGGAGTCAGCTGTGAATTCCGCTGGCGCGACGGCGTCGCGGACTTCGTGCCGCTGGATCTGCTATAGCGACTGATCGCGCTTTTTTCACTCGTGCAGGGGCGAGCCCTGTGTTCGCCCGGGTGGGCTTGGTTCCGGAGCTCCGTCGCCTTCGCATCGGATTCGCCGTCCAACCGACCTCCGCCTGTAGGAGCCTGCTTGCAGGCGAAAAGAACAGTGCTTCGCGGCCATTCGCCTGCAAGCAGGCTCCTACAGGCAATTCCGGTTACTAACCACTCGTCACTAAGCGCTGCTATACTGCCGCCCGCCCTGGGTGCCCAGCAGTGCTATTGCACTTGGCTGGGGTAAACGGGAAGTCCGGTGATGTTTTCTCAAAACAGAATCCGGCGCTGCCCCCGCAACGGTAAGTCAACTGCAATGACAAGCCCGATACCGGCCCAGAGCAATCGCAGGATAAAGCGGAGGGCTTTGTCTGGTCTGTGTGCCCCACCCGTTGTGCGCACTGATTGCACTCACCCTCCCTCAATCCGTAAACATCTTCGAGATTGGGGAACCACCATGAAAAAAACGCTTATTGCCGCGGCCGTCCTCGCCGCCGGCCAGCCGCTGCTGTCTGCCGCCGAGGAGCCTTCAGCCAATAACAATAAGGAGCCTTCAGCCAGTAGTTTGGAGCAGATCACCGTCACCGCCAGCCGCATCGAGATGCCCAGGAGAGAGGTGGGGGTGTCCGTGTCCGTGCTGACGGAAGCGGATATCGAGCGCCTGGGTTACGACAGCCTGCTGGATGTGATCCGCACGCTGCCGGGCGTATCCGTCAGTAACAGCGGCGGTGCGGGCAAGGTCAGTTCGGTGTTTGTGCGCGGTGAGCGCAACTACCGCACGCTGGTGCTGCTGGACGGGGTGAATATCGCCGATCCGGCCGCGCCGCAGGTGGGCACCCAGTTCCAGCATCTGCAGGCCGCGGATATCGAGCGCATCGAGGTGCTGCGCGGCCCCCAGGGCATGATGTACGGCGCCGGCGCCGGCGGTGTGATCAATATCATCAGCAAGAGAGCCGGCGCGCCTCTGCGGGCGCAGCTGAGTGCCGAGACAGGCCGCTACGGCACACAGAAAGCCAGCGCGAACCTGGGTGGCAGCCGCGACGGCTGGAGTTACGACCTGAGCCTTTCCAATCTCTCCAGCGACGGATTCAACAGCCGCGAGAGCGACCTCGGCGGCGAGGACGACGGCTACGACAATCTGAGCGGCCGCGCGCGCCTCGGCTACCAGTTCAGCGAAAACCTGTCCGTCGAAGGCCAGCTGCGCCACACGGACGCGGAGTCCGAGTTCGACGGCTGCTACGACGCCGGTTTTGCGCCGACGGACGACTGCCTGGATCAGTTCGCCCAGACCAGCTACCGCCTGGCCGGCCACTTCCGGCGGGACTCCGCCGGCCACCGGCTGGCCGTTGCGCGCCAGGAAATCGAGCGCGACAGTATCGCCGTCGGACAGAGCACCTTCGCAGTGGACGGCGCCATCGCCGAGCTGAGCTATACCGGCAACAGCGCTGTGGCCGGCGGCCAGCTGCTGTGGGGTGCGGAGTACGAACAGCAGGAGTTCAGCAGCGCCTTCAGCGAACAGGATATCGACAGCCTGGGTCTGTTCGCCGAGTGGCGCGGGGAGGTGGCGGAAAAGGTTTTCTATACGCTCGGCTATCGCCGCGACAGTCTGGAAACTGAAGACCACAACAGCTTCCGCGCGTCCGTGGCCTATCCGGTGTTGCTGGGCGACGAGCAGCAGCTGAAATACCGCGCGAGTTTCGGTACCGGCTATCGCGCCCCCAGTCCCTACGAGATCAGTCACAACCTGTCCCAGGGAGTCGAGGCCGTTGGTCCCGAAACCAGCCGCGGCTACGAGCTGGGCCTGGAATATCAGCTGGCGCAGCTGCTGCAGATGGAAGTGACCTATTTCGATCAGGAAATTACCGATGCGATCGTCTACGACTTTGCACTGGGCAACTGGGGCGCCTACCGCCAGGATGACGGCGACAGCCGGTCCGAGGGCGTGGAACTGTCCCTGGCCGGCGGTATCGGCGAGCGGGTCGACTGGTACCTGAACGGCACCTGGCTGGATTCCATCGACCCGCAGGGCGAACAGCGCCGGCAGGTGCCACAGCGGGTTTACAACCTCGGGCTCAGCTACCGCCTGCTCGGCGACAGGCTGACGCTGAACGGCAACTGGCAGCGGGTGGAAGACCGCCTCGACGTGAGCGGTGCACTGCTGGACGACTACGGCAAGCTGGATCTGAACGCCGCCTATCGCCTGACGGAGAAGGTGCGTCTGACGCTGCGCGGCGAAAATGTGCTGGACGAGGACTACCGCGAAGTGGCCGGTTACTACACCGCCGGCGCGGCCGTCTATGCGGGTGTACAGCTGACCCTGTAATCCGCAGTCTCTGCCCTTTGCAGGAGCGGCCAACGGCCGCTCCTACGGGCATCCGCTGGCACGGTGTATTTGCCTGCCCAGTGTATCTACAATATTTCTTTATATTCCAGAAATTGTCTCTTCCCATGACCACCCCGGAAGAAAAAGCCGAACGCCACAGGAAGCGCATGCAGGCGCGCAAGAAAATCGTCGACGCCGGCGTGGCCAGGGCCCTCGAAGAGCGCGGCATAGTGATCCTCTACACCGGCGACGGCAAGGGCAAGACCACCGCCGCCGTGGGCACCGTCGCCCGCGCGCTGGGCTACGGCTACCGTGTGGTGGTGGCGCAGTTTATCAAGGGGGCCTGGGAGTGCGGGGAGAAGAATCTGCTGACGCAACTGCCGCCGGAGCAGTATCCGCTTCAGTGGCACGAAATGGGCACCGACTTCACCTGGGAAACCCAGGATTTCGAGGCCGACAAGGCCGCCGCGCGCGCACTCTGGGACAAGGCGCTGGCGGCGCTGCGCGACGACAGGGTCTACCTGGTCGTGCTCGACGAACTCACCTATGCGCTGAACTACCACTGGCTCGACAAACGGGAAGTGCTCGACGCGATACGGCAGCGCCCGCGCTCGCAGACGGTTATTGTCACCGGCCGCGGCGCCAAACAGTATCTGAAGGACATCGCCGATACCGTCACGGAAATGCGCGCGCACAAGCACGCCTTCAGCGATGGTATCGCGGCGCGCAAGGGAATCGAGTGGTAGGCGGCGCCCGCCGCTTCACGGTTCGAAAGTGCCCTCCAGCGGGTTTGCGGCGGCCGCAGCCGCTTTGCTTTGCAGCTGTCTGCGCATCTTCAGCGGCGTCATGCCAAACCAGCGCTGGCAGGCGCGATTGAAGGAACTCTGCTCCCGGTAGCCGAGCAGGGCCGCGACCTGGGTCATCGGCATTTCCGGCTCCAACAGGTATTTCTTTGTGTGCTCGCGGCGAATTCTGTCCAGCAACGCCTCGAAGACAATGGACTGATCACTGAGGCGGCGCTGCAATGTGCGCTTGTGCAGACCGAGCTGGTTGGCCACTTCCTGCAGGCTGCAGCGCTGGATCGGCATCAGGCGGAAGATCAGCTGCTCCACCTGGTTTTTCAGATCCATCGGCTGCTCCCGTAAAGCCTCGCCGATATATTCGTTCAGGAACTGGTGCAGCCGCGTGTCGTTGTGCGCGATCCTGTGTTCCAGCTGCTCGGCGCTGAGCACCAGTGCGTCCAAGTCCTGGGCGAAATGTACAGGCGCGCCGAAAAAAGCGTAGTAGGCGTCGTGCAGCGGCTCGTCGCCTTGCAGTAGCACCGCCTGGGGGCGGAAGTCCTCGCCGCAGAGCACCCTCAGGGCCCTGTGCGCGAAGCCCAGGGCCAGCTCCCGGTTCTGGCTCGGCAGGGGCCGTCCCTCGCTGGTTTCGATGGACAGATAGTGGCGCCCCGCCGGCCTGTCGGCCCGCAACGCGACCTTCAGGCCCCCGGTGTAGTAGTGCAGGCAATTGATCGTGGCCCTCAGCGCATCCCCCACGGTCGGTGCGTTCAGGGCCAGCGCCGCCAGTGGCCCCAGGATCGTGAGGTCCTGTTGTCGCGCCAGGCGCAGACCGAAATCCGGGCAGTCCAGCTGTTCGGCCGCCGCCTCAACGACCTTCACGGCGGCGCCGAATGGCAGAACACCTTCGAGGCTCCTTACTTTTTCCGCGTCGATGTTGAACTGGCGCAGCAGCGCGTCCGGATCTCCGCCGAGCCGAGTCACCAGTTCATAAAACCCCGTCAGTGAAGCGGTTTTGATCAGCTGAGTCATTGTCTTGTGAGTCCCCAATGCGCCCCGGAAGTACTGGGGCAAGCTGAGCTTCGCCGGGGGCCGCACCATGTGCGGATCCCCGCCGGGCTTTGTATTTATTGGTGGTTGTTGTCGCGAACTCCCGCGCCCGGCTGGGACCGCCTGTATCCGCCGCTTTCCCCATTCGGCGGGTGGCCGTGCCGGAGCAGATTATTGAAATTCAGTTATAAGGTAATCGTTTTCGTGCATATTACCCGTTAGTGGCGGACAAATTATTGGCAATTGGCGACAGTCGTTGCGCGGGCCGCCGCCGGAAATGCAAGGGTTGTAAAATTAAATTCCTCGAATTTCATTCAGATTAAAAATCTGGTTCCGAAAATATCTTTTTTTAATTTATTTTTCCCAAAGAATAACGATTTCGCGTTAAATGGTTTCTGTTCTCGGCGGGGGTTAAAAAAGTTTTTCTCGGCGCGTCGAGTCTTGGGGGCTGATATGCTTGCGGCCCTACAGCCGGTTGGCACATGCCTCTGGGTTCTGCCACTAGTCGGGCTGGGCAGGCGCGTCTGCAGGCGGAATAGGGGCAGTGGCTGGAGCGCCATGGCGGAGGGGGGAGGTGCCGGTGCGGCAGGACAATTGCGGTTTCAGCAAGTGTGCTCGCAGCTGAACCCGGTCTGACGGGCGCCCGCGCCGCGAGGGCGCGGGCGCCGTCGATCAGCCGCTGTAGTAGGTCGCGGCCCCCGGTCCCACCGGCAGCCCCAGCGCGAACACCCAGATAAAGAAGAGCGCGGTCCAGAACACGAAGAAGAAGATCGAGTAGGGGATCATGGTCGCGATCAGCGTACCCATGCCCAGATCCTTCTTGTAGCGGGTGGCGAAGGACACGATCAACCCGAAGTAGCTCATCATCGGCGTAATGATATTGGTCACCGAGTCGCCGATGCGGTAGGCGGCCTGGATCACTTCCGGCGCGTAGCCGAGCAGCATCAGCATCGGCACGAAGATGGGGGCGGTCACCGCCCACTGGGCCGAGGCGCTGCCCAGCATCAGGTTCACGAAGCCGCACATCATGATAAAGAACAGGAACAGCAGCGGGCCGGTCAGGCCGATACTCTGCAGCGCGTCGGCGCCCAGCACCGCGAAGATGGTGCCCAGGTTGGTGACCTTGAAGAAGGCCACGAACTGCGCGGCGAAGAACACCAGCACTATGTACATGCCCATGGTGCCCATGCTCTTCGACATCGCATCGATCACGTCGCGGTCGTTGCGCATGGTGCCGGTCACGCGGCCGTAGACGAAGCCGGGAATCGCGAAGAACACCAGGATCATGACCACAACGCCCTTCAGGAAGGGCGAGCCGGCCACGCCGCCGGTGGCCTGGTTGCGCAGTACACCCCACTCGGGAACGATCGACAGCGCCAGCAGCGCGCAGACCCCGAGCACCGCCAGGCCGGCGAACTTCAGGCCGCGCTTCTCGTCGGCGGTCAGCGCGCCCATCTTGTCCTGGGACAGGTCGACGGAGGCCTCGCTCGGGTCGTATTTGCCCAGTTTCGGCTCCACGATCGCGATGGTCACCCAGCTGCCGACGATGGTGATCAGGAAGGTGCTGGCGATCATAAAGAACCAGTTCACCTCCGGGCCCACGGTGTAGGTTGGATCGATGATGTGCGCGGCGGATTCGGTGATACCGGACAAGAGCGGGTCCACGGTGCCGATCAGCAGGTTGGCGCTGTAGCCGCCGGAGACGCCGGCGAAGGCCGCCGCCAGGCCCGCCAGCGGGTGGCGGCCGAGGGAGTGGAAGATCATCGCCGCCAGCGGAATCAGCACCACATAGCCCAGCTCCGACGCGGTGTTGGACAGGATGCCGGCGAAGACCACGATCACCGTCACGGTGCGCTTCGAGGCCTGCATCACCAGGCCGCGCACCGCGGCCGAGAGCAGTCCCGAGTGCTCGGCGACACTGACGCCGAGCACCGCCACCAGCACGGTGCCGAGCGGTGCGAAGCTGGTGAAGTTGGTCACCAGGCTGGTGACTATCAGGCGCAGGCCATCGCCGCTGAACAGGTTGAACACCTCGATCACGCCGTCCGGGTCGCGGCCGGCGGCGCCCAGCGGGCGCGGGTCCGCCACCGACAGGCCGAAATAGGAGGCGATGCCGCTGATAACAACGACGCCCACCGCGAAGAGCGCGAACAGGGTGATCGGGTGCGGCAACAGGTTGCCCAGCCACTCCACCGTGTCGAGGAAGCGGGTAAAGGCCGTGCGGCTGTTGGCGGCGTCGGCCTGCCGCTCGCTGGAGGATGTGGTTGTGGTCATTGTGTCTCCTCGGTCATCTCGTCTCGGGGCGCCGGATATCCGCGGTGCCGCTGCCGATTATTTGGCTAAAAAATGCGCTAAAACCGGGGATCATACACAAAAGTCAGGTTGGATTGAATGCCGCGGCGGACAGCGGCGGCAGTAGGGGGAGCCGCTGCGGCACAGCGGCTGGCGGGATCAATGTATCGGAGGCCCTAGAAGCGGTAGCCTATACCGACCGAATAGACCCAGGGATCTATATCCACCTCCGTCTTGATGACGCCGGTGCCGGTCAGGGTGGGGAAGCGGATTCGGGTGTCGCTGTCGATATCCAGGTACCAGACGGCGGCGTTGACCAGCCACTGGCTGTTGCGGCCCAGGGCTATATCCACGCCCAGCTCGCCGGCCAGCCCCCAGGAGTCGTCCATATCCAGATCCGCATCGCCCACCGCACCGAGCACCATCGTGAAGTATTCGTTGGCCGCGCGGCTGACATTCTCGTCCATAAAGGTGGTGTAGTTGACGCCCAGGCCCACATAGGGCTGCACCCAGGAGTCGGTGCACACCGGGAACCACTGGACCGTCACGGTCGGCGGCAGCTGCTCGAAATCGCCCAGCCGGATGCGCCCGAGCGGCGGGCTGCCGGCCGGGTTGGGCAGGCCGGTCACCTCCAGGTCGTGCTCGAACGGAATCGCGGCCATCAGGCCGATACCCCAGTGGTCGGCAAACAGCCAGGTACCGGTAAACGTGGCGCTCTCGCCGGTGTCCGCATAGACGCGCGTGCCCGGCAGCTGGGTGCCGTCCAGTCTCAGCCAGTTGGAATCGTCATCCGGATCCGCCCAGCCGGCGCCGATACGCACTATCACACTGCCTTGGTCGTAGTCGGCCAGCGCCTGGCCGGCGCCGAGCGCAAGCGCCAGGGCCGCGGCGAGGAGGTTGAAGGCTTTCATCTGAGATCGCTCCTTGAACTGCGAGGGGCTTCCAATAGTCAGTTTAGACTCGGGTTCAGTTTCGCGACGCCGCCCGGTTGCAAGCCGCGCCAGCGGGCGGGATTTCCCCGGGCCAACTCGGCCGCGCGAATATGCCATAATCCGCACTCCCAACCGACAACCGATAGCAGTCAACCCAGCGGTGAGATAATGAAAATTGGTGTTTTGAAAACCGACGACGTGCGCAAGGAGCTGGTCGGCGAATTTGGCGAGTACCCGGAGATGTTTGCCGAATTGCTGCGCAGCCAGGACCCGGAGCTGGAATTCACCACCTACGAGGTGCAGCGCGGCCACTACCCGGCGGATATCGACGAGGTGGACGCCTATCTGATTACCGGCAGCAAAACCGGCGTCTATGAGGACAAAGAGTGGATCCCGCCGCTGATGGACTTCGTGCGCAAGCTGCACGATGCCAGGAAACCCACTATCGGCATCTGTTTCGGCCACCAACTGATCGCCCAGGCTCTGGGTGGCAAGACGCGCAAATCCGACAAGGGCTGGGGTATCGGCGTGCACAGCTACGAACTGCAGGAGACTCCGGCGTGGATGTCCGAGCCGCTGCAGCAGTTCAGCCTGCTGGTCAGCCACCAGGACCAGGTGGAGGAGCTGCCGCCGGGCGCCAAGGTGCTGGCCGGGAGCGACTTCTGCCCCATGGCCATGGTGCAGGTGGACGACCACATGCTGACCTTCCAGGCCCACCCGGAGTTCACCAAACCCTATTCCAAGAGCCTGATGGAACTGCGCAAGGAGGCTTTCGGCGAGGAGCTGGTGGAGAAGGGCAAGGCCTCGCTGCAGAATGATATCCACGAGAATACCGTGGCCAAGTGGATGGTGGAGTTTCTGCGCAAGTAATCCCTCTGGTGAACGGCGGGCGCTGAGCCCGCCTCACTTCCACTTGATATTGCACCCGATCGAGGGCATCTGCTCCCCGCCGGGCTGCTCCCCCGCCAAGACCGCATCCACCGCCGCGCGCAGATCGCGCCCGTTCACCGGCTCGCCGTTGCCCGGCCGGCTGCCGTCGAACTGCCCCCGGTAGACCAGCCTGCGGTTTCCGTCGTACAAAAAGAAATCCGGCGTACAGGCCGCACCGAAGGCCCGCGCCACCGCCTGGCTCTCGTCCACCAGATAGGGGAACACATAGCCCCGCGCGGCTATCTCCTCCTGCATCTTTTCCGGGCTGTCCTCGGGATATTTGCCGAAGTCGTTGCTGTTGATTGCGACGATGGTCAGGCCCGCCTCTTTGTACTCTTGAGCGAATTCCGCGAAGGCGGCGGCTATGTGTTTTACGTAGGGGCAGTGGTTGCAGATAAAGGCGACGAGGATCGGCTGTTCCGGAAGGTCGTCGCTGTTGTGCAGGTTGCCGGCCGGATCCGGCAGTGAAAAGCTCGGCATCGGGCTGCCGAGGGGAACCATGCTGGAAGGTGTCAGGGCCATGACTATTTTCTCCCGGATTCAGTTGTTGAAGAGTTCGGCGGCCGTGCGCTGATAATCCGGCCAGTGGTAAAAGCTGCACTCCTCGGAGCAGCTGTATGTCAGTTTGATCACGTGATCGTCATCGCTATTGCAGGCATTCCTCTTGATTGCATTCCAGGCCGCCGGGGTCCCATTTTCATCCGGGGCGGCGACGATATTTTTCGGGCCTGTACTCAGATAGGCAACCGCCAAACCGCTCCAGAAATGGCGCAGTGCGGTTTCTGGTTCCGGGCAAAAAGGCAGTATCAGCCGCAGCGCGTGGCAGCCTGTCACCCCGTGCAGCAGGGTAAAGTCCCTCGTGCCTCTATAGGCGTCGATGGCGACCCGCGCTATATCCGCAAGCCCCAACTGCTCCGGCTGAATCGGCGTATCCATCCAGCCGCGCTGCTGCGTCACCGACTGCATATGGTCGGCGATATTGCCGGGCGCGAGGGAAATCAGTGGGAATCGTTCGGCCAGTTGCGGCAGTATCTCGGAAGCGTGCGCATCGGTCAGTTTCTCGCTGGTCGGCAGCCGGTGGTATTCGAGGTTCCAGTAGGCGAGGCCATAGGCGACTTCCTGCTGGTGTTGGGCGTCTATGCCGTAGGCGGTGCGGATCAGCGGGTGGAAGGCGGCGGCGGCGATGGCCGGCAGCAGCGGCGGCAGTTCGCGCCTGAGGCACCCGCCGATGCCGTGCTGTCGGATCTGCAGCTCGTAGTAGCGCAGCGCGCTGGGGAAGAGCTCCTCGCGGTTGCGGCAGTCCGCGATGGACACCTTCGGGTCCGGGGGCAGCAGTTGTGGCCTCTCCAGGTGGGGAACCGAGCGCTCGAAGGCGCGGCGCATCTGTTCGTGGCCGGCGCCCATCTTGTCCAGTGCGATCAGCACCATCGGCAGGTGGTTGGCGAGGCGGTCGCCGTAGCGCACGTGGTAGCGGCCGGCCGCTTCGAGCAGTTCTGCACAGTAACGGCTGATGCTCATGGGGGGCTCCCTCTGCTTCTCCCGATTCTGGCAATGACTATAGAATGCCCGCTTCACGCAAGTCGAGATGAGTGCAGTTCGGTTTCCGCGGATGGAGCAAGAAGTCGGGTCGTTTCAGCGGGATAGCCTTCCGCAGTGGTTTCGGGCGCTGGACCGGGTACTGGCCGCCAACCGCCACTGGTGGCAGCTCAGGCCCTTCCACCACCGCGATTTCTATTGGCGACACAGCCATCCGCAACTCTGCGCCGCGCTGGAATCGCTGAGTGACGCCGATGTCGATCGCCTCGAGGGGGATATCACCGCCGCGGCCGAGTGGCTGTCCCCCTGGATACCGGATGGCCGGCGGCTGCAGGCGCTGGTGCGGCTGCCGCGCTTCGAATCCCGCGACCTCGCTTTTGATGCCCGGCTGGGCTACGGCGTGCCCGGGCGCAAATGGCGGCAGATTCTCGCCTTTGCCGGCTGCCTGCCGCAGTCGCGGGCGCCCCTGTTGGAGTGGTGCGCCGGCAAGGGGCACCTGGGGCGCCTGCTGGCCACCTGCGGGGGGGGGGCCGGTCACAAGCCTGGAGTGGCAGCAGCGCCTCTGCCGCGAGGGCGAGAATCTCGCGGCGCGCAGTGGCGCGGATATGCGTTTCGTGCACTGCGATGCGTTTGCCCCCGAAGCGGGCGCCTGGGTCAGGCCCGGGGAGGACGCGGTGGCGCTGCACGCCTGCGGCGATCTGCACGTCGAGCTGATGCGCCACTGGGTGCGAAACCGCGGCGGTAGGCTGAGCCTGTCCCCCTGTTGCTATCACCTGATTCGGGGCGAGGATTTCGCGCCACTTTCCCGGGCCGGTGCGGCCGCGCGGGTGTGTCTGTCGAAAGCGGATTTACATCTGCCGTTGCAGGAAACCGTTACCGCCGGCGCCGGCGTGCGCCGCCTGCGCCAGACGGAGCTGCACTGGCGGCTGGCCTTCGATGAACTGCAGCGCGAACTGCGCGGCGAGGACTGCTATCTGCCGCTGCCCAATGTGAAGAAGAGCCTGCTCTCGGGCAGTTTTGGCGATTTCGCCCGCTGGGCCGCGGGGCGCAAGGGGCTGGAACTGCCCGGTAAGCTGGACGAGTGCGCCTGGCTGGCCCGGGGGCGCGAGCGGCTGCGCCGGGTGCGGCGCATGGAGCTGGTCACCCATCTGTTCCGCCGGCCCCTGGAGCTCTGGCTGGTGTTGGACAGGGCCCTGTACCTGCTGGAGCGGGGGGCCGAGGTGCGGGTCGGGGAATTCTGCGAGCGGCAGCTGACGCCGCGCAATATTCTGCTGCAGGCGCGCCGTTAGTGGTCCAGGCGGTAAATTCGGCAACTAAAGCTCACAGCCACAGGCACCAGGGCAAGGCGAAAAAGCGGTTAATTCAAGCTTTTTCAACGCAGCACTGGGGCCTGTGGCGAAGAGATCGGTTACCGAGCTTCCCTAGCCTCCGTTTACTCCACTTCCACCCGGTCGCCGAGCCGGATAACCGCGCCCGCCGGGTCGGCGCTGTGTGGCGCCAGGTTCACGCCGAAATAGATCTGCCCGTCTTCCCCGCGCCGGTATTTCGCCAGGGTGTGCAGCGGTTCCCTGCCGGCCTTGCCGGTAAAGGGGTCCAGCCCCGGTATCGCGCAGCGGGCGCAACGGTGGGTGTTCTCCAGCTCCAGCGGGCCCGTGGCCGTGTGGATGCGGACTCTTTTCCAGCCGTCCTCGGCGAAGGGCGCTGCGCCGCCGACCACCAGGTTGGGGCGGAAGCGCAGCATGGAGACCGGCTGTTCCAGGCGCGCGTTGAGGTCGTCCAGGGAGGCCTGGCCGATCAGCAGCAGCGGCGCGCCGTCGGCGAAGCCCACCTGGCGATCCGCTCGCGGCGCCTTCAGCGGCCGGTGGAACTCCTCCCCGATGGCCACCAGGCGCAGCGGAGTTTGCAACTGCTCACTCAGCCAGGCGGCGGCCGCGTCTCCTGCGTCGCGGGCGCTGACGGTGTCGCCCCAGACGGTGACCCGGCGCAGTTCGGCGGAGTCCTCCGGCTGTGCCACCTCTATCCGCTCGCCGCCATCGCTTTCGATGCGCACGCCGCCGTCGATATTGGTGGCTTTCAGCCTCGCCATGGCGCGCAGGCGCCGCTGGGTGACGAACTGGTCTCTTTCGTCCACCAGCATCCAGCGGCGGTCGCCGGCGGCGCCGAAGCGGTCCAGGGTCAGGGATTCGCAGCGGTGGCCCTGCAGGGATTTGACCGGGAAGTGGTAGAGGGCGGAGATATGCATTGGGTTTGTTATTGTTCCCTGTTGAGTGCCGGCAATAAAAAGGTTCATCGCACTTTACCGGGAAACGCGGCTTTGATCTTTAGGAAGAAGTAGTCGTTGTCCCGGTATCCGTAGGCCGTGCGCTTGATCACCTTGATGCGGTTGTTCATGCC
>NZ_JBSWWT010000018.1:0-80225 GCF_056160225.1 Microbulbifer sp. ABF4_143
GGCTACTTCGTGGTGCGCGACAAGATCAAAACCAACAGCGGCTACGCCCGCAGCCTGCCCCGCACCATCAGCAGCACCTTCGGCAGCGGCAACCAGCGCTGGGCCGCCTGACCAGCCCCTCCGCCGGAGCGGGGCCGGTCGCGCCCCGCTCCGTGTAGCCCCCCTCGCCGCGGCCGCGCTACAATGCCTCCCCTTTTTTCTCCACTACACCCAGTGAACGGCGAGCCATGATTCCAGCACTGCGCGCAGTCGACGAAGTACAGGCGCTCTATCTCCAGTTTCTCGACGCACTGAAGGCGGCCGGTTTCCGCGGCGATCTCAGCCCCAGCTATGCCAGCCGCGCGGTGCTGTCCACCGACAACTCCATCTACCAGGTACTGCCCCAGGCAGTGGTCTACCCGCGCGATACCCGCGACCTGCAGCTGATCGCGGAGCTGGCGGACCGGGAGGAATTCCACCGGGTAGTGCTGTCGCCCCGCGGCGGCGGCACCGGCACCAACGGCCAGTCCCTGACCGACGGCCTGGTGGTGGATATCTCCCGCCATATGAACCGCATCCTCGAGATCAACGCCGAGGAGCGCTGGGTGCGGGTGCAGGCCGGGGTGGTCAAGGACCAGCTGAACGCGGCGCTGAAACCCCACGGTCTGTTTTTTGCCCCGGAGCTGTCCACCTCGAACCGCGCCACCATCGGCGGCATGATCAATACCGACGCCTCCGGCCAGGGCTCCTGCGTCTACGGCAAGACCCGCGACCATGTACTGGAGCTGTCCACGGTGCTGCTCGGCGGCGAACTGTGGCAATCCGCCCCGATAGACGACAAAAAACTGAGCGAAGTCGCCGCGCGCGGCGACCGCGTCGGCAGGGTGCACCAGATCTGCGACGAGATAGCGCGGGACAAGGCCGAGTTGATCGAGCGCAAGTTCCCAAAGCTGAACCGCTGCCTGACCGGCTACGACCTGGCGCATCTACGCCAGACAGAGGGCCAGAAAGAGGGCGAAGGCGAGCGGTTCAACCTGAACAGCGTGCTCTGCGGCTCCGAGGGCACCCTCGGCTTTATCGCCGAGGCGAAACTGAACCTGCTGCCGATCCCGAAATGCGCGGCGCTGGTGAACCTGAAATACGATCACTTCCAGGACGCGCTGCGCGACGCTGCAGACCTGATGGCCGCCGGCCCCATGTCCATCGAGACGGTGGACAGCAAGGTGCTGATGCTGGCGATGGAGGATATCGTCTGGCACAGCGTCAGCGAGTTTTTCCCCAGTGACGAGCGCCCGGTAAAGGGCATCAACCTGGTTGAGTACACCGCCGATTCGGAGGAGGAGCTGGACCGGCTGCTGGCGCAATTCACCCGCCATGTGGACGCAATGATCGGCCAGCCGGGCAAGAGCTTCGGCTACACCATCGCCCGTGGCCACGCCGAGGTGAACCGCATCTGGGCCATGCGCAAGCGCGCCGTCGGCCTGCTCGGCAATGTCGAAGGCGAGAAGCGGCCGATCCCGTTTGTCGAGGACACGGCGGTGCCGCCGGAGCACCTGGCGGACTTTATCGCCGAATTCCGCGCGGTGCTGGACGAGGCCGGCCTCGACTACGGCATGTTCGGCCACGTGGACGCCGGCGTGCTGCACGTGCGCCCGGCCATCGATATGAAAGACCCGGAGCAGGCGGCACAGATACGCCCGATCACCGATAAGGTCGCGGCCCTGACCCGGAAATACAAAGGCCTGTTGTGGGGCGAGCACGGCAAGGGGGTGCGCTCCGAATACGCGCCGGAGTTCTTCGGCGACCTCTACCCGGAACTGCAGAAAATCAAGGCCGCCTTCGACCCGCGCAACCAGTTGAATCCAGGCAAGATAGCCACCCCGGGCGGCGATGCGGCGCTGCTGAAGATCGACGAGGTCACCACCCGCGGCGAGTTGGACCGGCAGATTCCGGTGCAGGTGTGGGACGGCTACGGCGAGGGGGTCCACTGCAACGGCAATGGCGCCTGTTTCAACTGGAACCCCGACGACGCCATGTGCCCCTCCTACAAGGCCACCCGCGAGCGCATCCACTCCCCCAAGGGCCGCGCCACGCTGATGAAGGAGTGGCTGCGGCTGCTGAGTGAACGGAATGTGGACGCGGTGGAAACCGCGCGCAGGTTCCGCGAGCAGTCCTTCTTCGTCGGTCTGCCCGGGCGCATCAAAAACACCCTGGCCAAGATGCGCGGCGAGTACGACTTCAACCACGAGGTCAACGAGGCGATGCAGGGCTGCCTCGGCTGCAAGTCCTGTACCGGCCAGTGCCCGGTCAAGGTGGATGTACCCGAGTTCCGCAGCAAATTCCTCGAGCTCTACTACAGCCGCTACCTGCGCCCGCTGAAAGACTATTTCGTCGGCGGCCTCGAATTCGTGATGCCGCACCTGGCGAGGCTGCCGCAGCTGTACAACTGGCCGCTGAAACTGAAACCGGTGAACTGGCTGCTGGAGCGGGGCCTGGGCCTGGCGGACAGCCCGCTGCTGTCGCAGAAGACCCTGCGCAGGACCATGGCGGAACTGGGCGTGCCCTACGCCAGCCCCGCCAGTCTCGCGGCCCTGGGACCGGCCCAGCGCAGCCGCGCGCTGATTGTCGTCCAGGACGCCTTCACCAGCTATTTCGACGCCGAGGTGGTCGGCGATGCGCTGCGGCTGCTGAAACAGCTGGACTTCGTGCCCCTGGTGGCGCCCTTCAAGGCCAACGGCAAGCCGCTGCACGTGCACGGCTTCCTGCGCCAGTTCCGGCGCGTGGCCGAAGGCAACAGCGCGCTGCTGAATGAACTGGCCGCCAGCGGCGTGCCGCTGGTGGGCGTGGACCCGTCCATGACCCTGACCTACCGCGCCGAGTACCGAAAGCTGCTCGGCGAGGGCGCACCCAGGGTACAGCTGCTACAGGAGTGGCTGGCCGGGCAGCTGGAACACCTCGAAAAACAGCGCCCGCGGCTGAATCCCGCCCGCTTCCACCTGCTTCCCCACTGCAGCGAGCAGACCAACGCCACCGCCAGCCTGCGCGACTGGCAGGCGGTGTTCACCGCCCTGGGGCTGGAACTGCAGACGGAGAGCCTCGGCTGCTGCGGCATGGCCGGCACCTACGGCCACGAGACGGCGCACCGGGAGACCTCGCGGGCGATCTTCCAGCAGTCCTGGGCCCCGCGGCTGTCGCAGTACAAGGCCGGCGAAAACGACGGCCTGCTGGCCAGCGGCTACTCCTGCCGCTGTCAGGCAAAACGCTTCGCGGGTGTTTCTCTGCGCCATCCTTTGCAGGGACTACTGGCGCAGCTGCGGGTTGAGGGGTGATACTGAGGGTTATCGGGACTGACGCGCGAAGCGCCAGACCCGCTGTAGGAGCCTGCAAGCAGGCTCCTACAACCGAGAAGCGAGGCCTGCGCCACCACCGGGATCATTTGATGTACAGAACCCTGACCAAGCTGTTGCTCTGCGGCACCCTGCTGACGCCGGGCCTGGCTTTCCCAGAACCGGCGCCGCAACAGCTGGTGGCCGAAGCCGAGGAGCTGGCCCTGGAGGGCGATTTCGACGCCGCCCTACCCCTGTACGAAAAAGCCATCGCCGCCCTCTCTGACCGACCGCAACAGCAGCAGGCCCTGCGCTACCGCTACGGCATAGTGCTGAACGCCCTCGGCGCGCGCGCGCGCCCGGATCTCTACCCGCTGGCGCGGGCCCAGTTCGAGGCGGTGCTGACCTACCTGGACGGCGGCGGGGCGCTGGACTCCCCTCCCCCCTTCGCGCATTCGGCCGCCCGCGTGCGCTCGGCGCTGGCCCACACCTACCACCAGCAGTCCGCCAGCGAGGAGGACGCGATACAGCGGGCCCACCTGCTGCGCACCGCCTACCTGCTCTACAGCGGCGCCGCCCGGGACCTGGCGCGGGAGCGGGAGTGGCACAATCTGGCCATCACCTATTTCAACCTGGGCCAGGTGTGCGAGTGGCAGGGCAATCTGGAAGAGGCGGTGGAGTGGCTGGAGAAGGCCGTCGCGCTCGACGAACGGCACGGCTTCGCCGATCTGCACGAGGACCGCGACTACCTGCTGGCGCTGCGCCGACAGATCAATCCCCCCGCGCGCGCCGGCGCCACGGCGCTCTAGCGCCCTCCAGCTCCCGGTTGGGGCTGCGACGGAACATCCATCCTAATCGCCGGTAAAATCCCGCCTCCCGGGCACTGTTTTTCCCCTCGAATCGGTTATTTGCCCGAAGTCGGCACTTTTCGGACCGACAGTCACAAAAAATCTAATAGAAATTTTTTACTTTTCGGCCCGCCAATAGACCCCTTTCCCCGAACCGCTGTTGCGCAATCGTTAGGATGACATCGCTGTCTTCGAATATCCGGGCAAGGAAATCGATTACTCAACCAGCGGCGCCATTTCCGGCGATACGGTTACAAAAAATTCATTTGCAAGAACTGTTTTTCAAACAGGCCCAGTATCTGGGCACAGGATTCCAGGCAATGCGATTACAACAGTCAGACCTTACGGCTGCCGCGCGAATCTCGGGAAAAAGTTGATAAGGGTCCGACAGCCTGTAATATAGCGATCGCTGATCAAATTCTGATCAGTTATTTCCAAAGACACTTGGAAATTTCACAGGCACCTGTTGGCTTGTGACCCATTGAATCCTGGAGGTATCGGGACATGTTGAAACAGACTCTGCGCAATTCGGTATTTTTTGTGATCGCGGTTCTCGCGGCATCCGTAAGCCTGAATGCGTCCGCGGGCATCCAAAAGTCGATGACCGTTGACGCCACCGCTTACAACTCAGTGCCGGGACAAACCGATGACGATCCCTGGGTTGCGGCCTGGAACAACCGCCTGCGCCCGGGTGACAAGGTCATCGCCGTATCCCGCGACCTGGAAAAGCACGGTCTCACCAATGGTGCCAAGGTAAAAATTGAGGGTCTGCCCGGCACCTACACGGTGCGCGACCGCATGAACAAGCGCTTCAAGAAGCGTATCGACGTCTGGATGGAGAAAGACATCAAGAAGGCGCGCCAGTGGGGCAAGAAGAAGCTGAAGATCACCTGGGTAGCCCCGAAGAAGTAAACCCAGCGACACACGATCAACTGCCGCGCCGCGGCCCTGAACGCCCCGCCCTCCAGCGGGGCTTTTTATTGGGCCGGCGAAAAGCGAGACCGGGCCAACGCCAGCGCGCCCGGCGCTTACGGCTCAGTTTCCGCGGTAATACCCGGCAGCTCCACGCAGTGGCGGTTGTTGGCGATATGGAAGATACTCGGCTGGCGGTCCTCGTTATAGCGGTGCTCCAGCCCCTCCTCGCCGAACAGGATCAGGTACTCCGACTTGATCCAGCCGTCGCCATCGCGATATTCGCTCAGCCACAGCAGCGAGGGCTGGCCCTCGTAGCAGCGGCCGTAGAACATCCGCGTTCTCTCCACCAGCTGCTTGCTCTGGTAGTCGAGATAGCGGCCGGGATAGGTGTAGCGGTCGGCGGCGGCGACATCCGCCGCCTCGCCGCCGGCTCCGCTGGCCGGCTGAATCCTGTGGATGTAGATGGCCGTATTCTCGTCGCAGTCGATACAGCTGCGCCCCGCCACTATCGCGTAGCCGTTCAACTCGGAGATCAGCTTGGCTTCTTTCAGGCCCGTCTCCAACTGCCGCTCGCCGGAGAGCTGTATCGTCTCCGCCGCCGCACAGGGAAGCATCAGCAGCAGGGTGAGGGTGAGTGCTTTCATGGAGAGGGAAACTGCCCGCGAACCTATAGGGCGCGCCGCCGGAGACAAACGATCCGTGGTTGTCTCGCGACGGTGCTGTGATTGGGTTGTGTGCTGTCACACTGTCGCGATTCCCTTCTAAAGATAACCTTAGCAGCTCTTCGGCAACTGTGTGTCAAACCGCCGGGGCGGGAATGGGAAGGCGGCGCCGGTCATATTACCGGCGCCGGTGGTGGAAATGATTGCGGAGTGCCCGCCGGCCTACCAGCTCTCGTCCGTCTCCTGCACCGGGCCGACGAAGGTCTCTATGCCCTCCTCGCGCAGCGCGTCCATGGCCTCGTCCAGCGCCTCCTCCTCGGTGGCGAAGGAGTCCTCCCACACCGTGGAGTTGTTGTTCTCGTCGACTATCTCCAACAGCCAGCCACCCTCGCCGTCCTCGTAAATATCGATCTGGACGGACAAATCGCCCTCGCGATAGGACTGGCTCAACGCCGACTCTTTGGGTACAAACTCTTCGTCCATGGGATTCGCCTCGCTGTGGCCCATTTGTTGTGGCCAGACTGTGACAACATGCGGCCCGCCGGTCAACCACTTAGCCGGCGATCCGGTGGATTCCCGATCGATTTGCTCGCCGCCGGCCGAGCTGCCTGATAAATGTACGACAATCGCCGCCGTCTGCGATAAAATGCGCGGCGATTTTTCACCGGCAACCGGGCCCTGGGCGCGGCCGCCGGATCCACGCTCCGGATTTACGCTCCGGCCCGCACAAGAGGAAGTACTATGGACCAGACCGTCGTCTGCGCACTCTACAAGTTCGTCACCCTGGACGACTTCGAATCCCTGCGCGAACCCCTGCTCAACCTGATGCTCGAGAAGCGCGTGCGCGGCACCCTGCTGCTGGCCCGCGAGGGCATCAACGGCACAGTGGCCGGCTCCCGCGAGGGCATAGACGCACTGCTCGCCCACCTGAAATCGGATCCGCGCCTCGCGGAGCTGGACTACAAGGAGTCCTACACCGACAAGCCCCCGTTCCTGCGCAGCAAGGTAAAGCTGAAGCGCGAGATAGTCACCATGGGCGTGGAGGGCATAGACCCGCGCCGCTCCGTGGGCACCTACGTCAAACCCGCCGACTGGAACGCGCTGATCTCGGATCCGGAAGTGCTGCTGATCGACACCCGCAACGACTACGAATACCGGGTGGGCACCTTCAAAAACGCGGTGAACCCCAACACCGCAAGCTTCCGCGAATTCCCGCAGTATGTACGCGAAAACCTGGATCCGAAAAAGCACAAGAAGGTGGCCATGTTCTGCACTGGTGGCATCCGCTGCGAGAAATCCACAGCCTACCTGAAGGAGCAGGGCTTCGAGGAGGTCTACCACCTGCAGGGTGGCATCCTCAAATACCTGGAGGAAGTGCCGAAGGAAGAGACGCTGTGGGAGGGGGAATGCTTTGTCTTTGACGACCGCGTGACCGTCAACCACGACCTCAAGCCCGGCAACTACGACCAGTGCAACGCCTGCCGCATGCCGGTGACCCAGGAGGAAAAGCAGTCCCCCATGTTCGAGCAGGGGGTCAGTTGCCCGCACTGCTACGACAAGGTTTCCGAAGCCGACCGGGCGCGCTTCCGCGAGCGGGAAAAGCAGATCCGGCTGGCCAAGCAGCGCGGCGAGGAGCATATCGGCGAGGAGGCGCGGGAAGTCATTGCCGCGCGGCGCCGCCGCAAGCAGGAGGAGCGCCGCCGCCAGGCGCAGCAGGCGCAGCAGGCGCAGAGCGCCTGATCGAGCGGAGCAGCGCTCCTGTGCCCCGCCGCCTGAACCGGCGGGGCTACACCAGCGCCGGCGACGGCGCCCCCTTCTTTACCTGCGCGAGCCAGGCTTCGGCTTCCGCCTCGAGCAGGAATTCCCGTATACCGTGCCCGTGCCGCCTGGCTTCGCTGACGATCACCAGCGACGTATATTGCTCCTGTGCGTACAGCACCGCGATATGCGCCTTGGCGAGCACCGGGTGCGCGGCGATAAAGCGGCCGAACTGGCGCTGCTCCTCCGGCGTCATCACCGAGTGCGCATAGCGCAGGTCCACCAGTACCCGCAGCGGCGTGCGGTGGCCATACTTCGCCAGCAGCCGCGCAACCGCCTCGCGGCGCTCGGCCAGCCCCACGGTGCCATGGAAACCTATCCTGACGATGCCGGGATCGGAGAGATAGGTGATATGAATGCTCATCGGGGCCAGGCCTCTGTGCGTTTGTTGTTTTTATCGCAACCGCGCCGCCGCTGCGGCGCCGACTGCATCACGGTAAAAGATCGCGCGGCAAACTGATATCTTAATCAAATAAATTCCAATAAGCGCGACTCAGCCGATTTCGATTTCCGGCGCCTCCCCATCGCCGCAGCCGAGCCACACCTGTGCCGCGGCGCGGCGGGCTATCTCGCGGTAGAAGCCGGCGATCTCCCCGTCCGGCTCTGCCGCCACGCTGGGCAGGCCCGAATCCGTGCCCTCGCGGATCGCCATCGCCAGCGGCAGCTGGCCCAGCAGGCGCGTATCGTAGTCGGCGGCGATGCGCTCACCGCCGCCGCTGCCGAAAATCGGCTCGCTGTGACCGCAGTTGGAGCAGGTGTGCAGGGACATATTCTCGACGATACCGAGTACCGGCACCGACACCTTGCGGAACATCTCCACCCCCTTGATCGCGTCCTTCAGCGCCAGATCCTGGGGTGTGGTTACGATGACCGCGCCGGCCAGCGTGGTCTTCTGCGCCAGCGTCAGCTGGATATCGCCGGTACCCGGGGGCATATCCACCACCAGATAGTCCAGTTCCCCCCACAGAGTCTGCGACAGAATCTGGTTCAACGCGCCGCTGGCCATCGGGCCGCGCCACACCGCGGGAGTCTCCTCGGTCATCAGATAGCCCAGCGACATGGTCTTCAGCCCCTGCGTCTCCACCGGCAGGAAGAATTTCTGCTCCTTCACCCGCGGGCGCACCCCCTCGGTGCCGAGCATGGTCGGCAGGCTGGGGCCGTAGATATCCGCATCCAGCAGGCCGACGCTGGCGCCCTCGGCGGCCAGCGCCAGGGCCAGGTTCACCGCGGTGGTGGACTTGCCCACGCCGCCCTTGCCCGAGGCCACCGCGACGATATTTTTCACACCCCGCAGCGGCTCGGGCACACCGGCCGCCGGCGTGGCCGGAATCTCACTGAACAGCTCGAACTGCAGCTCGCTGGCGCCCAGCGGGCCGCCCTTCAGCATCGGCAGACAGGCCTCGCGCACCCGCGCGTCCCAGTGCTCCCGCTGGCTGTCGCAGGGATAGCCGAGCGTCAGGCCGACAAATACGGTGCCGTCTTCGAAGCCGACTTCGATCTCCGCATCCAGTTCGTCCAGCACCAGGCCGCTGGCCGGGTCGTGCAACTGCCCCAGGCACTCGGCCAGGCGCTCCAGTTCCGTCTGCACCTCTTGCGGCAAATCCTCGTGATCGTGGTGGTGATCGCTCACAGTGCTTCCCTCTATTCCGAATGTTCAGGTGGCAGCATTGTGTAGGATGGACAAAGCGAGCGCCAGCGGGCCGGCCCGGCGACCCGCCATCCGATGGGCCGGCTGCGCTTTGCCCATCCTACACTGTGGCCAAATCTGCTATATTCCGCGGTCTTTTGACGATCCACGGCCGTTCCGGCCACAACCCTCAGCCGATGGAAGAACCGATGTCCGATACGCGCAACATCCTAGTCACCAGCGCACTCCCCTACGCCAATGGCTCCCTGCACCTGGGCCATGTGCTCGAATATATCCAGACCGACATCTGGGCGCGCTTCCAGCGCGCGCGCGGCCACAACTGCCTGTATATGTGCGCCGACGACGCCCACGGCACCGCCATCATGCTGAAGGCCGAGCAGCTCGGCCTGACACCGGAACAGCATATCGCCAATATGCAGGCGGAACACCAGCGCGACTTCGCCGACTTCCTGATCGGCGTCGACAACTACCACTCCACCCACTCGGAGGAGAACCGCGAGCTGTCGGCGATGATCTACCAGCGCCTGGCCGACAACGGCCATATCGCCTCGCGCACCATCACCCAGGCCTTCGACCCGGAGAAGCAGCTGTTCCTGGCCGACCGCTATATCAAGGGCACCTGCCCGCGCTGCAGCACCCCGGACCAGTACGGCGACAACTGCGAGGCCTGCGGGGCCACCTACAGCCCCACCGAGCTGATCGACCCTGTATCCGCCATCTCCGGCGCCACGCCCATCGAGAAGGAATCCGAGCACTTCTTCTTCACCCTGCCCGCCTTCACCGAGTTCCTGCGCGACTGGACCCGCGCAGGCCACCTGCAGGACGAAGTGGCCAACAAGCTGGCGGAGTGGCTGGAAGAGGGCCTGCAGGAGTGGGATATCTCCCGCGACGCGCCCTACTTCGGTTTCGAGATACCGGACGCGCCGGGCAAGTATTTCTACGTGTGGCTGGACGCGCCCATCGGCTATATGGCCAGCCTGAAGAACTACTGCGACAAAAACGGCCTAGACTGGCAGGACTACTGGAAAAAAGACAGCGACGCCGAGGTGTACCACTTTATCGGCAAGGATATCGTCAACTTCCACGCCCTCTTCTGGCCGGCGATGCTGGATTCCGCCGACTTCCGCACCCCGACCAAGGTGTGCGTGCACGGCTTCCTGACCGTCAACGGCAAGAAGATGTCCAAGTCCCGCGGCACCTTTATCAACGCGCGCAACTATCTCGACCACCTGAACCCCGAGTACCTGCGCTACTACTTCGCCGCCAAACTCACCTCAGGCGTCGACGACCTGGACCTGAACCTGGACGACTTTATCGCCAAGGTGAACTCGGACCTGGTGGGCAAGGTGGTGAATATCGCCTCGCGCACCGCCAAGTTCGTGACCAAAGCCGGCGGCGAGCTGGCCGGTGAACTCGCCGATGAAAAACTCTGGCAGCAGTTTGTCGACGCCGCGCCGCGCATCGCCGACCACTACGAGAGCCGCGAGTACGCCCGCGCGATGCGCGAGATCATGGGCCTGGCCGACGCCGCCAACGCCTGGATCGCCGACAAGGCCCCCTGGTCCCTGGCCAAAGAGGAAGGCAAAGAGGCAGAGGTACTGGCCATCTGCTCCCAGGGCGTGAACATGTTCCGCGCCCTGATCACCTGGCTGGCGCCGGTACTGCCGAACACCGCAGCCAAGGCGGCCGAGTTCCTGAACTGCGCGCTGGACTGGAATGCGGCCACCACACCGCTGGCCGGGCACAAGATCGCAAAATTCAAACCGCTGCTCGCCCGCGTGGAGAAAACCCAGGTGGACGCGGTGATGGAAGCGGCCAGAGAATCCCTGGCGCAGCTGCAGGCGGAAGGCAAGAAAGAAGAAAAAACCGGACCGCTGGCGGAAGAACCGATCGCTGCGGAAATCCAGTTCGACGACTTCGCCAAGGTGGACCTGCGCATCGCGCTGATCGCCAAGGCGGAACACGTCGAGGGCGCCGGCAAGCTGCTGAAGCTGACCCTGGATCTGGGCGGCGAGACCCGCCAGGTGTTCGCCGGTATCAAGAGCGCCTACAAGCCCGAGGACCTGGAGGGCAAGCACACCGTTATGGTCGCCAACCTGGCGCCGCGCAAGATGCGCTTCGGCGTCAGCGAGGGCATGGTGCTGGCCGCCGGCCCCGGCGGCAAGGACCTGTGGATACTCGAACCCCACGCCGGCGCCAAGCCGGGTATGCGGGTGATGTAAACGCCCCCCTGTAGGAGCGGCCGTTGGCCGCGATCGTGCTCGGAACGTTCCCATGCCGATCGCGGCCAACGGCCGCTCCTACAACAATCTCTCGACCAGATCGCAGTAAAAGGAATTCAAGATGCGCGGTGTATTCCTCGACACCCTGACCATGAAACCGGAGGAACTGGACACCTCCGCCCTGCAAAACTGCCTCGACCACTGGGATTTTTACGAAACCACCGCGCCGGCGGAAACCGCCGCGCGCATCGCCGACGCGGATGTGGTCATCACCAACAAGGTGGTGCTGGACCGCGCGCTCATCGCCGGCGCCCCGAAACTGAAACTCATCTGCGTCTGTGCCACCGGCACCAACAATATCGATATGGATGCCGCCCGCGAAAAGGGCATTCCGGTGCGCAACGTCGAGGGCTACACCGGCACCTCCCTCGCCCAGCACACCATCGCCCTGCTGCTGGCACTGGCCACCCGCTGGCACCAGTACCACCAAGACGTAAAAGCCGGGCACTGGAGCCGCTCGCCGATTTTCTGCCGCCTGGACTACCCGGTGGTGGAACTGGCCGGCAAGAATCTCGGCATCATCGGCTACGGTGACCTGGGCCGCAAAGTCGCCGCCCTCGGCGAGGCCCTGGGCATGAAACTTCTTATCGCCGAGTCCTTCACCGGCGAACAAAAACCCGGCCGCACACCGCTGAAAAAACTGCTCGCGGAATCCGACGCGATCAGCTTGCACTGCCCGCTCACGGAACAGACCGACGGGCTGGTCGACAAAGACTTCCTCGCGGCGATGAAAGACGGCGCCTTCCTGATCAACACCGCCCGCGGCGGCCTGGTGGATGAAAAAGCCCTCGCCGACGCGCTCAGAAACGGCCGTATCGGCGGCGCGGCGCTGGACGTGCTGAGCAGCGAACCGCCGCCCGCCGACCACCCGCTGTTGGCGGAGGATATCCCCAACCTGATCATCACCCCGCACAACGCCTGGATCAGCCGCGAGAGCCGCCAGCGCCTGCTCGACGGCGTGGTCGACAATATCCGCCGCTGGCGCAGCGCGCTGTAGCCTGGCCCCGCGGCCGACCGGGAAGTCCCGATAGCGGTTGTGGTCAGCGGTTGCGACTATAGGATACCTATACACCCAAACCTCTGATGAGGAGTGTTCTTATGGCAACCGCAAAATCCATGCAACACAACTCCAGCCGTGAGAAGCTGGCTCAGGCCTACCAACTGGCGGGCGAGGCGGCGCACGACACGGCAGAGAGCCTGAAGGCGCGCGCAAAATCCTCCGTGCAGACCAACAAGCAACGCGCGACGGAAATTGCGGAGAAAGCGGAATCCTCAATCAAGGAGCACCCCGTTCTCAGCGTCGGCTGTGCCTTTGCCGCCGGCTGGATCATTGCGAAGCTGATGAAATAGGGCGTCCCACAGGCTTTTGTGGAGCGCCTGATCCATGGCTCGTATCGACAAATCTCGAGCTTCCGACGAGACACCCGAACCGGCCGCGCCAAGTCGCGGCCGGGACGGTGCCGCGCCGGGGCAAAAAGAAGATGACAGCGAAACCAGTGCGCTGACACGGGCCGACGCCACTCTGACCCTGCTGTCCGCCTGGCTGGTCAATTTCCAGGCGCTGGCCCGCCTGGAACTCAGCCGCACGCTGGCGGCCGGCAAGCGCGTCATCGCACTGCAGCTGCTGCTGTTGCCGCTGGCGCTGGCGCTGGTGTTGAGCCTCTGCGCCGGTGCCGGGCTAATCGGCTACTACTTTTCAGATTCCCTCTACGTCGGCTTCGCCGTCTTTGTGCTGACCCAGATCCTGCTTCTGGGCGCTATCCTGCTGTATCAGAAAAAGCTGAGCACAATGATCGGATTCGACGAGACCCGGCGGCAGGCGAAGGAGGCGCTGAACGATGTCCGTGAACTCTTTAAATAAGCGTATCGAACACTGCCGCCGGGAGATGGATCGGCAGCGCCGCTGCGCGCGAACACTGCTGGCGCAACAGAAGCGGGAAGTGCGCCGGCAGGTGCAGGATATTCCCCTCCCGGCCCTGCTCGGCCTCGCGCTGATCGGCGGATTCCTCGCCCAGAGACTGCTGCGCACACCGGCGCCCTCGCGCGCGCTGCGTTTTTTTCTCAGCTGGCGCGCCCTGTGAGCGGCGACGCTCCGGGCGGGCCAGGCCATTTGAACAGGGCTTAGCGGCCCTCGGCATCGCCGCCGATTTTATCCTGAGTGCGGGTATCGAAATCACTGGCATCGTGGCGCTCGTGCAACTGCGAACTGGGCTCGCCCCAGGTGCGGTTGACCATACGGCCGCGCTTTACCGCCGGCCGCTCGGCGATCTCGTCGGCCCAGCGCACCACATTCTCGTAGGTGTGGACAGTAAGGAATTCCGCCGCGTCGTAGATCTTGCCTTTGACCAGCGCCCCGTACCAGGGCCAGATCGCCATATCCGCGATGGTGTATTCCCGGCCGGCGATATACGGGTGCTCGGCCAGCTGCCGGTCCAGTACATCCAGCTGGCGCTTGACCTCCATCGCGTAGCGGTTGATCGGGTATTCGTATTTCTCCGGCGCGTAGGCGTAGAAGTGGCCGAAGCCGCCGCCGAGAAAGGGCGCACTGCCCATCTGCCAGAACAGCCAGTTCAGGCACTCGGTGCGCTGTGCCGGCGTGTGCGGCAGGAAAGCGCTGAACTTCTCCGCCAGGTAGAGCAGAATCGAACCGGACTCGAATACCCGGATCGGCGGGTGCATGCTCCGGTCGACCAGCGCCGGTATTTTCGAGTTGGGATTCACCTCGACGAAGCCGCTGCTGAACTGGTGCCCCTCGCCGATATCGATCAGGTGCGCGTCGTACTCGGCCCCCTCGTGCCCCAGCGCCAGCAGCTCCTCGAGCATAATCGTCACCTTGACCCCGTTGGGCGTGGCCAGGGAATACAGCTGCAGCGGGTGCCTGCCCACCGGGAGCGCCTTGTCGTGGGTCGGCCCGGCCACGGGGCGGTTGATGTTGGCAAACTTGCCGCCGCTCTCTTTGTCCCACTTCCAGACTCTGGGCGGCGTGTAGCTGTTATCTGACATTGCATCGGCTCCCGACAATCATTCGTAAGGCGCATACTATTGGTATACGCCTTTTTTTCAAATGCCGTTTAGCCAGCGCACCGCTCAGCCCAGCTCAAACGTCGTGATACCAAAGACCCGCTGCAGTGGAATATCCGGCACCGCGCCGCTGTACATACGCGCCGTCTCAAACACCATCTCCATCCTGTGGCGCTCCGCCAGGGCCTGGGCGTCAGGGTTCACTTCGGGGATATCCAGGAAGACCTGCCGCCCCGCCGGCACGCGGGCCGTCAGCCCGCGGTACAGCGCCTCGCCCTGCTCCGGCCCATCGGCAAACAGCGGACCTATCCTGTAGCCTTCGATACAGGGGCGCAAAACCCCGTATCCGCGCAGCTCGCCTCCCTCGACACAGGCCAGCGCCACGGCGTCCGGCTGACTGATCCAGGCCCTGAGAAAGGCCTCGCGCGGCCCGGGGAACAACTGGCAATCGTAGGCCAGCAGTGCGTCGAACGGCACCCGCGCCAGCGGGACCGGATCGCCGCCTTCCACAGCATCGCCAGCCGCCAGCCCGGTCAGCCCCAGGTAGCGCATATTGCGGTGGGCAAACTGAAAACCGGACCTGTGGTAGTTCTCCTGCTGCGCGAGCACCCCATCCAGCCCCACATTCCGCCCCGCCAAATGCTCAACACCCGCCCGCGCCAGACGCTCGCCAAAGCCCCGGTCGCGATGGGCCGGATCGACGATGTAGAGCCCCAGGAAACCGAACTCCGCACCATAGCGCACCGCGGATATCGAACCGACCGGCTCGCCGTCGAGCAGCCCGATAAAGAACCCCTGCGGATCCGCCGCGAGAAAGCAGGCCGCGTCGTGCAAACCGGGGTTCCAGCCTTCCCGCGCGGCCCATCGCAGGGCCAGCGCCAGTTCAGCTGGGCGCATGTGCCTGACTGTAAAGTTTTCCTTCTCCATAGCCTGTTCCACAGTGGCTGAAGGGAAATCATAGGCAACAAAAACGCTATCGCACAGCTGCCCCAAAACGGGTGACCGGTCCAGCCCACAAGAGCTGAAGCTACACCCAAGACACGTCCCGCTTTCAAGAATTTGGCGCCTCCGCCGATAAGCTGAACAGCTACGAAACATATTCTAGAGGGGAGCAATGTTAAACCGCATTAAAATAGGAGCGCGGCTCGCGCTCGCCTTCGCCGTCACCTCAGGGCTTCTGGCTCTGGCTACCGGAGTGGGCTTCTACTCGCTGTCAAAGCTAAAAAACACCGCTGACGAAGCACTCAATGTGACCGCTGCGATAGCCCTCAATGCCCAGCGGATACAAAGCCTGGCACTGGAAGAGCGGCGCTATGAAAAAGACGTGCTTATCAATATCAGATCACGGGACAAGGTGCAGTCCTATTTTCAGCGCTGGCAGGAAACCGGCGATGTGCTGTCGGAAGCCCTGACGTTCGGACGCTCTCTGACCGAGGATGACACCCTACAGCAACACTACCAGCTGGCCGAACAGGCCCTGGCCGCCTATCGCAAGGACTTCGCAAGCATTCACGAGCGCATCCTGTCTCGAGAACTGACGACTCCCCAATCGGCCAATGCGGCCTTCGCTGAGCACAAAGAAAATATCTACAACCTGGAAAAACACGCCGACGCCATCAACGAAATCGCCACCGCGAATATGACCGCAGTGATGCCAACCATGGCCAAGGCCTATGAGCGTGCGACGCTGTGGCTAATGACGGTAACGATATTTGCCCTTGCGCTGGCGGTACTGCTCTCCATCGCCATTACCCGCAGTATCACCAATCCGCTGCGATCTGCCGTGGATGTTGCCGAGCGGATTAGTCAGGGAGATTTGTGCCAAGACATCACTGTCACCGGCCGAGATGAAGCTGCCATGTTGCTGACCGCAATGCGCGAGATGAGCCGCTCGCTCACAGCCCTGGTCGCCGGTCTGCGCAGTGCCAGCAGCTCCGTGCACACAGGGGCCAACGAGGTGGCCGCAGGGGCTCAGGAGCTTTCAACACGCACGGAGCAACAGGCAGCTGCACTGCAGGAGACCGCAGCGAGCATGGAGGAGTTTTCTGCCACCGCCCAGCAGAATACCCAGACCACGCAAAAAGCCAGCGACCTTGCCAGTAGCGCGTCCGACAGCGCGCGAGCCGGTGGGGAGGAGGTGAAGACCAGCGTGTCTCTGATGCAGGAAATTGCCCACCGCTCAAGTGAAATGAACGGCATAATCGAGGTCATTGACGGTATCGCCTTCCAAACCAACATTCTCGCTCTCAACGCCTCAGTGGAAGCGGCCAGAGCCGGGGAACAAGGGCGGGGCTTTGCGGTAGTGGCGGAAGAGGTGCGCAGCCTCGCCAGCAGTACCACAGAATCCGCCGGCAAGATCCGCTCGATGCTGGAAGAAACCCAAGAAATGATCAGCCGCTGTGCCGCCCAGGCGGAGCGCAGTGGTGCAACCATTGACCAAACAGTGTCAGCCATCAACGACCTGGCCGCACTGATGCTCGAGGTCTCCACAGCGACGGGCGAGCAGATCAGCGGCATCAACCAAGTTACGGCCGCCGTGACCCAAATAGACGCCGTAACCCAGCAAAATGCCTCGCTCGTACAGGAATCCAGCACCGCGGCCCGGTCACTGGAGGAACAGGCCCGGCAGCTGCAGGAGCTGGTGGCGCGCTTCCAGATTGAAGAAGAAAGCCCGGCCCAGCCCATGCAGGCCGTCGTGAAAACCGGCGAAGACCGGCCTGCCGCCCCACTCCCGCATGCGGGGCAAGCCGTTGAGGCAACAGAACCTGTAGCGGCCTGAATCGAGGCCCAG
This sequence comes from Microbulbifer sp. ABF4_143, assembly GCF_056160225.1. Classification (NCBI taxonomy): domain Bacteria; kingdom Pseudomonadati; phylum Pseudomonadota; class Gammaproteobacteria; order Cellvibrionales; family Microbulbiferaceae; genus Microbulbifer; species Microbulbifer sp. ABF4_143. The sequence goes on from NZ_JBSWWT010000018.1 coordinate 17,291, forward strand.
TTCGGCCGCTCTAGTGGCGGCCGATGAAAGCCGCTGTGGGGGTAGCAACAGCCAACTTAACGAGAGGGAAAGGGCTCCTTAAAAAGACAGGTTATTCCCCCTCCCGACTTGCCACACGGACTTCCATCCCGTCGATCAGGCACTTGTACTCCTGCCGCAGATGCTTGACGTAAAACTGCCACTCTATATCCAGCCGCTCCCAGGCCTCTATCGCCCCCCAGCCGCTCGGCAGATATTCCATACGCTCCAACACAAAAGCGGCCGCGATCCGCTCCCTGCTACTCTCACCGCCGGCCCCCTTTTCCAGCAGGCTGCGGGCGGCCCACAGAATCCGGTCCAACGGATAGGGCAGTTGATCGATCTGCCGATCAATGGGTTGCATGAGCCTCCTCCCCGAGCCTCCGGCCCGCCTGTCTCGAAATTCCCGACACCCTGCCACCGTCTCTATCATCGAGACAATGAAAACCTCTGTTTACTCACCCGCCTATGACCGACTCCGAAGCTGGCTAAGAGATCAGCGGGAGGAGCGGGGCCTCTCTCTCCGCGCAGCAGCAGAGTTGGTGGGGCGGCACCATTCAGTGCTAGGCAAAATGGAGCAGGACCGGAAGATCGATGTGGTGGAGTTCGTCGAATACTGCCTAGCACTGGGAGCGGACCCACATGAGGGGCTGACTATCTTGGTCGATTGCCTGGACCAGAGGCGCAGGCGGAGGAGAAAATAATTTCCGATGACCGAAAGATCTAGTAGGTATATTTGTTATAGCCAACGATATACAAGTTGCCGTGCCCCGTAGTTATCGCTCGACTGAAAATTGCGCTATTTATTAGTCTATTTTTCCACGCCTCAACAAGTGTTACGGCACGCACCACCAAGCGTAGGGGCTAAATCCTACCGTAGTTTTACCCACACGTTCGCGAAGGGCATGACGGCCCTAGTTGGCGCTATGATTCAGCACATCGATGGTTCTATCCAAGCACCCGCGAAGGGCGCGACCTGATCGAATCCGACCGCCAGAACGACAAGGCCAAGTTTCTATCCACGCGCCCGTGAAGGGCGCGACGTACCGACGAGACGATAAAGGCAAGATCGTGAAAGAGTTTCTATCCACGCGCCCGTGAAGGGCGCGACGCAGCGGCCTCGCTGGCCGCAGCGGCGGACTCGGTTTCTATCCACGCGCCCGTGAAGGGCGCGACCACCGGCAGCCGCTGGCGGCCATTCTCGATTTTGGTTTCTATCCACGCGCCCGTGAAGGGCGCGACCCAAAATGCAGATGATCGACTCTATCGTTCGCGCGTTTCTATCCACGCGCCCGTGAAGGGCGCGACGCTCTTGCGGCTGGTCGTGCAGGCTTTCCACCTCGTTTCTATCCACGCGCCCGTGAAGGGCGCGACCCTTGTGGCCGCGGCGTCTACGTCGAACTCGATGCGTTTCTATCCACGCGCCCGTGAAGGGCGCGACCGCCGGCCCTCTTTGCTCCCGCGCCAAGGCGCGGGTTTCTATCCACGCGCCCGTGAAGGGCGCGACTAGCGGTAGCCGCCCAGGCCGTTCGGCACCATCGGGTTTCTATCCACGCGCCCGTGAAGGGCGCGACGCCCACACGCCGCCGGCAATGGTTCGAACCATCAGGTTTCTATCCACGCGCCCGTGAAGGGCGCGACCAGCGCCTACCATGCCCGACTGCATCACGGCCCCATGTTTCTATCCACGCGCCCGTGAAGGGCGCGACGACCAACCCGCCGTGTACCGGGCTGAGCCGCCGATATAGTTTCTATCCACGCGCCCGTGAAGGGCGCGACCCCGCGAATAGCGCGGACGCGGTGGCAGTGGAGCTGTTTCTATCCACGCGCCCGTGAAGGGCGCGACCGCAGTGCCGGAGGCCCCCTCCATAGCAGCGGAGTTTCTATCCACGCGCCCGTGAAGGGCGCGACGCGCGCCGGTCAGTCAGTGCGGGAGGGAAACCATGTTTCTATCCACGCGCCCGTGAAGGGCGCGACGTCAGCCACCTCTGGTTGAGGCGGTGCCTCTCGGCGTTTCTATCCACGCGCCCGTGAAGGGCGCGACGTTTCGTAGTGCTGCCCGCCTATCAGGAGTGGGTAGTTTCTATCCACGCGCCCGTGAAGGGCGCGACGCGCCCTGGTGCTGGGCGGAGTGTGGGCATTTAAGTTTCTATCCACGCGCCCGTGAAGGGCGCGACGGTGCCGGTGGTGCGCTGGCTGGGGCGGCGCATTGTTTCTATCCACGCGCCCGTGAAGGGCGCGACGGGCCATTGGCATGGGCAGATCGCCGACTCATCGTTTCTATCCACGCGCCCGTGAAGGGCGCGACGGCACCCGGGAGTTCAAGTACTCGGAGTTCGACAAGTTTCTATCCACGCGCCCGTGAAGGGCGCGACTCATTACCAGCAAACCGCGGGCGGTGATGATGCTGTTTCTATCCACGCGCCCGTGAAGGGCGCGACGCAGGCCGCGGAAGATGCCGCCCACGGTGGTCTTGTTTCTATCCACGCGCCCGTGAAGGGCGCGACGACGGTAATGTGGGCATATACCAAGCCGACGTAGTTTCTATCCACGCGCCCGTGAAGGGCGCGACGAAAAAATGGCCGAGGAGTCCCGCGAAGAAGACGCGTTTCTATCCACGCGCCCGTGAAGGGCGCGACCGCCCAGTCCGGCCGCTCTACCCGGTAGTAACTCGGGTTTCTATCCACGCGCCCGTGAAGGGCGCGACATCTGTTCCGCGGTGAAAGATCGTCTTAGCGACGGTTTCTATCCACGCGCCCGTGAAGGGCGCGACCTAATGCACAGGCGCAAGTTCGATAATCTCCTGTCGTTTCTATCCACGCGCCCGTGAAGGGCGCGACCGGCGGTGCCGAGGCAGCGTCCACCCTGGCCGGAGTTTCTATCCACGCGCCCGTGAAGGGCGCGACCAATCTCGTTGCTGCCCGCCAGCAGCGTGACCGGGTTTCTATCCACGCGCCCGTGAAGGGCGCGACTCAGCGCTTCGGTTCCGCGCAGTTCGAGGTAGTAGTTTCTATCCACGCGCCCGTGAAGGGCGCGACCCCGCTATTCTAAGTTGTTAAAGAGCAAAGAAAAAACCTGCAGTTTCCGCTAGCCCAACCTCCAAACTCCAACTACAGCCACAGGACCTGCGCAAAAAACAGGCAGCCCTAAGAAGTTCAATGGGTTGGGGGACCGCTAGCCTCCCCAGGATTCTGTGAGAGCCGGGGGCTAGCGGTTACAGAATGAGCGTATCACGCAGAGGGTCTTCAACCGGCTTGGCTCCGAAGTGTTCAACCCGCTGGCGCCCGCGTTTGCCAAGAGAGTAGAACCTCAGGCTGTCTTCATCAGGATCGTAGGTTTCCAGCAGCCGGCCCTTGAGGAAAGCGAACTGCGCCGGGTCCACCTCGCATTCAAACACGGAATTCTGAACGCGGACACCGTAGTCCAGGCAGATCTTGGAGATGTTTCTCAAGCGTTTACGCCCCTCTGCCGTAGTTACGCTGACATCATAGGTAACGAGAACCAGCATATTATTTTACCAAATAAGGCGTGTAGTACTCGGTATCCCCTCTCAGATGGCGGGCCAGCAGCAATGCCTGACTGTGAGGCAGAAGACCGATGGGCAGCTGTTCCTGTAAATAGGGATGCGTCAGTTCCACCTGTTTGCGCTCCTGGTAGAGCGCCAGTAGCTTTTTCCTGGCGTCGTCCTGCAAACGCACTGCGCCGCTGGCTTCCGTTACGAAATCTCCAGGCTGTACCTGACGGCGATTGACCAAGGTGAGTACGAAGCGGTCGGCCCAAGATGCCCGGAACTCTTCCAGAAGGTCGAGGGCGAGACTGGCCCGGCCCGGCCTGTCTTTGTGCAGGTAACCGACATAGGGATCGAGCCCTACCCCCTGCAATGCCGATACACACTCCTGGGCGACAAGGGAATAAACAAAGGACAAGAGGGCGTTAACCGGGTCCGTGGGCGGCCGCCGCACCCTGCCACCGAAGGCAAATCCCGAGCCGCGCAGGAGCTCATCGAACACGGAGAAATAACTGCTGGCAGCATCGCCTTCAATACCTCGCACTTCTTCTACAGATTTGGCGGTGCGGGCACGCCGCAAACTGGATGCCAATCTTTCGGCGGCGGCACTGAGAGCGGGGTTGTCACCGTGGTTCCTCAGCTCCCTCTGAAGTACAGAGCGGCTGTTGGCAATCTTCGCCGCCACAATCAGCCGCGCGATATCGGTGCTGCGTTCGCTACTGTCTGCCCAGCGATACTGGGTGCGGCGCAGCAGTACGTTGCCGGTCTGGCGCCCTTGCACCCGGGCGAGGAAGCGGCCAAACTCGGTATAGAAGGCGATACCGATACCGTTTTCCGCACAGTACCCCATGAGGAAAGGCGACACGGAAACCCGACCGAAGCACAGGATGCCGCCGAGGGAAAGCGCGGGAAACTGGCCCAGCTTTTCATCGCCCTGCTTGATGACGATGGTTTCCCGCTCCTTGTGAAGATAGCTTTCCTGGCGGGTGATGTAGAGGGTGTTGAGGAGTTTCTTCACAGTTCAAACAGCATCCTTGTGTAACGGGCCGAACTGTCCCGGCGGAACCGGCCCGGCCGGCACAGGTCACGCAGGGAGCAGGCTTTGCAGCGGCTTTCATCCACTGTCGGCCTGGGGGTTTTGCCCTGTTCGATCAGTGCGTGGCAGGACTCGATGGCCGCAAGCGTCGCTTCTCGGATCTCCTCGGTCAGCGCAACAGTTTCACGCCGCCGCACCTCCCAGTACCATATGGCGCCTTCCTCCACGCGGATGGAGCGCATTTCCTCAAGACACAGGGCCTGCGCGCATACCTGGATGCGATCCCAGTCCTGCAACTTGGGCTTGCCGCGCTTGTACTCCACCGGAATAAAGCACTCTCCTCCGTGGACCTCCAGCAGGTCGAGCTTTCCGCTCAGGCGGTGCAGCTCCGAGCGCAGCATCACGCTGCGCTCGAATCGCACGTCCTTGCGCTGCTCGGCCGCCCCGGAATCCACCCGCTCGTGCAGCATGCGCCCTTCGGCGGTATAGCGGTTTTCCGCCCACACCCGCTCTACATGGATCAGTGCGAACTGCCGTGGGCAGTAGGCGTAATGTTGTAGGGCGGAGAGGGGCAGAAAATCGTCCACTGTGGCTGCCTACAGCTTTTCCTCGACGGATACTCCCTGAGGCAGGGATTCTGCGTCTACGGTGACGCGGTAGTCCTGGAAGCCACGGGCGGGAGTGTCATCCGAACCCTCTATCCGCTCGACTTTGACCGTTTCAAACAACTTGTGAGCCGGCGCATTGCCCATGGGATGCTCGTGCTTGAACACGATCAGTTTGCGCGCCGCCATTTCGCCACGCGCGGCGGAGCGATCGTGTTCGAACATATTCGTCAGGGCACGCCAGAGCAGCTCCAGGTCTTCTTCGGAGAATCCAGTGCGTTCGGCCAGCTTGGCAGAAATGTAGCCGTGGGCGCGGTAGAGGCCGTAGGGGATTATGTGCTTGCGGCCCATGGTGCGTTCTTTTTCCAGGTCGCGCTCGTTGGTCACCGCCATACGGGTAATGGAAACTTCCATGGGAACCACCGGATCTATGGAAGAGGCAAAGGCCATCTGGATTGGTCCACGCACCTGGCCGGCATTGACTTCGGTGGTCATGACAGCCCCGAAGGCGCGCACGTCGAAGAAGTTTTTGCACATCCAGGCGGTCAGCTGCCTGGCCTTGGCCTCTTCCTTCGGCAGCTTCTTGGATACCGGCTCTATATCGAGCGCTTCATAGGCTAGCTTGTGCTGGTTATTCAGCACGGATTTTTCCTGCATGTAAATGCCGTGGCCGGGCTCCCCCTCCTTTTCAAGGCTTACGTAGTTGCGAATTTTTCTTTTGAGACAGACATCGGTCACAAGGCCCTGGTTAGTCTCCGGGTCCAGACGCGGCAGGTTGCCGGCATCTGGGTCACCGTTGGGGTTGCCGTTGGTAACGTCGAACAGATACACGAACTCGTAGCGGTTAGCGATGGCGGTCATTATTTTTCTCCTTCCTCTGTGCTGGATTCCTGGCCGCCGAAGCGCGCCTTGTTCTGGTGGTAGTAGCCGATGGCGAAGCGCCCCTGGGCTTCAATGCGCAAGCTCTTGGGAAAGCTGGGGGGCAGTTTGTCCACTATCTCGTTGATCTGCTTTTCCAGATTGACCGCAGCTCCGGGCTTGTCTTTACGCAAGCGGCTGAGGTGGTGCTGAGCATTGCGCACCAGCACGGGAAAAATGCTGGCCGGCGTAGCGGATGCGGCACCGTAATAGCGATCTCGGATAGTGGCGTTGATATCGCGCCCCAGCGCCGATTGCTGGATATTTTCCAAGGCGGCAAAGAGCCGCCCCAGCAAGTAGCCAGGCTCGGCATTATCGATATCGAGGCTCATGGGGATCTCCTTTTCTTTGGCTTTATTGGCAATACGCGCATCTCTGGCCAATACAGCTTTGCACAGAGCCACACGCAGTGGCGATATATCACCGTCGGCGCGCATACGCATAATCAGGTTGGAAAGCAGGCTGCCGGGATACCGGCGCCCGGTGAGTATGGCCCGGGTCATTTCACCGGCGAGCTGCGGTGGAATGTCATCGGACTTTGGCTGACTGCCCTCCCGATGAGGCACTGTTTGCAACAGCAACCGCCAGATGGAAGGCTCCGTCCTCCAGGGCAGCGGCCGCAACTCCAAATCGCTGTAATGTTGCGCCATGCGCTCGGCAAAGCTGTGCAGTGATCCGGTTTCCCAAAAACGTACCGACAGGCGGGAGGCATTGGGAGCAAGACCGAGCACATGTAGTTTTGTATCGTCTTCCAGCTCTGGATCGAGGTCCCTCAGGGGTCTGCCCTTGGCAACGGCCTCCAGCGCCGGTCGCAGCTTGTCGGTTTCGGAGGCATCTGTTGCCGGCGGATCGAGCAGCTCAGCAAACAGTCCCTCCGCCGCCCGGGCCTGCACTGCGGAACCCACCTCGGCCCAGAAGACCACTGTGGTATCTCCCAGTTGCAGTCGTTGGCGGCTACCCTTTCGAAGCAGATGGTTCAATACCGTGGTGTAGGCGAAGGTAGCCTGCTCGGATATCGGGGCATTTTGCCCTTGGGATTTTCCGTAGGATGTGAAAGCATCCAGGTTGAAAGAGACTATGGAGGCGCCGGCTGTCTGGGCGCCGTAGACTCCTTTAATAGAGGGGTGAAGAAGGGCAACCGGCGTGCGCTCCCCAGTAACCAAACAAAACTCACTGGGGCTCTCAGATTTCTGCAACATACTCCGGCGCACCAGCTGCGCCTCGCGGCATTCATGGAAATATTCCATCTCTCCATCCAACCGGAATACAAAGTTGGCGTCCCGCATGGACTCAGAGAACAACGACGAAGAATCAAACGCCTCCGGTCTCCACCAGTCAAAAAACGCCAACAACGCCTTGAGCGCCGGGCTATCGCAATTTTTCAGCAACTCCCGGTGTATATCTTTAAATGCTTGGTGAGTCTCGACCGCCCGTTTCCGCGACTTAGTATCCTCCGAGGAGGTTACTCCCAGAACGTAAGAAGACTTATCCCACAAGAAGCAGGGTGCAATATTGGCGGAGCGTTTGGGTGGTTGAGGCACGGTCAATATTGCAGGTACCGGCTTCTTGCCGCTGGTATCGCGAATATCCTGAACATCCACAAGGCTGCCATTCTCAGCCAGGATCAACGCATAGCTGATTTTTTCCTGGCTGTACCCGAAGGGGGCTATGCCATCTTCCTGGCTTTCTACCAGCCGCTGATAGTAGTTGTTGAGAGCAGAGAGGATCATGCCTTGACCTCCTCACCGGAAAACCGCGGCACGTCTATCAAGCCATCGCGCATCAGGGCGCGAAAGAATCGCGGCTCGCAGTCGTTCTTAAAGTCGAAATCGTGCAGCATCCAGCCCAGATCGCGCTCACCGACCAGTGATGCATCGGGATTTGGCTCCGGTTCACCTTCTTCCATGAGGCGGAAGTCGGCCGGAAACTCACGCACGCCCAGGCAAGGGGCGTGGAAGTATTGGCCCTTGCGTGCGCGACGGTTGAAGATGTCCAGGTGCTTGCCCTCGCTATCATCCGTGCCGGCTTTATCGGTGAGTTCGAAATGGGCTTCAATCACATAGGCCACGTCGCGCAACACTGTGGCTGCGCGCTGTTGCCGGTCCTGGTCCACATAATGGACCAACCCGGCCGTGCTGCCGGCATTCATGGCAGTACTCACATTGCGGGCACTGATCTTGCTGCCCACCTCATTGCGGCGGATGGACTCGAAACGGATAGGCTTGAGCACCTGTATCCGATCGATCACCCAGCGGATAGCCGGTTTCCAGTGAATGGCCTCCAGTATTCCGCGCGCCGCGGAGGGAGTGATTACGTCGTAGCTCACTCTCTCCACCTTCATTTCCGGCCTGGTAAAACAGGCGCGCTCTCCCCAGACCATTAGTCTTATTCCATATGCCATTCTTTTTCTCCCCTGATTCTATCCTCGCCGCCAAGCGGCGCCCCATCTACATTACCGATTTTTCCGCACTAATGAAGGAAGGGTCATCCCAATCCAACCCATACTCGTTGCGGTAGAGATCCCCGTTGACCAGCTCCATAAACTGTTCGCCGAACCGCTCCGCTTCAACCGGCTGAACGGCTCCAGTCTCCCTCAGAGCGCGCAAGGCCCGCTCGGGCAGCTGCACCAGATAGGACTGCAATCTCCGCGCTATGCCGCCACAGGACTCCGCCCACCTAAGGTCGCGCAGTGCCTTTCTCGCATCCTCGTCGTAGGGTACGATCACGGGCAGCATACGGCTGTCGATCATGCGGAATTCCTTGGCCAGAGTCTCGTAGGGGATGCCCTCAAGCCGGCCATCCTCGACCATTTTCAGCATGTCCGCGCCCAACTGCTCCTTTCCCTTCACCCAATAGAGTTCTCGAAAATAGTCTCGGATCGCAGCCAGTGACAAGGGCTTTTCATATCGGCGAAAAACAGACCTGGCCGCCCCGGCGAATTGTTCCACGTCCGGCGGCGTGGGCCAGTCGCTGGCAACGGCGAACACATAGACGTTGCTCTGCTGCAGGGGGCGCTTGCCCTCGCGGTTGCAGCGGCCGGCGGCCTGGGCTATGGAATCCAGGCCGGCCTCGGCGCGAAAAACGGCGGGAAAATCTACATCTACTCCCGCCTCTATCAAGGACGTCGCAATCAGCCGGCAGGGCTCGTTGTCTTTTAACAGCTGGCGAACCTCCTTCAAGGCTTGGCTGCGGTGCTTGGCACACATCAGGGTGGTGAGATGACGCGCGCCCGGGAGGTGGGCGATGGACTGGTAGAGGCTGCGGGCGTGACGTCGGCTGTTGACGATGCACAGAACTTGCTCGTGGGCAGCCAGCTCGTCCACCAGCTCTTCGTCGGTAAGTGGCCCCCTGTAATGCACTTGTACCCGCTCCAGTTGCCGCTGCAGGCTTTCCGGATCTGGGGCCAGTTCGCGCACATTATCCAATCCGCTGGCAAAGCCCTCCTCTTTTTTAAGCGCCGGCTGGGTAGCGGTGCAGAGAACCAAGCTGGTACGGTAGTTCAGCGCCAGTTCGTCCATGGCGGCGACACAGGGCATCAACATCTTAAGCGGCAATGTCTGCGCTTCATCCAGAATGACTACACTGCCGGAGATATTGTGTAGCTTGCGACAGCGTGAGCTGCGATTGGCGTACAGGCTCTCGAAGAACTGCACCGAGGTCGTCACCACTATCGGCGCCGCCCAGTTTTCCATCGCCAGGCGCAGCTTATCCCTGGACTGAGAATCTCTACTGTTCTTGCCGTCGTCAACGAACGCGCTGTGGTGCTCCAGCACTGCCACTTCGCCCAGATCACCCAGTGCCTCACGAAATACCGCGGCGTTCTGTTCGACGATGCTGGTAAAGGGAATCACGAAAATGACCCGGCGCAGACCGTGGGCAATGGCGTGATCAAGGGCAAAAGCCAGTGACGCCAGGGTCTTGCCGCCGCCGGTAGGCACATTGAGGGAGAAAAGCCCTGGGTCCCGCACAGCGTTATTTCGTACGTGCTCGAGGATTTTGGCCCGGATGCGGTTCACATCGGAGTCTGCCTTGAATCGACCGAGGTACTGATCCAAGCGCTCGCGCAACGCGGATAGATCGGGAAATGCCTGATCACGGCCATCCAATCCCTCGTCCTTGCGTAGATAGAAGGCTTCCGTGTCGAGATAGTCCGCATCCACTAGGCAAGAAAAGAGCATGCGCCCAAGGAAGGCGAGCTGAAAAAAGCCGCGGTCCTTTATCGGGTGGAAGCCCGCGGGGTCTGATAACTTCTGCGGCAAAGTAATTTCGTCTTGCCAATGCGGCAAGAGTTGCGGCAGCTCCTTTCTCAGGCGATCCTTTAGGCTGGTGCGCTCACCGTTGTCCCTACCGTTGGCGAGGCCGGCGTGATGGCCGGCAATGGCATAAGCGAGCAATCGCCCAATTGAGCCATAGCGCTCTACTGCCATCACTGCGCCGTGGGTGGCGTGGTCCACTCGCACTGGGCTGCCTTCCAGGCGCTGCTGGAACTCCTCCGTATACTTGCCCAGATCGTGCAACAGCCCTTCCACCTGGGCGAGGCTCGCACCTCCAAATACGGCCGCTTTCTGTGCGGCCAGCTCTCCCACAGCCGAAAGGTGATCTGCCAGAGACTGCCAGTCCACCTTATCGTCCCGATCAGTGGAGTGCGCGTAAAACTCTGTCCGCTGTGGTTTCGACATCAGATTTCCTTCCCTTCGCTTTAGGCTCCGGCAACCCTAACCGCAGCTCCGCGAACCACCAATACTGCACAAATATCCACGTAACCCTACTTGACGCTTCCGCTCCAACCCACCTGGCCATCGCCTAAAAAAGCCACGCCTTAACGTCGTCATAATTAACAAGCACCAGCTGCTGCGCCTCCGGCCGCCCGTCGAGCATCTTGGTGTTTACCTGCATCTCCTTGAGCAGGTAGCTGGCCAGGGCGGCGCGGGTTTTGAGGCTGAGCTGGCCGCCCTCCATGTTGTAGTCGTGCTCGAGTACGGCCTTCTGTTCGGCGGACAGGCGCATATCGGGCTCGAGGATCAGGGTGATTTCGGTATTCCAGGCACTGTCGCCGGCGGCGCTGTGGGGGGACTTGTCCAGCACTTCCGGCCGGCCGTGAAAACGGCTCAGCACGAAATCCCGGTACTGCTGGTTCTTTTCGCACCAGGCGCGCAGGTGCCAGCGCAGGCCGGTGTTGACGAAGGTGTGGGGGACTATGATGCGCCCCTCGCGGTTTGGGTTGGCGATAGAGCCGTAGTCCACCTCCACGCGCCGCTGTTCGCGGATGGCCTGCACCAGCGGGCGCATCAGCTGCGGGGTGACGTTGCGGGCCGGGTGCCTCAGCACCAGATTGGGCAGCCGGCAGGCCGCGTGCTGGGGTTGCGAGTGGGCGCTGAGACCGGCCATCCAGTTCAGGTATTCGGCCACGTCGGCACCGATGTAGTGGCGCTCGAAATGGGGGGATGGCAGATAGGCCCTGTCGCTGTGCCGGTAGTCGAGCAGATTGTTCGGATGGCGGCTGCGGTAGCGGTTGATCTCGCTGCTGGCGTAGGGCCGGCTGATGCCAAAGAACTCCCGCAGGTGGGTGGTGGTGAGGCGCCCCTCCCAATAGGCGATGAGTTCTATCAGCCAGAAGCGGCGCAGTTGGGACTCTTCCATAGGCTGGGGCTTCCATGCAGCGCTGCTGCGCTTGTCGTTATTGTGAACCGGTGCGCGAGCCTGCCCCCGTTGTACCCGACCCGCCCATCGGGGTCAATTACACGCGGGCACAGCACCGGGCTTCCGTGAATCGAAGCCTGCCGCCCGTTGGCCGCAGCCGCCGAGTTGAAGGCGCCCGGGCGCTCACCCATAATACCGCCCCTGCGCGGCGCCCGGAGCCGCGCCCCTCCCCGCCCTGGCCCCCGGTGGGGGAAGGAGGCGAGGCTGCCAGGCTTTGCCCCATGAGGCCGCTCTGATACTGACACCAGCGGAGAACCATGACCGAATTCGCCGTCATCCTGCTCAGCACGATACTGGTCAACAACTATGTGTTGGTGCAGTTTCTCGGCCTGTGTCCTTTTATGGGGGTCTCCAACAAGCTGGAGACCGCCGTGGGCATGGCCGGGGCCACCACCTTTGTGCTGACGCTGGCATCCATCTGCTCCTACCTGGTGAACACCTACCTGCTGGAGCCCTTCGGTATCGAATACCTGCGCACCATCTCCTTTATTCTGGTGATCGCGGTGGTGGTGCAGTTCGCGCGTATGTTTATCCACAAGACCAGCCCGCTGATGTACAAGGTGCTGGGCGTCTTCCTGCCGCTGATCACCACCAACTGCGCCGTGCTCGGCGTGGCCCTGCAGAACACTATGAAGGCGCACAGCTTCGTGCAGTCCACCCTGTACGGCTTCGGCGCCGCGGTGGGCTTCTCCCTGGTGTTGATCCTGTTTTCCTCGATGCGCGAACGGCTGTTCGCCGCGGACGTGCCGGTACCCTTCAAGGGCGCCGCCATCGGCATGGTCACCGCCGGGCTGATGTCGCTGGCGTTTATGGGCTTTAGCGGTCTGGTATAGGGGGCGCGATGCTGCACTGGTTTACCGAAGTCTCCACCCCGCTGATGATCCTCGGCGGTATGGCGCTGGCCTTCGGCGCCCTGCTGGGGTATGCCGCGGTGCGCTTCAAGGTGGAGGGAGACCCGCTGGTCGAGCAGGTGGACGCGCTGCTGCCCCAGACCCAGTGCGGCCAGTGCGGCTACCCCGGCTGCCGTCCCTACGCCGAGGCCATTGTGAACGGCGATGCGATCAACAAGTGCCCGCCCGGCGGCCAGGCCACGATCAACGAGCTGGCCAACCTGCTGGATATGGAGCCGATGCCGCTGGACGCGGAGCACGGCGTCGAGGACGTGAAGAAGGTGGCCTTTATCCGCGAGGCGGAGTGTATCGGCTGCACCAAGTGTATCCAGGCCTGTCCGGTGGACGCCATCGTCGGCGCGGCCAAGTATATGCACACGGTCATCGTGGACGAATGCACCGGCTGCGACCTGTGCGTGGATCCCTGCCCGGTGGACTGCATCGAGATGGTGCCACTGGAAACCCCGCTGCAGCAGTGGTACCCGCCGAAACCGCCCGAGGGCATAGAGCTGATCGCGAGTGACAGGCGCAGCGTGCAAGTCAGTGACGGGAGGGACGCAGCTTGAGCCCCGTGCCAGAGAGAGAATCGGCCCGCGAGCGCCGCGCCGCGCGCGAGGCACAGCTGATCGCCAGCGCCAAAGCGCGGGAGCTGCGCCCCGGCGACTTCCCCGGCGGCATCTATCCGCCCGAGAACAAGAGCCAGTCCACCGGCGAGCCCATCGGCAGTATTCCGCTGGCCGAGGATCTGATAGTGTCGCTGACCCAGCATGTAGGCGGCAGTGCCATCCCGCTGGTCAAGCTGGGCGATTATGTCATGAAGGGGCAGAAGATCGCCGAGGCGGACGGGCTGATCAGCTGCGCCGTACACGCGCCCAGTTCCGGCAAGGTGATGGCGATAGAGCCGGCACCGGTGCCGCACCCGTCCGGTCTGCCGGCGGACTGCATCACCATCCGCACCGATGGCGAGGAGCGCTGGTGTGAACTGACTCCCTGCGAGGACTTCCGCAGCCAGAACCCGGTGGACCTGCTGGAGAAAATCCGCGACTGCGGCATCGCCGGCATGGGCGGCGCCGGCTTCCCGACCGCGGTGAAGCTGGACCCCCACGGCGGCGCCGAGATAGACACGCTGATCATCAACGGCACCGAGTGCGAACCCTATATCACCGCCGACGATATGCTGATGCGCGAGCGCGCGGAGGAGATCATCGCCGGGGTGGAGATCATCGCCTATATCCTCGACGAACCGGAGCGGGTGCTGATCGGCATAGAGGACAACAAGCCGGAGGCCATAGCCGCGATGCGCGCCGCGGCCAAGGGCACCCGCTTCGATGTGGTGGTCTTCCCGACCAAATATCCGTCCGGCGGTGAGAAGCAGCTGATCCAGATACTGACCGGGCGCGAGGTGCCCAACCGCGGCCTGCCGGCCAATATCGGTATCGTGTGCCAGAACGTCGGCACCGCCCGCGCCGTCTACCGCGCGGTGCGCTTCGGCGAACCGCTGATCAGCCGCGTGACCACCGTCGTGGGCCAGGCCCTGGAGCGGCAGCGCAATATCGAGGTGCCGATCGGCACCCCGATCAAACATATCCTCAAGCAACACGGCGCCCACAGGGGGCTGATGCAGAAGGTGATCATCGGCGGCCCGATGATGGGCTACACCATCGACGACGAGCGCGCGCCGGTGATCAAGACCACCAACTGCATACTGGTGCCCACCGCGAAGGAGCTGCCGCCACCGCCGCCGGCCCAGGCCTGTATCCGCTGCGGCTTCTGCGCCGAGGTCTGCCCGGCCTCGCTGCTGCCGCAGCAGCTGTACTGGTACGCGCGCGCGGACGACCGCGAGAAGCTGCAGGCCTACAACCTGTTCGACTGTATCGAGTGCGGTGCCTGCTCCTACGTCTGCCCGAGCAGCATTCCGCTGGTGCAGTACTACCGCGCCGCCAAGGGGGATATCCGCCAGGCCGAGGTGGAGAAGGAAAAGTCCGACCGCGCCCGCGAGCGCTTCGAGTTTCGCAAGCTGCGCCTGGAAAAGGCGGAGAAGGAAAAAGCCGCCAAACGCGAAGCCAGGCGCAAAGCCGCCGAGCTGGCGCGCCAGCAGCGCGAGCAGGCCGGCGGCGCAGAGGCCGAGGCCGCCAAGAAGGAGGTGGACCTGGTGGCCGCCGCCCTGGCGCGGGTCAAGGCCAAGCAGGCATCGCCGGAACAGCAGCTGGCCCGCGCCCAACGCGCGCTCACCAGCGCCGAGAGCCGCGTGGAGCGGCTGCAGCAGAAACTGCAGGCGACGGAAGGCAGCCAGCGCGACCAGTTGGCGGCGCAGCTGAAGGCCGCCGAACTGAAGCTGCAGGAGGCGCGCCAGAAGCTGGCGCAGGCCCAGGAGCAGGCAAAGCAGCCGGAGCGGGCCGAGCCGGCGCCGCAACAGCAGGAGAGCGCGGCCAAGCGCGCGGCGGCCTCGGCTATAGAGAAGGCCAAGGCCGCCGCCGCGGCCCGCGCAGGCATGACTGACGCGGAAAAACTGGCCGCCGATATCGAAGCGCTGAAGGCGCGCGTGGCCAAGGCCGAACAGCGGCTGCAGAAGGCGCGCGCGGAGAACGACAGCAATGTCGACGCCTTTGCCACCGCGCTGGAAAAAATGCAGAAGAAACTGGAACAGAAGATGCGCGAGCAGAACAACCCAAGCGGCGGGGAGCAGTAATGGCACTGATGCGCGCCTCCTCCCCCCACGCCCGCACGGGCGACAGCACCGCCAAGGTCATGCTGCAGGTGGCCGCCGCCACCATTCCCGGCGTGCTGGCGCTGGTGCTCCATTTCGGCATCGGCGTACTGATCAATATCGCCCTGTGCACGGCCACCGCCATCGCCTGCGAGGCGGCGGTGATGAAGCTGCGCGGGCGCCCGGTGGGCTTCTATCTGAGGGATTACAGCGCCTTTGTCACCGCGCTGCTGCTCGGCATAGCCCTGCCGCCCTACTGCGCCTGGTGGCTGCCGGTGGTGGGCACGGCGGTAGCCATAGTGCTGGCCAAGCATCTGTACGGCGGCATGGGCTACAACCCGTTCAACCCGGCGATGGTCGGCTATGTGGTGCTGCTGATCAGCTTCCCGGTGGATATGACCCGCTGGGTGGGCCCGGCGGAGATCATCCAGGGCGCCCCCGGCATCGGCGAGGCCCTCGCGCTGGTGTTCGGTAACTACAGCGTGGACGGCTTCACCCGCGCCACGCCGCTGGAAATCGTGCGCCTGAACGAGTCGGTGCTGCTGTCGCAGCTGTATCAGATGGAGCCGGTGCTCAGCCAGGGCACCGTCGCCGGGCTGGGTTGGGAGACCGCGAGCCTCGGTTTCCTGATCGGCGGCCTCTTCCTGCTGTTCCGGCGCATCATCACCTGGCACGCGCCGGTGGCCATGCTCGCGACCCTGACGCTCATGTCGCTGCTCTTCTACGACAGCGGCAGCTCCCTGTCCGAGGGCTCGCCGGCGCTGCACCTATTCTCCGGCGCCACCATGCTCGGGGCCTTCTTTATCATCACCGACCCGATCAGCGGCGCCACCAGCAACAAGGGGCGCCTGATCTTCGGCGCCGGCGTCGGCCTGTTGACCTATGTGATCCGCGCCTGGGGCGCCTACCCGGACGCGGTGGCCTTCGCGGTGCTGCTGATGAACTTCGCCGCCCCCACCATCGACAACTACACGCTGCCGCGCACCTACGGCCACAAGGCCCCGCGCCGCGCCACCGACGTGGAGGAGCGATAGTGAAACGCGCCTTTACCTCGATGGGCGCGCCGCGCGCGGCCCATCCTACGCACTGGCCCATCGGCAATGGGGAGCGCCAATGCTGAAACAATCGATGGCAACCAATGCGGTGGTCCTGACCCTGTTTGCGGTGGTCACCGCCGGCACCCTGGCGGTGACCCAGATCACCACCCGCGAGCCGATCGAGCGCGCGATCCGCGAGGCGTCGGCCCGGGCGCTGCTGGAAATCATTCCGCTGGAGCGCCACAGCAACGACCTGCTGCTGGACACCTACCCGATCCCGAAACCCTACTGGAAGGCGCTGGGCCTCAGTGAAGGCGGCGATATCAATCTGGCGCGGGAGGACGACGGCCGGATCACCGCCGTGATCATTCCCACCGTGGCGCCCGACGGCTACTCGGGCCCGATTGAGATGCTGGTCGGGGTCAACCGCGACGGCACCATCGCCGGCGTGCGCGTGACCAGCCACGCAGAGACCCCGGGCCTCGGCGACAAGGTGGACCTGAAAAAGAGCGACTGGATACTGCAGTTCAACGGCCTGTCGCTGCAAGACCCGCCCCGCAGCGAGTGGAAGGTACAGAAGGACGGCGGCGCCTTTGACCAGTTCACCGGTGCCACCATCACCCCGCGCGCGGTGGTGAACCAGGTGCGCACGGTACTGGATTTCGTCGCCCGCCACCACGAGCAGATATTCAACGCGCCCGTATCCGAGCGCGCGGTGGAAGTGGAACAGGCCCAGGCGGCCAATCCCGATTCGGAGAAGAACTGATGGCGACACCGGGTTACGGCGAGATAGCCCACAACGGCCTGTGGAAGAACAACCCCGCGCTGGTGCAGCTGCTGGGGCTGTGCCCGCTGCTGGCAGTGACCGGCTCGGTGGTCAACGCCATCGGCCTGGGGCTGGCCACCACCGGCGTGCTCACCTGCTCCAACCTGGCGGTGTCCCTGGTGCGCCGGCAGATGCCGGACACGGTGCGCCTGCCCGCCTCGGTGATGATCATCGCCACCTTCGTCACCTGCGTCGAACTGCTGATGAAGGCCTTCACCTACGAGCTGTACCTGGTGCTGGGTATCTTTATTCCACTGATCGTCACCAACTGCGCCATTCTCGGCCGCGCCGACGCCTTCGCCAGCAAGAACCCGGTGCTGCCGTCGCTGGCGGACGGCTTTATGATGGGCGCCGGTTTTACCGCGGTGCTGATCGCGATAGGCGCGGTGCGCGAGGTCCTCGGCCAGGGCACCCTGTTTGCGGACATGGACCTGCTGCTCGGCCCCATGGCCGCGGACTGGGCCATACCGGTACTGGGGCCCGACTACCCCGGCTTCCTGGTCGCGGTGCTGCCGCCCGGCGCCTTCCTGGTGGCCGGCCTGCTGATCGCGGCGAAGAATGCGATAGACGCCGGTATAGAACGCCGCCGCAGCCAGCAGGTCCGAATCGTGCCCGGCTCGAAGCGGGTCAGGGTTACCGGCAAGATCGGCTGATCCACCCGGCTCTCGAGAACCGTACAGATACGGGATGCTGAGCCCGTGTAATGCGCTGTAATGGCGTTGGCGCGCCGTTCCTCGCCGGCGCGGTGGCCATTTGCGACTGTTCGGCTAGAATGGGACGCCCGATCAAGTTACGCGATCGACAATGCACAATAAAAACAAGGATCTCACTATGACTGTGGACAGTGGAAAGTCTGAACTGGTCTATCACGGCCGTCGCGCCCAGCGCGCCGACAGCCGCCAGCGCCGCAAGGCGATACTCGAGGCCACGCTGCGGCTGATCGTCAAGGAGGGTATCCGCGGCATCCGCCACCGCGCCGTGGCCCGCGAGGCCAGCGTGCCCCTGGCCGCGACCACCTACTACTTCAAAGACCTGAACGACCTGATCAGCGATTCCTTCACCTACTTCGTCGAGCAGGGCCTGGAACACACGCGCCAGCTGCAGGAAGACAGCTTCGCCGCCGCCCGCAACCTGTCGGCGGAAGAGCGCGCCTCCGGCGCCGGGCGCAAACTGCTGATCCAGCAGCTGACCCGCTTTATCCTCACCCATGTGCGCACCCAGGCCGGCGACCGCGACCGGCGCCTGATCGAGCTGGCGTTTCGCAATGAGGCCCTGCGCAACGAGCAGCTGACCCGCGCCATCCGCATGGCCAACCAGGCCACCGAGGCAGTGATCCACGAGTTCTTCCAGCTCCTCGGCCTCGCCGATCCGCAGGCCGCGGCGCAGATAGTGCACGGCACCATTCTGAATCTGGAATACCAGATACTGAGCGGCGCCATCGCCCTGGATTCGCCGCTGCTCGAGCGCACCGTCACCATGATGGTCAAGAGCCTGATCCCCGCCACCATTCCCGTCGCGGAAACCGAAACCCGGCCCTGAACCCGCCCCCGGGGAAAGCCCCCCGCGGGCGCAGCGCGGCAACAAAAAGCCGACAGGTGAAAGTCAGGAACAGTTGCCCGGCATGGCCGCGACCCACTGGCGCAGCAGCTCGATACCCTCTTCGTGCACCAGGCTGCGCCCCAGCTCCGGCATCATCGCACCGGGATCGGTGGACTCGACGCGGAAATTCAATATCGACTCGTCCGGTTCGCCGGGCACTATCGCAAACAGCCGGTTGCCGCTGCCGGTACCCGCCGCCACCGGCGGCTTGCACAGGCCGAGGCGGCGCCTGTCGCGTTCGCTGTGGTGCAGCATCAGCCCCGAGGTGTCCGCGGGTCCGGACGGGTTGTGGCAGTGGCCGCAGTTGATATCGAGATAGGAACGCGCCCTCTCCTCCAGTGGCAGGCTGGCATCCGCGTAATCCACGTTGCGCGGAACCGCCGCGATCTCCGGCACCCCGCTCAGGTAGCCGACCTGCTGCCAGTACAGCAGCTGATTCTGCGCCCCGGAGGCGTAGGCGTAGTCCTTGTTCAGATGGCGCGCCCGCGGGCCCAGGGGCATGATTTTCTTTTTCGTGTGGTTGTCCGCATGGCAGCCGGCACACTGGTTTGCATCCGGCACCACATAGGTGAACGCCGTGCTTTCGCCACCGGCATTCACCAGTTGCAGGCGGCTGGCATCCCCGGCGATCTCCAGGGTCGCGTCTGTCTGCTCGGCATTCCACACATAGGGCAGCGCCTGCCAGCCGTCCGCGCGCTTGACCAGCAGGCGCGTTTCCACCAGGCGCACCCGATCCAGGTCCAGAGCTTCGCCGGCCTTGCCCGCGACATAGTCGCCGCTGTAGTCGTCGGTGCGCAGCACCGCGCCGCCCTGCCCCTTCGGGTAGTAGAAGGTCTTGCTCAGCACCGTGCCGACCGGGTATTCGAAGCGCTCCTGTCCGTATTCGGCGGCGCTGCCGGCGGGCATCCACACGGTGCGCAGCTTGTGCGCATAGTCGGTGAACAGGGCGGTATTCAAGTCGTAGGGCAGCACGCCGTCGTTGAGCGACAGCTCGCCGTCAATCGCCTCCACCAGATGCCACTCGCTCAAACGCTCCGGCACTGCGTCGCGTTCGTGCAGGGTTACCTGCTGGCGGGGGGCATCGCAGCCGCTGAGCGCAGCGGCGAAAAGTGGGGCCAGCACCGCGCCCCAAATTATTTTACGCATCGGCCGCCTCGACTTTCGCTACATCCCGCTCTTCACCCGCCGGGGAATCGAAATCCAGCACAATTTGCGGCAGTTTTTTCAGGCTGCACTTGTGCGGGGCAATGTCGGTGGAGATATTTTTGAAATCGTTGGCGGCGTCCACATTGATGATGCCCGCATCGCCGTTATCGATACACAGCTTCAGCTCTGCCGGCACCTGGCCGTCGACCATCTTCTTCTCGTCCACCACGCCGTCCCAGAGGATATCCGGCAGGCTGCCGTTGAGACCGAACTTGGCCAGCTTCAGCGCCTTCAGCTCCAGGTGATCGGGGGAGCCGCCACCGCCGCTGAACTGGTTGTCGTAGATGTAGATACCCTCCGGGTAGGGATCGAAGGATTCCTGGGTCGACTTGTCGCTGTAGTAGCCGGCCATGTAGTAGCTGCTGACGATGATATTGGCGGTGTCGTTGTCGGCGATCTCGTTGTTGAAGATCTCCACATAGTCATTGGAGTTGATCACGACACCGGACCCGGCCGGGACAGCCGCCACCGGTGTACCCTCATGGCCGAAGTTTTCGGTGTTGTTCGCGAATACCTTGTTGTTGAACACGCGGGTGCTGTGCCCCGGCTGCGGCAGGTTGGGCATGTTGAACACCAGAATGCCGCCGGTGTTATTGGTGGCCACATTGTCGTAGACGTCGGCGCCGATGGTGTTTTCGATCTCGATACCGGCCACGTTGTACTCGGCGCGGTTGTTGCGCACGATCACATTCTGCGACTGGCCCACGTAGATACCCGCATCGGACGCGCCTATCGCGACGGTGCCCTCCACCAGAGTGTTCCTGGTCTGCACCGGGTAGATGCCGTAGGCGCCGTTCTCGGTGGACGGGCCGTTGGTCCACTCGACGCGGATATTGCGGATGATGATGTTCTCACCCTCGTTGACCTTCAGCGCGTCGCCGATGGTGTCCTCGATGGCCAGGTCCTCAATGGTGAAATTGCTCGCGTTCACCAGCAGGCCCTCGGCCCCCTGGATCTGGTTCTTGAACGAGAGGATGGTCTCATCCATACCGGCGCCGCGGATGGTCACGCCGTCCACATTCAGCGACAGACTGCGGTTGAGCTGGAATTTGCCCGCCGGCAGTTCGATAACATCGCCGGGCTGGGCGGAGATCAGCCGCTTGAGCAGCTGCTTCTGGAAATCGGCTGAGGCCTCGGTGTGATCGGCCTGGCGCTCTCGCGTGTCCTGAGAACAGGCCGCGGCCAGTACGGCGGCCAGTGCCACCCCCATCATATGGGCTGCAGTCTTCATGCTGTATTCCTTTTTATTCGAGTTATGAGTCCCGACAGCGCCCGCGAGTCGCAAAACCGCTCGCCAGGCCGCAACAGGTACAATCGTACCAATTTGATCGCGCAAAAAATGGCTGGCTGCCAGGGAAACCGATAGTATCCAAACGGTCAGTTGGCATCAAGACACGCCTTGAATGCGTCCCCTTGCCGGATGCGGCCGCCGAATTTAGTGTGAACAGGCCCCAGCCAGGACAGGCCGTAAACCGATGAACAAGTTCGCCCCCCTCCTCGCCCTCACCGCCGGCCTGAGTGCCGCCGCCCAGGCCACGGGAGTTCTTCACCTGCAAATAGTCACACCCGGCGGGCAGCGCTACGCGGCCCGGCAGGCACTGGGCGAGACATTTGAAGCCTTCGAATCCGGCGCCATGCCGGGGCGGGCGCCGCCGCGGGAATACCTGGCGATCCGCTGCGACGGCCCCTGGGGTGCGGTGAAATACCGCGTGGCGCTCGCCAGCGGCCCCGGCTACCGGCTGCGCGTGGCGGGCGCCAGCCTGGTGCTGCAAATTGTGGAGCACTCGGTGATCAGCGAGGATCAGACCATCGCGGCCATGCGCGCGCACTGTATCGATACGGAACCGCGCCCGGTGGTGAAGTCTCTGTTCGAGGTGGAGTTGCACAGGGGCAGCGCCGCGGCCCAGCGGCTGCAACTGGCAAACGGTTATCTGCTGGAGTACCGCTATACGCCCTGAGCGGGGAGGGCCATGGAATCCAGAGGCGGCCCCGGGGCCGCCCCGCGGGGCAAAGCGATCAGTGGAACACCGGCGCCGAGATATAGCTCCAGAAGAGCACTGTCCCGACCATCACCAACACCGCCACCACCAGGGAAACGGTCACTATCGCGCTGGCGAACAGGAAGCCGCGCTCCTCCGACACCCCCATCACGATCGGAATACCCAGGTAGAGCAGATAGACCGCATAGGCCACGGCCAAGGTGGCGAGCAGTATGTCCAGCCACAGCAGCGGATAGAAACCGGCGGCGCCGGCAATAAAGATCGGCGTTGCGGTAAAGCCCGCGATGACCATGCCCTTCATCGGGTAGGTGCGGGCGCCGTAGGTCTTGGCCATCCAGTGGATAAAGTAACCGATGGCCAGTACCGCCAGCACCATGGTCACGTAGAACACCGCCACCAGCCCGAGGGCGCTGTCGCTGGTGATGCGCACCGGCTCGCCACCGCCGATACTCCAGCCCACCCTGGTGGTCCCGAAATACCACGCCAGCGCCGGCAGCAGTGCCAACACTATGACATAGGGTATCTGGCGGCGAAGGTTTTTCTCAGACAGGTTTCCAATGAGCTGCCATTGCCTGCGCGGCTGTACCAACAGTCCGAACATATGGATCAACATCCCGAACTCCTCACACTCTGGGAGGAACGCCAGGAGAGACCTACTAGCTCAATTTGATCTGGGAACTGCTTGTCAAAATGAGGAATACCACCGAAAGGCCATCCCCTAAGTTCCAGTTCATTTCTTATTTTGTCGATTCAGTTGTAGGTACTTCGGTCGCGCAAGTCAACGGTTGCGGAGAGATTGGCGGGAGAAATTACATCTGCGTTTCTGCAGGAAACAAATACGGGAAGCAAAGTGATACCGAACAACTCTGCGGGGCCCGGAACGCCCGGAATTACTGTAGGAGCGGCCCATGGCCGCGATCGGAACAGGCAGGCTCCGTCGATCGCGGCCATGGGCCGCTCCTACGGGCAAGGCCGGGGTCAGTCGACGCTGACCATCTCCACCGGGTGCATCCAGCCGAACTTGTCCTCGGCGCGCCCCTCCTGGATATCCAACAGCGCCTGGCGCAGCCGCTCTGCGACCGGCCCCGGCGCCTTGGCCAGGTGGTAGTTTTCGCCCCCGTCGCCGAATACGCTGATCGGACTGATGATGGCCGCGGTGCCGCAGGCGAAGGCCTCCTCGCAACTGCCCTCCGCCACCTGCCGCAGCAGTTCGTCGATCTCGATCGCGCGCTCGTGTACCACATAGCCCAGATCGCGGGCCAGATCGATCAGCGAGTCGCGGGTGACCCCCTCGAGGATGGCGCCGTTCAGCGCGGGCGTGTGCAGCTCGCCACCGATCACCGCAAAGAAGTTCATACCGGACAGTTCGTCCACCGTCGTGCGGTTGCCCGGATTCAGCCACAGGGACTGGTCGTAGCCGCGCTGCTTGAGTCGCGCGATGCTGAGCAGCGAGGCGGCGTAGTTGCCCCCCACCTTGGCGTCGCCGGTGCCGCCCACCGCCGCGCGGGCGTCTTCGCGCTCCACCCACAGGCGCATATTGCCGGCGTGGTAGGCCTCGGAGGGGCTGGCGATCACATAGAACTCGTAGGACGTGCTGGCGGAAACCGTCAGGTCCGCCTGGGTGCCGATCAGGAAGGGGCGCAGGTACAGGGATTCGCCGCTCGTGGCCGGCACCAGATTGGCGCAGTAGGCGGTCACGGTGCGCACGCCATCCATAAACAGGGATTCCGGCACCGCCGGCATACACAGCCGCTCGGCGGAGTGCGCCATGCGCGCCGCGTTCCGCTCCGGGCGGAACAGGGCGACACCGCCGCCCCCGGTGCGGTAGGCCTTCATACCCTCGAAGCAGGACTGGGCGTAGTGCAGCACCTTGGCCGCCGGGTCCAGCGACAGGGGGGCGTAGGGAATCAGCTCGCCGCTGCTCCAGCAGCCATCCTGGCAGACGGCGCGAAACATGACCGGCGCCATGACACTGCCGAAGCCGAGTTTCTCGGGCATCTCGAATCCGCGCAGACTGGTTGCCACGGCTGGGTCGATATAAATACTCACCGGCGTACTCCTCTTATTCCAATGGGCTGATTATGGCGCTTGCCGCGCTGCAATCCAAATCTGACACCCTTTCCAGACGATTCGGCGCAACGGAGCAGCGGTATTCTGCGCTGAAATTAGGATGGCTGTTTTAGGCCGCGGCCGGCGGTGTCTCTCTCGCGTCTCTTTCTCGCGTCTCTCTCGCCACGTCGGCGGCGACCGACACCGCCAGGGAACCTATGTCACCACATTCTCCGAGCGTCAAATTATTGGCATCTGCTTTCCCGATATCCCCGCCCCGCTCCGCCGCTGCCGCCCCGGGACTGCTAAACCGAAATGGTGGTAGTGCGCCCCGTCGCAAATCGGCACTCAGGCTGTTGCTTTCGCCGCCGCCGTCGCCAGGAGGCGAATTGCTGTGGCTATACTCCTTGGTACGCACCAGAGGAGTCGGACAACAGGCGCCGGGCGCGTATTCACAGGTGGCGACGCGGAAATAGTCCGCAAGCCTTGAACCTGTCGCCGGAAGTAACAGGCTCCGGGCACGTCAGGGATTGTGAGAGAACCACACTTCAGGGAGAGAGAATCCGCACGGCTTCACACCCGGGCGGAGAGAGTGCCCGCCTTTCCACCCGCGCAGGCGTTGCGCCCAGCGGCTGGAAACGGGTGAAGCAAAACATGGAACGGAAGTGGTTCAATCGTGACACAGACAGAAATCGGCAATTCCTTTGCTATCGGCTTGATGTTTACAGCCACAGCTCTGCTGTGTGGCACCGCCTACGCCGAAGTTGGCGCTCCCGTCATCGAAGACACCCCCGTCATCAAGGACACCAAAGCCCCACCCCAGGCCTTTATCGAAGCGGCCTCAAAACCCCTGAAAACCACCAAGAGACAACTGCGGCCATCGGAGGTGGTGGAGAGCTACCGCGAACGCATCGAAGAAATGGAGGCCCAGCACGGCGCCTATGGCGCCGGCATGGATGAAGAGCTGCTCGGCCTGGCCACGGCGCTGCAAAAATCCGGCGCACACGAGGAGGCCATCAGCGAATTTCGCCGCGCCATGTTGATCAACCGGGTCAATGAAGGTCTCTACTCCCTGAACCAGATCCCGATGATCGAGCGCATGATCGAAAGCCAGATTGCGCTCAACCAGTGGGAGGAGGCCAACGACAACCAGCAGTACCTCTACTGGCTGCACGCGCGCAATTACGGTGAAAAAGACCCGCGCATGCTGCCGGTCATCAACAACCTCAGCCGCTGGCACCTGCAGGCCTATGTGGAGGAGAAAGGCGGCACCCTGTTCGAGCACCTGATCAGCGCAACCGACCTGTATCAGCTGGCGGTAGATATCATCACGCAGAATTTCGGCGCCAATGACCTGCGTCTGGTGGACGCCCTGCGCGGGCTCAAGATCACCAACTACTATCTGCTCACCTACCAGGGCGAGCCGCAGGAACCGGTGGTAATCAACACCAACTTCGGCGGCGGCGGGGTCGACGCGCACAAGCGCTCCCAGCTCGACCACTATCGCATGAACAGCTTCAGCTCCGGCAAGAAAGCCATCGCGCGCATCGTCGATGTCTACCAGCAAAACCCGCAGTCCCCGCCGGCAGCTTCCGCCAAGGCCAAGGTGGAGCTGGGTGACTGGTACATGATGTTCAACAAGTGGCACTCGGCGCGGGAAACCTACGGCGAGGCCTATCAGGCCCTGTGGGACAACGGCGCCACCAATCAGGAAATCGAGGATATTTTCGGCCGCCCCGCAGCACTGCCGGCGCTGCCGATGCTGGACGAAGACCGCGAGGCACTGGCCAATTCCTATGTCACCGTTTCCTACGATGTCACCGCCTTCGGCAAGGCGCGCAACATCAGGATTCTCGATGCCTACCCGGTGGACCGGGTGAGCATTCGCTCGCGGGTCCGCAATGTTTTGAAGCGCGCCAAATTCCGCCCGCGCTTTGAAAATGGCGAACCGGTGGACACCCAGGGCATAGTGCAGAGGTTCGTTTTCGATTGAAGAAAGCCAAGTGCGCAATTCTGGCGCCCCTGTGAACAGCGGAGACAAACCCCGGATAACAGCCGCTGTCGAAACATTCAGCTGGCTGCAGGACCACAGAAGGCCGCAGCTGTTTTTTCCGCCGAGCCGGCACACCGGCTCGGCCTTCACCGCACAATTACGCATCCGACCGCACCCGCAGGGTGCCTCAGGAGAGACAAAATGACACTACGGAAAGCGGTACACCAGGCATCCAGAAGCCACATCGGCTGGCGCGCGCTGGTCTCGGTGGCGGTGTTGAGCGCAGCCGTCGCCGGCTGCAAGAGCCAGCAAACCCAGTCGCAGCCGCCGGCGCAGCCCTCCCAGTCGCAGTCGTCTTCCAGCGCCCAGTCCCAATCCAGCTCGTCGTCGAGCAGCAGTTCCTCGAGCCGCAGCCAGCCGCAGACGGCGAGCAGCGGAATGCCCTCGAGCAGCTCGCCCCGGCAGCCGGGCCAGGGCATGCCCGGCAGCACCAGCAGCCGGCCGAGCATGGATTTGCCGAGCATTGAATCCGGGCGCGAGTCCAGCAGCGCCAGCACCGCCTCGCGCAACGGCGAAGAGTCCTCGCGGCGCAGCAGCTCCGCCGCCGACGGCGCGCCCGATCCCGACACGCGCAGCCGCACCCCTTCGGCACCCGTCTACAGCGAGTCCGACCAGCGCCCGGAGGACAGCCGCATGCCGCCGGACCCGTCCAGCAACACCCAGGGCGAGCCGCCGGACGAAGTCGATTTTTCCGAGGAGGAGCAGACAGCCTCGTCCAGCGCCTCTTCGTCGAGTTCCTCTGCCAGCAGCGCCTCTTCGAGCAGCTCGTCCAGTAGCGCATCGCAGAGCAGTGCCTCCAGCGCCAACAGCGCGACGTCCGGCCAGCCCGCCAGCAGTGCCGGCAGCCCCGCCCGCGGTGGCAGCGCCCCCAACGAGGCCCCGGCCAGCGCCGCCGAGCGGGTGGCGGAACTCGAAGGCCAGTTCGAGTCCACCATGGCCAGTTACGACGGCATGATCCTGCGCGAGCGCGACTATGTGCGCAACCGCCCCGGCAGCGCGCAGCAGGAGGGAGAGGAGGCCGCGGACGAACCGCCGCCCGGAGAATCCCTGGAAGACCTGATCGAATCCGCCGAGGCGGAAATCCCGGCGCCCCCGGGGGGCGGAGCCGAGGGCGGCACCGGCCCGGAGCAGAACAACTCCAGCGGCCAGGCCACGGGCCCGGGCCTGCCCACCGCGGGCCGCAAGGGTGAGTACAACCACACCAATTCCCCCACCGTGGTTCCGGCGGATATTCCCGACGGCAACGACGACGATGTGGTGGCGCGCCAGATACGCGAAGCCGCAACCCGCGAGTCCGATCCGGAGCTGCGCGAAAAGCTGTGGGAAGAGTATCGCAAATATAAAAACGGACAGAAGTAACAGCGGAGGAAGCCGGAATGTTTTTTTCCCAGCGGAAATTGTTCACCCAAGGGGCTGTCAGCGGGCCCGCCAGCCGCGGCCTGCTGCTGCTGTTGTTGATCCTGGCGGTCAGCGCCTGCACCAGCACGCAAGTGCGCACCACCGCGTTTACCCCGCTCACGGTGGAGGACGCCACCATTGCCGAGGAGCGGCTGCTCGACGTGGGCATAGTGCAGTTCAATCCGGGTCTGGATAGCGCGGAAGCCGACGAGGACCAGCTGGTGTTCCCGGAACTGCGCCAGGCGGAATCCCGCTATATCGCCGTGACGCTGGCCGAATCCCTGCAATCGAGCCAGGGCTGGGGTGCGGTCCGCGTCATCCCCTCGGAGCGCACCAATATCGACGTCACCGTCTCCGGCCGTATCGTGCAGTCCGACGGCGAAACGCTGACGGTCGACGTCACCGTGTTCGACTCCCGCGGCCAGCGCTGGTTTAGCAAGCAGTATACGGAGCAGGCCTCCCACTACGCCTACGACCGCAAGCACCCCACCGAAGGCGACGCCTTCCAGGGTATCTACAACCGCATCGCCAACGACATGCTCGCCTACCGGCAAAAATTGTCGGACCGGCAGATCGCCGAACTGCGCACCATCTCCGAAATGCGCTTTGCGCGCAGCTTCTCCCCGCATGCATTTGGCCGCTACCTGAGTCAGAGCAAGGACGGCATCTACTACCTGAGCGCCCTGCCGGCGGAAGACGACCCAATGCTCGCCCGCGTGCGCCGCATCCGCGAGCGCGACTACCTTTTCGTGGACACCCTGCAGGGCTACTACGGTACCTTCGTCAAATCCATGCAAACGCCCTATCAGGAGTGGCGCGCGCTCAGCTACGAAGAGACGAAACAGATGCGCGAACTCAAACGCAAGGCCCGCAACCACACCATCATGGGAGCAGCGGCCATTATCGGCGGTATCGCCGCCGCCGGTTCCGGCGCCGGCAGCGCCCGCGCCGCCGGGCAGGTGGGCATCGCCGGTGGCGGATACCTGATCAAGAGCGGCTTCGACCGCCGCAGCGACGCCAAGATGCATATCGAGGCGCTGCAGGAACTGGGCGACTCGATGCAGGCGGAGGTAGAACCGCAGATCGTCGAACTGGAAGACCGCACCGTGACACTGAGCGGCACGGTGGAAAACCAGTACCGCCAGTGGCGGGAAATTTTGAAGGAAATCTACGAGGCGGAAACCGGAGCCCTGGATAGCAGCATCTAGGCGCGGATCGCCCGCGAGCGGAAACAGGCGGCCCGAACCCGGCCCGCACGCCCTCCGCCGCGGGCGGCCTCGCCGACACAGCCACAAAATAAAACAGCACAGCGGAACCACTATGCAACACCGCGACCAGTCCCCGGAAGATATATCCCCCATCCGGCCGGCCGAGTTCAGTTTCGGCGACGAGCAACAGCGCTCGGCGCCATCCGCGCAGGCAACCGCCGGCGGCCGCTCGACATTCTCACAGTACTGGGCGGCAGCCATCGGTCTGCTGTTGCTTCTCGGTGTGGTCGGCGTCTTTTGGCTGCTGCCGCAAATGGTGGAAAAGCCACAGCCGCGCCTGCCCGCAGTCGCCGACGCGGGCACAGAAAATACGCCCGCGCCCCGGGTCCAGGCATCCCCATACAGCGATGCGGAAATCGCCCAGCAGCGGCGCAGTGTGCAAAAAGTGCTGCAGGAAATTTTGATGCTGCAGGAGGAGCTGCAGGAACGGCAGATAGAAATCTGGGCCAGCGAGGAGTTCTCAGCCGCCAGGGGGCTCGCAGAGGAAGCCGACGGCATCTACCGGCAGCGCAAGTTTCTGCAGGCACTGGAGAAATACCGCGCCTCACTGGCCGCATTCCAGCAGCTGCGCGATGGCATCCCCGAGCGCATCGAAAAACACCTCGCCGAAGGCAACCAGGCGCTGGACACAGGCGACGCCGACGCCGCGCACGAGGCCTTCGACCTGGTACTGACCATTTCGGACAATCACCCGCGCGGCGTCAAGGGCAAAGCGCGCGCCGAGAAACTCCCCCAGGCCTGGCAGCACTTTACCCGGGGGCGGGAGGCGTTTTCCGCCGGCGAGCTGGACGCCGCGCGCGACGCACTGCAACAAGCCCTCGCGGTGGACCCGGATACCCGCCCCGCCAAAGCGCTGCTGCCGGAGGTATTGGCGGCCATCACCGAGCGGAATTACAGCGAAGCCATGTCGGCCGGCTACGCGGCCATCGCCGACAAGGATTTTGTTGCGGCCCAAAAAGCCTTCCAGCGCGCGCAGAAACTGAAGCCCAATGCGGAAGAGCCCGCCATAGGACTGAAACAGGCCGCCAACGGCGCCAAGCTGGCGCACATCGAACAGCTCTTCAGCCGCGCCCGCCAACAGGAGCAGGCCGAGGACTGGCACGGCGCCCTGGAAAGCTATACGAAACTGCTGAAAAAGGATGCCAGCCTGGTTTCCGCCATCACCGGCAAGGCGCGCGCCGAGGCCCGCGCGCGGCTGGATGACCAGCTGCAGGATCTGCTCAAGGATCCGCTGACCCTCGGCAGCAGCAAGCGCAACCGGTACGCCCGCGACGTGCTCGCCGACGCCCGCCAGATCAACCAGGACAGCCCGCGGCTGCAGCGGCAGATCGAAGATCTCGAAAACGCACTCACCAAGGCCCTGATCCCGCTGCCGGTGCGCCTGCGTTCAGACAGCAGCACCAGCGTCACCATCTATCACGTGGGGCAGCTGGGCAACTTCGATCAGCGCGAAATCACACTCAAACCGGGGCGCTATACCGCCGTGGGCACGCGCGAGGGATACCGCGACGTGCGGCGGGAATTCACCGTGGCGCCGGGCGAGGAAATTCCGACTGTCGTCATTCAGTGCGCGGAAAAAATAAATAGCGCCAACAACGGTTAGGGAACCTCTGAATAACTCCATGGCCCCGGCTTTCGGCGCAGCTCATAGCCGGCGCTTGCTCGGGGTCGCGCCATTCGCGGCACGCCTGATATCTGCAGCCTTCATCTCCCACAGAAATACTGCGGAATTATTCCGAAATTCCCCGCAAGGAACGAGAACCCTGGTTTCCGATATCGGTCAAATACTGTGCGGTTTTTCGCAAGGGCAGAAAACCCGGACAGAAACGCCACGGCAGTATGCGCGAAAAGAGGATTGCCGTGCCAAAGCATCCGTTGGAGCCCATGGAGATCACGCCAGCGAGCTAAGCTGTATTGCACGGTGAATGGCTTGTAAATCCGCCCCGGCATCGGCGGCCTGTTCCCCCGACTGCCCGGGACTGTGGCGTCACTGCAGTTGCGATAAATCGAAATAAGTGCGCAGTAACAGGAAATCATAAATGACAGCAAGGGAAGCGGTACCCGTGCGCGGCAGCGAACCCGCGGACGAGAACTTCACAGTGATAGAGCCCGTCGGCTTCACACCGGTAGCCGTGGAATCCGGCGGCCGGAAACTGTTGCTGTCGCCGCGCGCACTGGCCGTTGCCGGCTTTCTGCTGCTCGGGCTGCTGGCCCTGGTCTACCTGCTGGCGGCCCGCTCACTGATCTTTGAAACCCAACCCGCCGATGCCGACGTCAGCGTCAGCGGCTTCGCCCTGCCCCTCGGCGACGGACACCTGGTGCTGCCCGGCCACTACAGCTACACCATCAGCGCCAGCGGCTACCTGCCCAAGAGCGGCGAAGTGGAGGTGACCAGCGACGGACACAGCCGCCACGCGGTCATCCTGGAAAAACTGCCCGGACATCTGCAGGTTATCAGCGACCCTCCGGTTCCGGTGCGCATCCTCGTCGACGGCAGCGAGGTGGCGAGCGAAAACGGCTTGGCGAAGAACATCCCCGCCGGCAGGAAGCGCGTCACCCTGCTGACCGAGCGCTATCTGCCCTATACGCGGGAAATTGACATCGAGGGCCTGGACAACACCCAGCGGCTGCAGGTCAAGCTGCGCCCCGCCTGGGCCAGGGTGCGCATCAGCAGCAATCCGCCCGGAGCGACAGTCACCGTCGACGGCGAGGTGCTCGGCAGCACGCCGCTGAACGCCGAGCTGATTCAGGGGGACAGGGTCGTCAGCCTGTCGCTGCCGCAATACAAGACCGCGGAAATCCCGGTGGCCGTGACCGCCGGAGTGGATCAGACCCTCGCCCCGGTCGATCTCAGCGCCGCCGACGGACTGCTGCGCGTCGTCAGTATCCCCGAGGGCGCCAGCGTCACCGTGAACGGGGAGTTTCGCGGCCATACGCCGCTGGAACTCGAGCTGCCCTCCGGCGACAGGCACGAACTGCGCTTCTTCAAGGATGGCTACACATCGGTGGTGCGCACCATCGATGTCGGCGCGGGCATAGAGCGCGACCTGAATATCACCCTCGATGCCGTTTACGGCCGCGTGCGCGTCACCAGCAGCCCGGCCAACGCCCAGGTTTACATCGACGGCCGGCTGGCCGGCACCAGCGGGGAGACGTTCAACCTGCCGGCGCGCAGCCACAGCATCCTGGTGCGCAAAAGCGGTTACGAAGATTACGAGACCACCGTAGTCCCGAGCGCCAAGCTGGAACAGAGTATCCGCGCGGTACTGCTCACCGCCGAACAGGCGCGCTGGAGCAAGGTGCCCGCCGAGATCACCCACCCCGCCGGTGGCACCATGCGCCTGATGCGTCCCAACGCGAAGTTCACCATGGGCTCGTCCCGCCGCGAACAGGGCCGCCGCGCCAACGAGGTGCTGCGGCAGATCTCCCTGACCCGCCCCTTCTATCTCGGCACTACCGAGGTCACCAACCGCGAGTACCGCCGCTATCGGCGCATGCACAGTTCGAGCCATGTAAACGGCATCAGCCTCGACAACGACAACCTGCCGGTGGTGAATGTCAGCTGGGCCGACGCGGCCATGTTCTGCAACTGGCTCTCCGAGCGCGACGGCCTGAAACCCGTCTACTACACCCAGGGCGGCAGGATCACCGGCTTCGACGCTAGCGCAAACGGCTACCGCCTGCCGACCGAGGCCGAGTGGGCCTGGGCGGCGCGCTACGAGCGCGGCGCCATGCGCAAGTTTCCCTGGGGCGACGATCTGCCGGTCAGGAAGAATTCCGGCAATTACGCCGACAACCACGCCGCGCAGCTGGTCCCGGCGGTGCTGCGCACCTACAGCGACCGCTACGCCGCCACCGCCCCGGTTGCGAGTTACCGCCCCAACAACCTCGGCATCTACGACCTAGGCGGCAATGTATCCGAGTGGATCCACGACCTCTACACCATAGGCACCGGCCTGTCCATGCGCCGGGAGGAGAACCCGGTTGGACCACAGGATGGCGACTATCACGTGATCCGCGGCTCCAGCTGGCGCCATGCGGGCCTGACCGAACTGCGCCTGGCCTACCGCGACTACGGTGCAGAGCCGCGCAACGACGTCGGCTTCCGCGTCGCGCGCTGGGTGCAATAGGAGACAGCCATGAGCCGATACCACCAGAGTGGAAAACAGCAGCCGCCCGCACTGGCGACGGCCTGCGCGCTCGCCCTGCTGTTGTGCCTCGCGCCGGTTTCCGGTCCCTTCGCGGCCGAGGAAAAGAGCGAAGGCGGTGAAGAGGAACCGGTAAAAGTGGCGCAGGCAGAAACCGGGAAAAAGAATGAGAAGAGCGATGCCGACGACTACAAGGCTTCGGAGGAAATCTCAGAAGACCTGTCGGTGTCCTACCCCATCGATATCTAGAGCGCGACATTGAGCAAGAGCAAAACCATGAAATTCAAATCCTCCGACTTTATCTTCCAGCTGTTCGCGCTACTCGGCGCGATCATCCTGGTGCACGCCATCTATGTGGCCATTATCCGCCCCAACGCCGACGCGCTGATCGAAGAGCAGCTGGCCCGGGAGGCGGCCGGCGAGACCTATGTGCAGCAGCGATCCCTGTATATCGTGATGCGCGACTACGAGCAGGAGGCCTGCTTTGTCCTGATGCTCTGGGCCATGGCGATCATGGGGCTCAAGGCGCGCCGCAGCATGCGCGAGCGCCAGCTGCTGGACAAGGCGCTGCTGAACGTCAGCGAGGGCACGCCGATACTGCCGGAGGACGCGCGCGACCTGTCCCGGCCAATCCAGGCACTGCCCGAGGAGGAGCGCAATTACCTGCTGCCCCGCGCCCTGCTCACGGCCCTGCAGCGCTTCGGCTCCACGAAGAACGTCGCCGCCGTGTCCAACTCCGTCAAGGAGGTTTGCGACACCGAGGGCGACCGCCTCGATTCCGAACTGGCGATGGTGCGCTACATCACCTGGGCCATTCCGTCGATCGGTTTTATCGGTACGGTGCGCGGCATCGGAGAGGCGCTGTCGCAGGCGCACAGGGCCGTCGAGGGCGATATCGCCGGCGTTACCGTCAGCCTCGGCGTCGCCTTCAACTCCACCTTCATCGCCCTGGTCATCAGCATCGTCATCATGTTCTTCACCCACCAGCTACAGCTGATGCAGGAGCGCCTGGTGCTGGATACCCAGAACTACTGCGACAACAATCTGTTGAGATTCCTGAAAGTGAGTTGAGGAAAAACACCTTGTAGGAGCGGCCCATGGCCGCGATCGAGCTCGCAAACATTACTGACCTTTGATCGCGGCCATGGGCCGCTCCTACAAAAAACGAATTGCCCCCAGCGGCAAACTGCAACAGAGGAAACATCCATGGGACAAGGAGTCCTGGAAATCAACGACAGCGGCCTGCGTGTATTCATAGGCACCGATGAGGTGTTGGAAAGCCCCGGTGTGGCGGTGATAGAACCGCAGCAGATACAGGTCGGCACCGCGGCGCTGATGCGCGCGCGCAGCCACCCCACCCAGGTCAACAGCCAGTTCTGGCGCCGGCTGAGCCTGGAATCCCTGAAGTCGGAAAATGTCCGCTGCCGCCACCACGCGGACCTGGCCTACTGCCACCTGCAGGAAATCTCGGAACACTGCGACCTGCCGGACGAGATCATGCTGGCGGTGCCGGGCAATTTCACCCGCGAGCAACTGGCGCTGCTGCTCGGCATTGTCAACGAGAGCCCGATCAATGCGGTGGGCCTGGTGGATGCCGCCACCGCCTGTATCAGCAGCCTGGCGCCCCGCGGCGTCCAGCTGCATGTGGAACTGCAGCGCCACCAGACACTGGTCAGCCGCGTCGCGGTGCACGAACAGGCGGTGCTGGATATCGCGGAAACGGTGACCGACGCCGGGCTGCAGGATTTCCACGATGCCTGGGCGCGGGTGTTTACCGACGCCTTTGTCATGCAGTGCCGCTTCGATCCGCTGCACTCGGCGGATTCGGAGCAGCAGCTCTACGACATGATGCCGCAGTGGGTCAGCCGCGCCATGCGCCAGGGCGAGGTGATGGCGGAACTCGACGACCGCACAGCCAAGGTCGGCCTGCGCCAACTGCAGGACGCCAGCACGCCGATACTGTCGCGGGTGCGCGCCATGATCGACAACCTGGCCGAACCCAGCAGCGTGATCTTCGTTTCCCACCGCTGGGCCGAGATCCCCGGCGGCGCCCAGCTGGCGGAGCGCATCCACCTGTTGCCGCACAACTGTATCGCCCAGGCGGTGGCCAGGCGCTGGCAGGAAATCCACAGCGAAACCGCTGCCCTGCGCCTGGTCAATGCGCTGAGCGCGGCGCCCGCCAACGAAGTCGCGGTACAGGTGAACAGCGCCGCCGAGGCCGCCGCGACCCACCTGCTGTTCGGCCACCGCGCGCTGGCCGCACAACAGCCCCTGTTCCTGTTCTGGCAGGAAGGCAGGTTCAGCGTCACGCCGACGCCGCCGGATCACCCGGCGGCCACGGTGACCAGCCATGCCGGCCGGCTCGCGATGCGCGTCGATGCCGGCACCCGGTTGATGCTGAACGGCGAGGAGATCGCCGCACCGGTCAACCTGAACGCCGGTGACAAAATCGGCATCGCGGATGCCGACGAAGTGATCACCGCAATCAGTGTGGAGCATTATGGCGCGTAGAAAACGGCGTTTTTCCACCTTCAGCCTGTCGTTCCTCGACATCATGTCCTGCGGTTTCGGGGCCGTGGCGCTGATCTTTTTGATCATCAAACACGGCTCCGACCACGAGGTGAAAGTGGAGACCCAGGACCTCGCCGCAGAGGTCAACCTGTTGCAGGAGGAGGTGGAGTTCGGCCGCGAACACCTGGTGCTCGCGCGCAATACGCTGGATGTCACCAGCGATGAACTCGCCGAGGCGCAGGGGCTGGCGCGGCGCATCATGGAGCAGATAGAAACGGTCAAGGGCAACCTCGCCGAGATCGACAGCGCCAGCGAGGAACAGGACATCAAACGCCTGCAGGAGAAACTGAAAAAACTGCAGGAAGCGAAGAAAAACCTGGAAGAGGAAAACAAAAAACTGGGCAACAATGTGCGCAAGTACGTCGGCGACGGAGACCGCCAGTACCTCACCGGACTGCGCCTCGGCGGCGACCGCATACTGATACTGCTGGACGCGTCCGCGAGCATGCTCGGCGACGAACTGATCAAGGTGATCCGAACGCGCAATATGTCCGCGCGCGTGAAGCGCGAGACCGAGAAGTGGCGCCGCGCCGTCAATACCGTGTCCTGGCTCACGGCCCAGTTCCCGCAGGACAGCCAATACCAGATCTACACCTTCAACACCGGCTTTCGCGCCGCCATTCCCGGCACCGAGGACCGCTGGCTGAACGTGGACGACCGCGACCAGTTGGACAAGGCGATCAAGGCGCTGGACAAGATAGTGCCGGACGACGGCACCAGCCTCGAGCGGGTCTTCCATGCCGTCAGCGCCATGTCACCGCTGCCGGACAATATCATCCTGATCACCGACGGCCTGCCCACCCAGGGCATGAAGAAACCCCGCGGCAATACCATCTCCGGCAAGGCGCGCAGGAGCCTTTTCAAGCGCGCGGTGAAGGCGCTGCCGAAGGATATCCCGGTCAATGTGATACTCGCGCCCATGGAGGGCGACCCGTTCGCGGCCAGCGAGTTCTGGAAGCTCGCCATGGAAACCCAGGGTTCCTTCCTCGCGCCATCGAGGGACTGGCCATGAGACGCAATCGCACCAAGCGCGGTCAGGAGGAGTTCAGCATCTCCTTTCTCGACGTCATCTGCTGTGGTTTCGGCGCCATAGTGCTGCTGCTGATGATCGCCAAGACGGCGGAACCGATAGTGCTGGAGGAAGCCGAAGTGGACCTGGAGGGCCAGGT
Source organism: Microbulbifer sp. ABF4_143 (assembly GCF_056160225.1). NCBI lineage: Bacteria > Pseudomonadati > Pseudomonadota > Gammaproteobacteria > Cellvibrionales > Microbulbiferaceae > Microbulbifer > Microbulbifer sp. ABF4_143. Next base: position 53,997 of record NZ_JBSWWT010000018.1, read on the forward strand.
CCGCGAACTGCAGCACCAGCTGGCAGAAATCCGCGGCGAGACGAGTGTTCTCAACCGCGACCTCAACGCCAAACGCGAACAGCTGGACATAGAGCGCGCGCGCATCGCCAAATTGCGCGGCGAGCTGGATACGCTGCAAACCCTCTACGCGCGCAAGACGGAGGGGGAGAGCGAAGAGGGCCGCCTCAAGGGCGAGCTGACCGTGGCACTGCAGACCATGACCGAGGAGATGCGCCGCCTGCTCGGGGAGAATTACCAGCGCAAGAACAATGTCATCGGCGGCATCCCGGTCGACAGCGAATATATCCTGTTCATCATCGACACCTCCGGCAGTATGTTCAATTACGGCTGGGACCGGATGATGAACGAAATGGTCAACACCCTCGACCTGTACCCCAACGTCAAGGGCATCCAGGTAATGAATGACATGGGGGACTATATGTTCTCCAACTATCGCAACAAGTGGATTCCGGATACACCGGGCCGCCGCCAGGCGATTCTTGAACGCCTGCGCTCCTGGAACCCATTCAGCAACTCGAGTCCCGTGGAGGGAATCCAGAAGGCGGTGCGCAGCTTCTACGATCCCGACAAGAAAATCAGCATCTATGTGCTGGGCGACGAATTCACCGGAAAATCGATCCGCAACGTGATGCTCGCCGTGGACAGGGTCAACGCCCAGCACGGCGAGGCGAAGCGCAATGTGCGCATCCACGCAATCGGCTTTCCTATCCAGTTTTCGCGCCCGCCGCACCTGCAGACGACCGGGCTGAGATTCGCCGCGCTGATGCGCGAGCTGACCTACCGCAACGGTGGCACCTTCGTCGGGTTGAACGACTTTCGATAGCCGATAGCAATCGGGGAGATGGACATGGAGTACGCAGTAAACGGATTTAACCGGCTGGCGAAGGCCGCGCTGCTTCTCGCCGCGCTGATGGCGGCGGCCTGCTCGCACACGGTGCATGTGGACGGCCAGTATCCGCAGCCGGTGGGGCAACAGCACCCGCTGACCGTCGGCATCTACCTGAGTGACGAATTCAGCAACTTCACCTATCACGAGGACAGCGAGGACCGCGACGAGTGGAATATCAACACCGGGCGGGCGCAAAGGAACCTGTTCGAAACGGTGCTTGGCGCTATGTTTACCGAGACGATTTCACTCTCCAGCTATCCGCAGCCGCTGCCGGACAGTGTCGAACTGGTGATAGTGCCGGAGGTCCGAGAACTGCAGTTCACCATGCCGCGGGAAACCCGCGTCAACATCTTCGAGGTGTGGATCAAATACGACATGCACGCCTACAACCAGCGGGGCGAATCCGTCGCCAACTGGGTCATCACCGCCTATGGCAAGACGCCGACGGCCTTCCTGAAGTCCCAGGAGGATGCGCTGGCGCAGGCGATCGATGTCGCGCTGCGGGATGCCGGCGCGACCCTGTACACCGGTTTTGAAAGGGTGCCGGAACTGCAGGCGATGCTCGCCGAAAAGCGACGCGCCCTTTCCATGAAGGCAGTAGACGCCGCGGACTAAGGAGGTTCCCGTGTCCAAATCCATTGTTGTCATTATCCTGGCCCTGCTGGGTGGCTGCACCACCGTGGTGATCGACGAGTACCGCCGCAGTGACGGAGAGCTGGCCGAGGGCGATTCGGTGGTGATCCTGGGGCGCCGCCACTCCAGCGAGTACGAGACGGAGCCGGACCTGATCAACTGTGTCGGCAGACAGCTGCACGATCCGGATCGCGGCGTCAATGTCATCCCTGAGCAACAGTTTGTCGACGCCATGTACCCCTGGTTCGAGCCGCGCACGGCGCCCATGCACCTGCGCTCGCTCGATCGCCTGCTGGAAATTCCGAATGTGCGCGAGCGCATGGAGGCCTACGGCGTCAAATATATCGTCTGGATAGACGGCTCCACAGAGACCACCGCCAGCGCGGGCTCCATCGGCTGTTCCATCGGCACCGGCGGGGCCGGCTGCTTCGGCTTCGGCACCTGGGACAAGGAGTCCGACTACGAGGCATCGGTGTGGGATTTTCGCGACCAGGAGCTGTCCGGCAAACTCAGCGCCGACGCCAAGGGCACCTCCTATATGCCCGCGATAGTGATTCCAATCCCGCTGATTGCGCGGGTACAGAACAATGCCTGCAAGGGCATGGCCGCCCAACTGCAGGAATTCCTGTTGCCGTCGCAGGGCGGCAGCTCATAGCGGTGCAAACGAGGGAGGGAAAGACCGATGCATTATTTCAATAAAATTCTTATTTGCGCCCTGGCGGCAGCGATCGCCGGCTGCGCCTTCAATCCGGCCACCAACCGCCCCGACCTGGTGCTGATGTCCGAAGAGAAGGAGATCGAAATCGGCAGGGAGATGCACCAGAAACTGGTGCAAAGCACGCCGATCTACAAAGACCCGGTGCTCACCGCTTATGTGGACCACGTGGGCCAGAAGGTGGCGGCGGCCAGCGACAGGCCGAACCTCAAGTATCACTTTACGATCATCGACAGCCAGGACATCAACGCCTTTGCGCTGCCGGGCGGCTACGTCTATATCAATCGCGGCCTGCTCACCTATCTGCACTCGGAGGCGGAGATGGCCGCGGTACTCGCCCACGAAGTGGGCCATATTACCGCGCGCCACGCCGTGCGCCAGAAGACCGCCGCGACGGGGGCGGGGGTCGCCTCCGTGCTCTCGGTGCTGGTGACCGGCAGCGGCGTGGTCGGTGACGTGACCAAACTCTGGACCACCGCAGCGGTGAAAGGCTACGGCCGCGAAATGGAGCTGGAGGCGGATCGCTTCGGCGCCCAGTATATGTATAACGCCGGCTACGACCCCCAGGCCATGATCAATGTGATCGGCCTGCTCAAGGACCAGGAGACCTTCGCCCGGCGCCGGGCGAGAGTCGAGGGCAAGAAACAGCAGACCTACCACGGCGTCTTCTCCTCCCACCCGCGCAACGATATCCGCCTGCAGGAGGTGGTCGAGGCGGCGGGCAAGCTGCCCGAAGACCGCAAGACCACCAAGATCGAGTACTACCGCGAAAAAACCGATGGCCTCGTCTACGGGCAGAACGCGCAGCAGTCGGAGAAAAACCGCTACAACCACAAGCGCCTGGGTTTCTCGCTGCTGTTCCCGGAGGGCTGGAAAGTGGAAAACCAGCGCTCCGCTATCGTCGGAACCGCGCCCGACGGCAGCGCCACCATCACGATCAAAGTGGCGCAGCGCAATGGCAACCAGCCAGCGGACATGGCCCTGCGCGAAGTGTACGCGGTGCGCGACCTGGAGCAGAGCGAAAAACTGAACCAGTATCGGCTGGAGGGTCACACCGGCAAGCTGCCATCCGCCGGCAGCGGCGATCCGGAGCGGGTGGCGGTGATTTACTACGGCAGCCGACAGTATATTCTCGAGGGCCGGGTCAACGGCGAGGCGGCGGATGCAGAATCACTCAGCGAGTATGACAATCTGTTCCTGACCAGCATCAGGAGCTTCCGCCCCCTGCGTAAAACTGACATTATTCAACCGAATATAAAGCGCGTCCGCTACGTCAAGGCCAACGAGAAGACCACCTTCGCCTCCCTGGCGAGGCATATGGAAATTGGCGAATACGCAGAGGAGCAGCTGCGCCTGCTGAACGGCTATTATCCGCGGGGCGAGCCCAAGCCGGGGGAGTGGATCAAGATAGTCCAGTAACCCGGGCCGGCGCCGAAAAGTTCCAGCCCCGGTGTCGGGGCGGCCCATGGCCGCGAGCGAATTTTTCAACGGCAACAAAGCCAAAATCACAAAACCGATAATAATAAGGAGCACACTATGTTCGGCCTGATGATGCAGTCCCAACTCACGCTGACCGGCGTTATGCGCCACGCGCGGAACAACTTCCCGGACAGCGAAATTGTCTCCGTCACCGCAGACAATCCCCTGCACCGCTACACCTACCGCGAGGCCTTCGAGCGCGCCGCCCAACTGGCCAACGCGCTGCAGAAGCTGGGCGCCGCCCCCGGCGACCGTATCGGCACCCTGGCCTGGAACGACTACCGCCACTTCGAACTCTACTACGCCACTTCCTGCAGCGGTCTGGTGTGTCACACCATCAACCCTCGACTCTTCCCGGAGCAGATCACCTATATCATCGAGCATGCGGAGGACCGCTGGCTGTTTATCGATCCGTTGTTCGTGCCGCTGCTGGAAGCCCTGGCAGATAGGCTCTCCGCTGTCAAAGGCTATGTGGTGCTTACCGACAGCGCCAATATGCCCGCCACCCGGCTGCCGAACGTACACTGCTACGAGGAGCTGATCGCGCCGGAATCCGCGGATTTCGACTGGCCGCAGCTGGACGAAAACACCGCGGCCGCCCTCTGCTATACCTCCGGCACCACCGGCAACCCGAAAGGCGTGCTCTACTCCCATCGCGCCATGGTGCTGCACACCTATGGCGTGTTGATGCCGGACGTATTCGCGCTGCGAGGCGATGAAACCGTGCTGCCGGTGGTGCCCATGTTCCACGTCAACGCCTGGTCTATTCCCTACGCGGTGCCGGCGGTGGGCGCCAAGCTGGTGTTCCCCGGCCCGAAAATGGGCTGTGGCGAAACCCTGAGCAAGCTGATGCAGCGCGAGGGTGTCACCCTGGCCGCCGGCGTACCCACCGTGTGGCTGGCACTGCTCAAACACCTGCGCGAGAGCGGCGAGACCATTCCCAGCCTGAAACGCGTGGTGGTGGGCGGCTCCGCCTGCCCCTGGAGCGTCATGGAGGAGTTCGAACAGAAGCATGGCGTCTATACCCACCACGCCTGGGGTATGACGGAGATGAGCCCGCTCGGCACCTTCAACCCCCGCGTTCCGCCGTCACTGCCCGCCGACGAGGCCCGGGCGCTGCGTCTGAAGCAGGGCCGCGCCGCCTATGGGGTGGAGATGCGCATCGTCGACGAACAGGGCCGGCCGCTGCCCCACGACGGCGTGGCCTTCGGCGCACTGCAGGTCCGCGGCCCCTGGGTGTGCGAACGCTATTTCAAGGCCGAGGCGTCGGCGCTGACGGACGACGGCTGGTTCGACACCGGCGACGTGGCCACCATAGATCCGCGCGGCTACCTGGGCATCACCGACCGCACCAAGGACGTGATCAAGTCCGGCGGCGAGTGGATCTCCTCCATCGAGCTGGAAAACTTTGCCATGACCCTGCCCGGTGTGGCCGAGGCGGCGGTGATCGGCGTGGCCCACGAGAAGTGGGCCGAGCGCCCGCTGCTGGTGGTGGTGCCGGCTCCCGGCGCGGAGTTGGACACCAAGGCGATTCTCGAGGCCTTCGAGGGCAATGTGGCCAAGTGGTGGATACCGGACGACTGCGTGATAGCCGACGCACTGCCCCACACGGCCACCGGCAAGATCAGCAAGAAGGATCTGCGCCAGCAGTTCGCCGACTACCACTGGCCGGAGGAGGCAACCGCGTAAGCCTGCCCGCCGCGGCGCCGCGCCCGCTCTGGTCGCGGCGCCCCTTCCGACTGCTCCCCCGACGGCCCTGAAAAAACCATGGATGTTTTTTCAGCCGCCTGCTAGGGAACCTCTGAATAATTCCGCAATGCCTCTGCAAGCCCCGCAGAGGCATTGCGGAATTATTCAGAGGTTCCCTAGACGCTGTCATATTTTCTTATTGATCCGGTGGTAAATACTGCCGAGCAAACAGCCACCGACCGACAACACAAACACACCATGATAAAGACGCTTTTGATCGGCCTTATCTCGGCCTCTGCGCTCGCTGTGCCCCATGACACAGGGGCCGGGGAAACATTCACGCGGCGCGGGGAAAGGCCGCTGGTGATCGCGCACCGCGGCGCCTCCGGCTATCTGCCCGAACACACGCTGGAATCCAAGGCGCTGGCCTACGCGATGCGCCCCGACTTTATCGAACAGGACCTGGTGCTCAGCAAAGACGACCAGCTGATCGTGATGCACGATATTTTCCTGGACGGAACCACGAACGTGGCCGAAGTCTACCCCGGCCGCGCCCGCGAGGACGGCCACTACTACACCATCGACTTTGCGCTTGAGGAGTTGAAGCGCCTCAAGGTGAGCGAGTCTTTTGTGCGCACCAATGGCAGCATCAGCGCCAAATACCCCCATCGCTTCCCGCTGTGGAAGTCCAGCTTCCAGCTCTCCACACTGGAAGAGGAGATAGAGCTGATACAGGGCCTGAACCGCACGCTGGGCTACGACATCGGCATCTACCCGGAAATAAAGAAACCCTGGTTTCACCACCGAGAGGGCAAAGACATAGCCGCGCTGACACTGGCCAAACTGAAGCAGTATGGCTACACGGACCGCAGGCAGAAGATCTTTCTGCAGAGCTTCGACGCCGAAGAGCTGCAGCGCATCAAGCGGGAACTAATGCCCCGCCTGGGCATGGATCTACCGCTGGTACAGCTGATCGCGATGAGCGACTGGGGCGAGAAGAAGGTGGAATCCGGGGGAACGCTGGTCAATTACGACTACGACTGGATGTTGCAGCCCGGCGGCCTGGACAGGATCGCTACCTATGCCGACGGTATAGGCCCCTGGGCCAGGATGCTGGCGCACCTGCAGGACGGGCGGCCGGTGCCCAGCGGGCTGGTGCGGAAGGCGCACCAGCGCAAATTGCTGGTACACCCCTACACCTTTCGCGCCGACCCGGAGCAGATACCGGAAGGGATCGACAGCTTCGAAAACCTGCTGCGGCTGTTCGTCGACCGGCTGAACGTGGATGGCGTCTTCACCGATCACCCGGACAAGGTGCGCGCATTTATTCGAAGCGGGAGAAATCCGCCGGCCGCTTCTCCATAAAAGCGGTGGCCGCCTCCCTGAACTCCTCCGATGCCAGGCGCTTCTGGAAATGGCCGGCCTCCTCGCGAATGACTTCCATCCCGACTTCGTAGGTGCCGCGGCGCAAGAGCTGCTTGGTCAGGCGCACAGCTTCGGGGGCCTTTTTCGCCAGTTCCGCCGCCGCCTCGCGGGCGCGACCGAGCGCCTCGGCGGCCGGCACCGCCGCGTTGCAGATGCCCGCGGCCACGGCCTCTTCGGCGCCGAACTTTTTCCCCAGCAACAGCAGCTCCGAGGCCTTGGCGTGCCCAACCATACGCGGCAGGAAAAAGCTGGAGCCGTACTCCGGGCACAGCCCCAGATTGACGAACGGCATCTGGAACATGGCGTCGCTGCCGGCGAAAGACATATCGCAGTGCAGCAACAGGGTGGTGCCTATGCCGACCGCGGGGCCGTTGACGGCGGCCACGATGGGTTTCGGGAACTGGTAGAGCGCGAGCATAAACTGGAAGACGGGCGAGTCGGCGCCGGAGGCGGAGCCACCGAGGAAATCCATCAGGTCGTTGCCGCTGGTGAAAACCCCTTCGCTGCCGCTGAGGACCACCGCGCGGATCTCGGCGCTATTCGCCGCCTCGTTCAGCAGATCTGCCATGGCGCTGTACATGGCCATGGTCAGGGCATTCTTGCGCTCGGGGCGGTTAATGGTGATTTCCAGCACGCGCTCTGAGAGAGAGGCCTGGATTTCTGCGCATGGGCTTTGCATGAACTTCTCCGCTTGTTTGTCTGTGCGCCCCGCCCCTCGCATGGGGAGGGAAGAAGGCGCTGCCAAGAAACCCACATAGTAGCCACTTCGATACTGCGCGCGAGTTCCTAATCGACCACTTTCGTTGACGCGGGCCGCCGCAGCCGCGAACGTCCCCACTCTCAGGCCACGCCGGCCCGGGACAGCATCGCGTGCAGCAGCACGTTGCAGCCGGCTTCCAGGTGGCCCGGCTCAGCGGACTCGGCCTCGTTGTGGGACAGGCCCCCGGCGCAGGGCACGAAGATCATCGACACCGGCGCCACGCGGGAGACGTAGACGGAGTCGTGGCCGGCGCCGGAAACCATCCTGCGGTGGCTGTAGCCGAGGCTCTGCGCCGCCTTGTCGACCGCCTCAATGCAGCGCTCGTCGAACTGTACCGGCGGCGAGTGCCACTCCTCGCGCACATCGATGGTCGCACCTGTGGCCTCCTCGACCTGCTCCGCGAGCCGGTACAGGGTGCGGTGCAGATGCTCCAGACCCTCCGGCTTCGGATGGCGCAGATCCAGCGCCAGCACCACCTTCTCCGGCACCGTGTTGCGGCTGCCGGGTTCGGCGCGCAGATCGCCACAGGTCATACGCGCGTCGTCCGAGTAAGCCTTCACTTCGCTGTAGAGGCGCTCGCACAGCCAGGCCAGGGCCTGCACCGGGTCGCGCCTGTCGGCCATCGGCGTCGGCCCGGCGTGGCAGGGGGTACCGCGCAAGGTCACGTCATACCAGCGGATACCCTGCACGCCGGTGACCACGCCGATCAGTTGGCCCTGCTTTTCCAGGATCGGCCCCTGTTCGATATGGGCCTCGAAGGCGGCGGTGATGGGCTGCGGCTCCGCCGGCGCCTCGCCCAGATAGCCGATGCGCGCCAGTTCCTCGCCGATGGTTGCGCCGGATTTGTCGGCGCGGCTGTGACCGTATTCGAGACTGAATTCACCGGCCCAGACGCCGGAGCCGATCATCGCCGGCGAGAAGCGGGCACCCTCCTCATTGGTCCAGACCACCACCTCGAGCGGCGCCCGGGTCCGAATACCCCTGTCTTCCAGCGTGCGCAGCACCTCCAGCCCGGCGAGCACGCCGTAGACACCGTCGAACTTACCGCCGGTGGGCTGGGTGTCCAGATGCGAGCCGGTGATGACCGGCGGTGCATCGCCTTCCGCACCGGCACGGCGGGCGAAGATATTACCCATGCGGTCGACGCGGATGTCGCAGCCGATATCCCGGCACCAGCCGACAAACAGGTCGCGACCGCGCTTGTCCTCGTCGGTCAGGGCCTGGCGGTTGCAGCCACCGGCGGGGGTGGCGCCGATGCGCGCCATCTCCATCAGGCTTTCCCAGAGGCGGGCGCCGTCGACGCGCAGATCTCGTGCAGAATGTTCCATTCGGGCAGCTCCGCTTATAATGGCACTAATATTAGTGAATTTTTCGCAATTTTGGTTTTGATCGACGCCGCCGGATGAGATCATTGTTTCGCGGACGATCAAAACACAGCCAGGTGCAACTTACCTATGACCGTTACTTATAGCTCCTATCTCAAAGTAGACGAGCTGCTGCAGTGCCAGCAGCCCCTGTCCGAAGGACCCGAGCACGACGAGTTGCTGTTTATCGTGATTCACCAGAGCTACGAGCTGTGGTTCAAGCAGCTGCTGCACGAGCTGGATTTCCTCGTGAAGCTGTTCAACAACGGCGAGCGCAACCGCGCGCTGCACACCCTGAAGCGGGTGGACACCATCTACCGCACCCTGATCCAGCAGGTGGACATACTGGAGACACTGACGCCGCTCGAGTTCATGTCCTTCCGCGATCGCCTGTCCACCGCCAGCGGTTTCCAGTCGTTCCAGTTCCGCGAGCTGGAATTCCTCTACGGCGCCAAAGATGCGAAAAAGCTGGAGAACTATGAACCCGGCTCGGACCACTATCTGCGCCTGCAAAAGCGCCTACAGGCGCCGACTCTGTGGGATGCCTTCCTGAATTTCCTCGTCCACGAGGGGCACAAGGTTCCCGAGGGCGAATTGAAGCGCGACTTCAGCCAGACGGCGGAGCCGTCTCCCGCCGTGCAGAAGATCCTGATCGATGTGTACCGCAACGATCCGCTGGTCAGCGAGATCTGCGAGGCGCTGGTGGATATCGACACGTCGCTGCAGCAGTGGCGCTACCGCCACGTGAAAATGGTGGAGCGCACCATCGGCAGCAAGATGGGTACCGGCGGCTCCAGCGGCGTCGGCTATCTGATGGGCACGCTGTTCAAGCCGGTGTTCCCGGACCTGTGGGCGATTCGTTCGGAGTTCTAATGGGCGGGGGAGCCGGGAGCCCTCCCCTATTCGCCGGACACAAAAAAAGCCAGCAGTTGCTGGCTTTTTTTGTGTCCGGAAGCGCTTACTTCTCGTAAGGCACCAGGGAGACCTGGATACCCGGGTTCACTTCCTTGGCCGCGTCGGCGATCTGGACATAGGTATCGGCGCTGGACTTGTTGTGCGCGCGCACGATCACGATGGCCTGCGGGTTTTCGGCAAACAGCTGTGCGATACGGGCGCGTACGGCGCGGCTGTCGATACGGCTGCTACCCATCCAGATCTCGTCGTTGGCGTTTACGGTCAGCAGGATATTCTGCTTGTCGGGATCCGGCGGGGTCTCGACCTGCTGATCCGGATCGGGCACGTTTACGTCCAACGCCTTCTCTTTAACAAAGGACGCCGTTACGATGAAGAAGATCAGCATAATGAACACGACGTCCAGCATGGGCGTCAGGTCGATATCGGCTTTTTCCTCTTCTACGGCCTTACCGCGTCGTCTACTCATATAACACCGTACAGTTATCTAATGCGAATGGCGCCGGATGGACCGGTCTAATCAGGTGGGCAAGAGTGCCGCGAAATTGTCAGTATTGCAAGTACAACCTTCGCGCCCAGAAAAAACTCCTTGAAAATCAATAAGTTACAGACACCCCTCGCCAACACCGATCGAATTTTGACCGATTTTGGCGACTATCTACAGGCCAGATAGCCCTGGTAATCCGGCACTTCGCGCTCGAATGCCGTCTCCATCAGCGTCGACTGCACCATCATATCCGCACTGGCGCCGTTGCAGGCCACCGGGATATTCCACACGGCGGCTATGCGCAGCAACGCCTTGACGTCCGGGTCGTGGGGCATGGGTTCGAAGGGGTCCCAGAAGAAGATCAGCAGATCTATCTCCCCCTGGCAGATCCTGGCCCCCAACTGCTGGTCGCCGCCCATCGGGCCGCTGAGCAGCTTCTCCACTCTCAGCCCGGTGGCCGCCTCTATCTTGCTGCCGGTGGTGCCGGTGCCCAGCAGCCGGTGCCGCTGCAGCAGCTCGCGATGGCGGTTGCACCATTCAATCAAAGCCCCCTTGCGATTGTCGTGGGCGACCAGGGCCACGCGTTTGGTGGCGGGTAGCGGCTGCGTTATAAATTTCATTCTGTCCTCGGTGCTGAAACTCGCTTCTATCGATTGGCGGCGCCGGCGGCCAGTCCCGCCCCAAAACCGCAAGCTATATTCTACCCCCGGGAATTCCGCCGCGCCTCCCCCGCACCAAGGTAGCCGGGCAGCGATTGCCGCGCCCGGAGGCCGAACAGTTATAATGCGCGGCTGTTCGCACCGATATAGGATGTTTGGCAATGAGTGTTGGAGCCTGGGAGCCGGAAAAACCTACACAGCAAGACAGCGCCGGCGACGAGATCAACCGGGCGCAGCTGCAGCGCTTTATGGTCGCCGCGCAGTCGCCATCCCCGCTGCCCGATGCGCTGCAGCCGGAGGACCGGCAGGCCGCAAAGCTGATGCGCCTGCCGGCGCAGCGCTGGCTGGACGAGAGTGAAAACTGGACCAGCGAACAACTCTGGCAGCTGATCCAGTTCTTCACACTGGCGGAAATGCAACTGCCCGGCTGGGACGCGGGGGCGGAGTCGCCGGTAATCCCGCTGGCAAAAGCGCTGCGCCGGCGCAAGTCACCGCTCAGCCGCGAGCAGCTGTTATGGATCCGGCAGAACTCGAACAACCGCTACCTGCCCTATGGACCGCTTTGATCTAGGGAACCTCTGAATAATTCCGCGATACCTCTGGCTTGCAGAGCGGTTCACAATCAAGGCGCGGCTTCGCAGGAATGTCTAGACCTTTCAAGAAGCCGCAACGCAGAGTGTGAATCGCTCTGCAAGCCCCGCAGGGCGGGGCCTGAAGGCTGCAGAGGCATTGCGGAATTATTCAGAGGTTCCCTAGAAGCTGTTTCATAACTACTGCACGGGCGCCTGGCGGCGTCCGGCGCCCGCCGCGACCCCATCCGCGCGAGCAGCGCCCGCTCCTCTTCCAAAATCCTCCGATAGCGGCGGTGCGCCGGCCGCGGTCAGTCTTGCAGGCGGGACAACTGTCCGCGCAACAGATCGACCGAGCCCGGCGTGCGATAGTTGTCCGGCAGGTGCCGCCAGACCACATAGCCCTCGCCATCCAGCAGCCACTGGCTGGGGCGCAGAGCCGCAGGCGCGCGCGACAGTATCAGGGGCGTCCCGCCGCCCGCAACGAAGGAGCGGTTCGCGGCATCCTCCGCAGCCAGCTGAAGGAAACATCCCGACAAAGGCTCCCCGCCGTGCACCGGCCAACGCGACAGAGGCTCAGTGCCAAACAGCAGCAGTCCAATCTCGCGCTTGCGCAGCTCCGGCAACAGCGCCTGCAACTGCGCGAACAGCGCGCGGCTGTCCGCGCAAAAGCTGCCGCGCAGAAAGACGAGCAACAGCCCCGCGAAACCGCCCCGCCGTGCATGCTCGGCCGCACTCCAGTTTTTCCCATCGGCCGTCACCAGCGCCGGAAAGGGGCTGTCGACTGCCGGCACTTTCGGGTGGCGCAGCGCACTGAGGTGAAAAAGGTAAATCAGGAAGACAAACAGGTTGTAGATTGCCAGGTAGAGCGGCGGCCCCTTGTCGCTGTCGCTGAGCAGTGCAACTGCCAACCCTGTCAGGACTGCCGCAAATGCGGGCGACTCGCGCAGATCGCCGCGATATTTCCGCGGCCAGAGATAGCGCAACAGCATCCAAACCGGCAGCGCCCAGGCATTCAGACAAAGCCCCAGCCAGGCGATTTCGGCGCTGTGTAAATACTGAAAAAACGCCCAAAAACCGCAGCCCCAAAGCCAAACGAACGCAATAGCGGTAAAAAAAGCCTTAAATTTATTCATAACAGGGTAAAAATGCCCTTAAAATACTTGCATTCCAGCATATAAATAAGCTGCAATTAGCAGCGGTGAATTCTGGGGCCTCTCTAGCAATTGTTTTCCGCAAGCAATCTTCGCCGCAGGAGCCGATGTAAGTGCGGCGAAGGCGGGAGCAATTGGTAGAGAAGCCCCTTCATCTACAACAATACTACATACAGGGATATTTTATGGCTGCAAGTAAGAAAGTGGCGACGGCTAACCCCGTTGCAAAACTCGAAGCGGAACTGAAATCGCTGAAAACCAAGCTGGTACAAGCCCGCGACAAGCAGGAAAAAGACGCGGGCAAGGCCGCGGAAAAGCTGGCGAAGGACGCCGCCAAGGCGGCTGCCAAGGCCAAGGCCGCTGCTGCCAAGGTAAAAACCGTTCGCGCCAAGAAGAAAACCCCCGCCCAGCAGAAGCAGCTTAAAGCGGCCCAGACCGCAGCCGCTGCGGCCAAGAAAGCCGCTGACAGCGTCAAGGCCGCCGCCGCCGAGGCCAAGGCTCAACTGGCCGCCATCAAGGCGGAAAACAAGCTCGCAGCCAAGATTGCCAAGGCCGTAGCCAAGGAAGAAGCGGCCATCGCCAAGAAACTGGCCGCCGCTGCGAAGAAGAAAGCCGCCGCCGAGGCCAAGAAGGCCGCCGCCGCCGCGAAGAAGAAGGCTGCAGCGGAGAAGAAGAAAGCCGCTGCCGCTGCGAAGAAGAAGGCCGCTGCAGAGAAGAAGAAAGCCGCTGCCGCCAAGAAAAAGGCCGCCGCCGCCGCGAAGAAGGCCAAGGCTGCTGCGAAGAAAAAGCCCGGTCGCCCGAAGAAGGCCGCTACCAAGACCGCCGCAAAGAAAGGCCCCGGCCGCCCGAAGAAAGCAGCCACCAAGGCCGCCGCAAAGAAAGGCCCCGGCCGCCCGAAAAAAGCCGCTACCGCGAAGAAGGGCCCGGGCCGCCCGAAGAAGGCCGCTACCGCGAAGCGCGGCCCCGGCCGCCCGCCGAAGGCCAAGTAACCCGGCTTTCCCCCACAAGAACAAACCCCGGCAGTTGCCGGGGTTTGTTCTTTATGGGGTTTTCAACTCCTGTTCAGGCGCAGCCGCTCAATCCGGTGGTCCCGCCCCAGCTCGAAAACACAGTCCGCGCGCGCGGGCATCTCCGCGAGCAGATTGCGGGTAATCCGCTCGTAGTGCTGCACGAAGCGCTGCAGCTCGTCATCACTCATGCCGCCACCACTGCGCGCTCTCAATTTCTGCTCCTGCAGGCGCCGCCACTGCAGCACACTGGCCATATCCGGGACTTTCAGCATCAACAGCAGGTCCAGTTGCGCAAACAGCCTGTGGTAGGGGCCGGCCAGCTGTGCGTTGATGTAGCTGCGCCAGACACCCTGCGGGTCCTCCCGCTGCTCGAGTTCGTTGATGGGGTCGGCGGCGTTTTCCCAGGGCCCGGCACCGACGCACCAGCCCTCGAACAACAGTATATCCACCGGGCCGCGCTGGCGCGGCCAGCTGGCGCGCGGCGCGCGGTCGTCGGTGGATTTGTCGAACCGGGGGATGGCGATTTCGCTGCGCGGATCCCCGCCGCGCAGCGCGTCGATAGTATCCAGCCCCAGCTGCACATCGTGCGTGCCCGGCACGCCGCGGGTTTGAAAAAGTGGATGCACCCGCTGCGCGAGCCGTTGGCGCTCCGCTCTGGTGAGATAGAGATCATCGAGGGAGAAGGCGGCACTGCGCAGCCCCATCGCGTCCCAGGCCAGGCGCAGAAACGCGGTCAGGGTGGACTTACCGGATCCCTGGCCGCCGCAGATGCCGACAACCAGAGTGCGACCGCACTGGCGCTTGCGCGCCAGCCAGCATGCCAGCGGCAGATAATACTGCTGGATCAGCTGCGCAAAATCGTCGGGCAGCTGCTGCTCGCGGATAAACCTGTCTATCTGCGGGCGCAACTGCCCGAGTAGCTCCGCGGCCCCCTCGAGCGCCTCTTTCGGCCAGTGCGCACCCATCGCTCAGCCTTCCCCCCACTGATTGCCGCGGATCCGCGGTGGCAGCAGGCTTTGCACCAGTTCGCGCAGCCGCGTCGGCAGCACCAGCATTACCGGCGTGACGATCAGGGTCAGCAGAGTGGAGAAGGTAAGGCCATAGACGATGGCGCTGGCCAGCTTGACCCAGAAGGAGGCGATCACGCCTGCCACTACCACGTTGCGCCCCACCATATCCACACTCACCCCCAGCGCCAACGGCAGCAGGCCGAGAATGGTGGTGGCGGTGGTCAGGAACACCGGCCGCAGGCGCTGCGCCGAGGCCTTGACCGCGGCCGCCGCCGGCGACAGTTCCGGCTCGCTGTTGCGCACATAATTGTAGGTGTCGATCAGCACGATATTGTTGTTCACCACAATACCCGCCAGCGCGACAATACCGACGCCGGTCATGATCACGCTGAAAGTACTCTGCGTCAGCAGCAGGCCGAGCATGACGCCGAGGGTCGACATCACCACCGACGACAGGATCAACAGCGACTGGTAGAAGCTGTTGAACTGGGTCACCAGCAAAATAAACATCAAGAACAGCGACAGCAGGAAGGCTACGCCGAGGAAGGTCAGGGATTCGCTCTGTTCCTCGTCGGCGCCGCGGAACAGCAGCTCCACACCGTCTGCCACCGGATTGCGCTCCAGCCAGGCGCGTATTTCGCGTACCTTGTCGTCCGGCAATACGCCCTCCTGCGCGTCCGCCTTGACCTGCATGCGCGTGATGCCGTCGATGCGCTCTATCTTGTCCACCTTCGGCCTGGCCTCGGTGCGCACGAAGCTGCTGATCGGCACGGCGCCGCGGGCGGTGTTGACTTTCAGCTGGTCCAGCGAGGCGATACCGCGCTCGCTGGCCGGGTAGCGGATGCGGATATCCACTTCCTCGTCGCTGTCGTCCGGGCGGTACTCCGCCATGCGCACGCCGTTGGTGACCAGCTGCACCGCGCGCCCGACCTCGGTAAGGTCGGCGCCGTACAGGGCGGCCTTGGCCCTGTCCACCTTCACCTCCCACTGGATGCCGGGCAGCGGCGCGGTATTGACGATATCGCGCAGCCCCTCGAATTCCGTCTCCAGCGCGCGATGCAGACGCCAGGTTTCCGCCAGTAGCATGTCGTAGTCCCGCGCGCGCAACTCCAGCACTATATCCTTGCCCACCGGAGGGCCGCCCTCGAATACATTGGCGGTCACCTTGATACCGGGGAAATCCGCCGTGCGCGCGCGGATATCGGCAAAGATCTCGCGGCTGCGCCGCTCGCGTTCCTCCGCCGGCAGCAGCTCCACCAGCATATTCGCAATCTGGTCCGGCGCCCGGTCGCTGTTGCCGGAAAGGCCGCCGGAACCGATTGCGGTGTAAGCCACGCGCACTTCCGGCACCGCCAGTACGGCCCGCTCCACCTGCGCCACCAGGGCTTTCTTTTCCTCCACCGAGAGGTTGCCCTGCGCGCGGATCTCGACATTGCCGTACTGCTCTTCGGTGTCGGTAAAAAACTCCACGCCGGCGCCGAAGCGCCCGAAGGCGACAAAAATCCCGATCAGCACCAACAGGGTGGTGGCGAAGGCGCTCAGCGGGCGGCGCACCACCTTTTCGAGCGTGCGCGCGTAAATACCGGTGATGCCGGCGAGGCCGGTCGGGCGCCCCACTTCCAGTTGTTTCAGGTACTGCCGGGTAGCGGCATCCAGGTTGCTCTTGCCGAACAGGGATCCGAGCACCGGCGCGAAGAAGAGCGCGTAGAGCAGAGAACCGGCGAGCACCGCAAAGACGGTCACCGGCAGGTAGCGCATAAACTCGCCCACCACGCCGGGCCAGAACATGATCGGCAGGAAGGCCGCCAGGGTGGTGCCGGTGGAGGCCACCACCGGCCAGAACATACGCCGGACCGACAGCACATAAGCCACCCGCGCGGACATGCCCTCGGCCATCTTGCGGTCGGCGTATTCGGTGATGACGATGGAGCCGTCGATCAGCATACCCAGCGCCAGCAGCATGCCGAACATCACCATAAAGTTGAACGAGTAGCCGAGGTACCAGGTAATGATGGCGCCGAACAGCAGCGAGAAGGGAATGCCGAATCCGACCAGCATGCCGGAACGGAAGCCCAGCGCCGCGACCACGATGATCATGACCAGCAACATCGCAGTGAGGATATTGCCCTGCATCTCGCTGACCATGTCGCGGGCGAACTGGG
The DNA here is from genome assembly GCF_056160225.1 of Microbulbifer sp. ABF4_143. NCBI lineage: Bacteria > Pseudomonadati > Pseudomonadota > Gammaproteobacteria > Cellvibrionales > Microbulbiferaceae > Microbulbifer > Microbulbifer sp. ABF4_143. The sequence continues at coordinate 70,935 of NZ_JBSWWT010000018.1, forward strand.
ACTGGTCGAACACGAAATCCACCTCGACGCCGCGCGGCAGGTACTGCAACTCCTCGCGCACCACCGCGCGCACCGCATCCGCCACCTCGACCGAACTGGCTTCGCTGCGCTTTTCCACGTTGATGGCCAGACCGGGGCGGCCGTTGACGCTGGTGTAACTGGACGCGTCCTTGAAGGTGCGACGGATATCGGTCACATCTCCCAGAGTTACCACGCCGTCGCTGGAACTCTTCAGCGGTATCTCGTAGACATCCTGCGCCGTCTCGATCAGCCCCGGCACCACAACCGAGAAGCGCCCGCGCTCGGTCTGCAGCTCTCCGGCGGGGATCAGCAGGTTGTTGCCCAGCACCGCGTTGATCAGCTGGCCGCTGGTGATCTGGTAGTGCTCCAGGCGCACCGGGTCTATGGTCGCCTCCACCACTTCCTCGCGGTTGCCGCGCAGGTCGGCGGAGAGCACCGCGCCGATATTTTCGATCTTGCGCTTCAGGTGCTGCGCACTGGCGAGCAGCACCCGCTCGCTGACCTGTTCCCCGGCGAGGGTGACGACAATGGACGGAAACGGCTGCGCCGACGCCTCTTCGACCACCGGTTCCTCGGCATCCCGCGGCAGCTCCGCCTTGGCCCTGTCCACCGCGTTGCGCACCTCCTCCACGGCCCGATCCACATCCATGGCCGAATCGAATTCGATCACCAGATAGACCAGCGACTCGCGCGCGGTGGAGATGACCTCCTCGACCCCCTCGATGGCGCGCACCTCCTGCTCCAGCGGGCGCACCAGCAGGCGCACACCGTCTTCCGGGGAAATTCCCTCGTGGGCCACCTGCACTATCACGAACGGCGGATTGACCTCGGGGTTGGTCTCCACCGTCATGCCCGCGCGCGCCGCCAGGCCCAGCAGCACCACCAGCAGCATCAGGCTGAGGGTGCTGCGGTATCTGTCTATGGCGCTGTCCAGTAATCTCATCGCGGGTCACCCCCGCTCGGCAGCGGCTGCTTTTCCGCGACCGGCAGTATCCCGGTGGCGCTCTGGCCTGGTGCGGGCAGGTCGCCCTCCACCGGTTCCAGCTCCACCTGTACGATTTCGCCGCGAGTCACATATTCCTGACCCACCGTGATCAGGGTTACCCGCTGCGGCAGGCCGCTTACCCAGACACCGGCGTCGCCGTCGCCGACCAGTTGCACGTTGACGAAGTGCACCCGGTTCTCCTCGTCGAGAATGCGCACGCCCAGTGCGCCCGCGTCGTCCAGCGTCAGCAGCGAGGGATTGATCCGATGCGCCATCACCTCCCCGGTCGGCAGTGCCAGGCGGCCGCTCAGGCCGGCGCGCAGGGCTCCGGACGGGTTGTCCACCGCGACTTTCACCCGGTAGGCCCGGGTCACGTCGTGCGCCTGCTGGCTGATATAGCGCAGCCGCCCCTGCACCTGCGGCCCCTGATGCAGCTGAGCGCTGGCCGGGCCGCCGGCGACCAGACCGCCCACCTGGGATTCGGAAACCTCGCCCACGATCAGAATCGGATCCAGATCCAGCAGCGTCGCGCACTCTTCGCCGCGGCGAATGAAATCCCCCAATTCCACCGCGCGGCTGTTGACCACGCCGTCAAAGGGCGCGCGAATTTTCAGTTTCTGCACCTCGACCTGGGCGCGCTTGTAGTCCGCGCGCGCATTCGCCAGCGCCACCTGCTGCTGCGCCATGGCGGTCTCCGACTGCAGCCCCTTCTTCGCCAGGCGCTGGGCGCCGGCGTAGTCCAGCTCCGCCTTGCGCAGCGCCGCCTCGGCGCGGGCCAGCCGCTCGGGGCGGTCCTCGGGGTCTATCTCACAGATCACCTCGCCCTTTTTAACCGCGCGCCCCTCGGCCACCGGCAGGCCGACCACGGCACCGTCCAGCTCGGCGCGCAGGCGCACGCTGCGATTGGCCTCGGTGCGGCCGTTGACCAGTACCCGGGTGGCGTAGGGCTGCGCCGAGATGCGCCGCGCCAGAACCCGCAGGGATTCACCGGCCGCTTGAGACTGTGCCGCTGCCCCCGGCCCGGCCTGGTCGGATGCCGCCGGTAGCAGCCAGCCGCTCAACAACCACAGCAGTGCCAACAGGGCGACAAATGCGGCCACACGGTAATTGCGCTGCCGCCAGATGGAAGCCAAAAAATTCATACCCGAACACCTGTACGGAGAGGACTGGATCGATGGATTGCGAACTGCCGCCGGACCTTCGTATTGCGACAGAGGACAGATTGTAGCCGCAGTACAATTTTCGCGCAGTGGCGATTTAAACCGGAATGTGAAATTCGCAAGCGAAGAAAGCCCAAAACATGGCAGGCGCCCGCGGGAGGAGAGTGACTATATGAACGGCGCAGCGAGCGGGCCGCAGTTGAAAAAGTCTTTTGCGGAGCCCGTCCGGTGCGGAAGCGCCGCTCAGGAGAGCATCGACTCGAGGAAGCGGGACATATCCGATTCATCGTCCATCAGTTCCCCGCTGCCAAACTCGGCGTTCCAGTCCAGCAGAATGCGCGCCAGCGCGCGGGCCTGATCCGCCAGGGCCAGCAGCTCCTCGCGGCAGTTCTTGGGCCCGGTGTAGAGCTTGAGCTTGCGGTGGCTGTCGGCCAACTGGTGGCCGGGGTACTTGGACCGGTAGACCTCCAGCTTCCAGCGCAGCGAGTGCACCATATTGCGGTAGAACACCAGTTTGGTGGGTAGCTGCAGCAGGGAGAAATCCTCGAGGTCGCCGAACAGGGTGCAGTCCAGGCCCAGCACCTGGGTATCGCGGCTGAAGGGCGCGGCCACGATGGTCGCACTGCGCGGTTCGGCGAGCAGCATGGACAGGTCGCCAAACATCTCGCCGGGGCGGATCACCGCCAGCGGGCGTTCGGCGGCAGCGGCATCGCTCTCCTCAGCGCCATCGACGTGTACATGCAGTTCCCCGCGCAACAGGAAGTAGACCCACTGATCCACATCCCCGGCACGAAGCAGCCGCTCCCCTGCCTGCAGACCCACCAGGCGCGAGCGCTTCAATAAGACGTCGTACTGCCACTCGCTGGCGGCACGAATGTCACGAAAAAGATGAATGACATTTAGCAGGCGATCCACGGCATCCCGCGGATAGTCGCTGAGCGGCTTGATATCCATGTGTTGTAAAAATTAGTGAAATTTATTTTGCCCCGGGCGGAACCGCTGCCGAAACAATTTTTAATTGAGGGTAATTAAACAATACCGGCCTACCGCATTCTATCGGCAGAGTGACCACCATCTCCACCAAGAATCTTCGAAATTGGAAAAACGAGACATTCTACCCATTTCAGGGTTGAACTCCATTGCAGTTGCAGTAGAGTTAGGCACAGCTCAGGTTAACTTGTCCGATAGTGCCAGGCAGGCAGTGCACATTTTAACCTGGCCGGCGCGCCTCGGGGGAGGGGGTGCCAAATAGCCTATCCGCCGGATTCTTCCCGTCCGGAAATAACGACACCGCAAAAAATGAAACCGATAAAGATCGTCACTGCACTTTTGGTGTTTGCGACAGCGCTATCTGCAAAAGCCGCACCGCTGCTGAACGGACTCGCGCTGGAGCAGCAATTCAATAAAGATCGCTATATCGCCGCGGTCTACTCCGAAACCCTGGCCAACAGCGCCAATGTACTGCTGGACAACAATAATCCGCGCCGCCTGGAAGTGCGCATCGTCGCCGACGGCCTGTCCGCGCGCCGCTTCCGCAACCAGTGGATGGAAGGTATCGCCATCAACAACCCCGCCGATACCCTCACTAACCAGGCCGAGAACATGGTGACCTTCGCCAACCTGTTCAAAGGCCGCTTCGCCAAGGGCGACCGCCTGACCATCGACTACGCCGCCGATACGGGCAGTACCCGCGTGAGCCTGAACGGCGTGCCCCTGGCTGAGATCGAGGACCGCGACTTCTTCAATACCCTGCTGCGCGCCTGGATAGGCCCGGTGCCGCCTTCGAGCGACTTCCGCGACGGCCTGCTGGCCGCCGGCCAGGTGCCCGCCGGCCTGCTGGGCAGCTATGAAATGCTGGAGCCGAGCAGCGAGCGCATCGCCGAACTGACCGCGCAGGCTGCCCAGACCGAAGAGGAGTCCGCGGAAGAACAGCAGGTAGCCGCCGCCGAGCCGGCCGCCGCCAAGCCCACCGCGGCCAAGCCGAAACTGGCCGCCGAGATTCCGCCGCCTTCCCTCGCCTCCATCGCCAAACCCGACCTCAAGGCCAAGGCGCCGGCGGCCCAATCCCAGCCGGCCCAACCCCAGCCGGCCAAGCCACAGCCCAGCAAGCCGCAACCGGTCAAAGTCGCCGCCGCCAAGCCCGCCCCGCAGCAGGAGATGGAGGAAGAAGAGGAAGACGAGGCACCGCTGACCGCGGATCTGATCCTCGCGCGGCAGATCTACCACTCCATGCTGCTGCGCCACACCTTCAAGAGCATCCGCTACCCGAAGCGCGCCCAGGAGCGCGGCCAGGAGGGCAGCGTGCGCCTGAACGTGACCATCGACGCACAGGGCCGCGTCAAGAACGTGGAAACACTGCAGGAATCCCGCTACGCCACCCTCAACCGCGAGGCCCGCGAAGCGGTCGATCGCGCCAGCCCCTACCCCGCGGCACCGCCGCAGCTGGCCAAAGACAGCTACCAGTTCTCGGTGCCCATCACCTTCCGCCTGCCGGACTGAGCCCCAGGAAAGCCCCGCCCCGCGGGGCTTTCGCTTTTCTGCCCCGCCTTTTATCGCTGCCAGTCCCCGTCTGGCCGCAGTCCGCTTGCCCGCCGGTGCGGCCACCACTTACTATCGTTGCGGAAACATCTGCCCGACAGAGAACAACTATGAACCGATTACTGCTATCTCTCGCCATCGCCGGCATTGTCGCCGGCTGCTCCAAATCCGAAGCGCCGCAAACCGCCCAGAGCGCCACAGACAGCACCGCCAACGCCGCGGTGCAACAGGTCGAACTGGGTTCCGGTATCGACCTCGACGCCATGGATACCAGCGTACGCCCGCAGGATGACTTCTTCGCCTATGTGAACGGCTCCTGGCTGAAGAACACCGAGATCCCCGCGGACAAGTCCCGCTGGGGCGGTTTCAGCATACTGCGCGACAAGAGCACCGAGCAGGTCAAGGCGCTGATCATGGAAGCAGGCGAGAATGCCAGCAGCCCCGAGGCCCGACAGATCGGCGACCTGTACAACAGCTTCATGAACGAAGAGCTGATCGAGAAAAAGGGCCTGGCCGCCCTCGCAGATGAGCTCGCCAAGGTCGACGCCATCGAATCGCGCAAGGATCTCACCGACTACTTCGCCTACGCCGACACCGCCGGCTACGACGCCCCCTTCGGAGCCTTCATCTACCAGGACATGAAGGATGTGGAGAACTACATCGCCTTCATGTGGCAGGCGGGCCTCGGCCTCCCGGACCGCGACTACTACTTCGACGACTCCGAAAAGGGGCAGAAGCTGCAGCGGGCCTACAATGAGTACCTGGTAAAAGTCCAGCAGATCGCCGGCCTCGCGGACGCCGCGGCCTTTGCCGACAAAATCTACGCACTGGAAAAGCGCCTGGCCGAACACCACCGCACCCGTGTCGACAACCGCGATCCGGACAAATACTTCAACAAGAAATCCGTCGCCGAGCTGGCGGAACTGATGCCGGCGGTGGACTGGGACAGCTACCTCTCCAAGGCCATGCTGGACAAGGCGGAAAATGTCGTGGTCGGCCAGCCGGAATACCTGCAGGCCGCCAACGGCATCATCGAAGAAACCGATATGGATACCTGGCGCCGCTACCTGAAAGTCAAGGTGCTCACCGCCATGGCCCCCTATATGCACAGCGAGCTGGCCCAGGCCCACTTCGACTTTTACAGCACCGCGGTGCGCGGCGTCGAACAGATGGAACCGCGCTGGAAACGCGCCGTGCAGCTCGTCAACGGCTCCGTCGGCGAACTGGTGGGCAAGCGCTATGTGGAAAAGCACTTCCCCCCGGAAGCCAAGGCGCGCATGGTGGAGCTGGTGGACAACCTGAAGGCCGCCTACCGCGACTCCATCGAATCCCTCGAGTGGATGGGCGAGGAAACCAAGAAGCAGGCGCTGGACAAGCTGGCCAACTTCACCACCAAGATCGGCTACCCCGACAAGTGGCGCGACTACAGCGGCCTCAAAGTCAGCGCCGATGACCTGGTGGGCAATGTGCTGGCGGCCACCCTGTTCGAAACCAGCTACGAGCGCGGCAAGCTCGGCAAACCGCTCGACCGGGGCGAGTGGGGCATGTCGCCGCAGACGGTCAACGCCTACTACAACCCGGCCATGAACGAAATCGTCTTCCCGGCGGCCATACTGCAGCCCCCCTTCTTCAATATGCAGGCGGACGACGCGGTCAACTACGGCGCCATCGGCGGCGTGATCGGCCACGAGATCGGCCACGGTTTCGACGATAAGGGCAGCAAGTTTGACGGCCACGGCTACCTGAACAACTGGTGGACCGACTCCGACCGCAACAACTTCGAGAAGCTCACCGGCAAGCTGGTGGCCCAGTACAACAGCTACGAGCCCATCGACGGTGAGCACATCAACGGCGAGCTCACCCTGGGCGAGAATATCGGCGACCTGTCCGGTCTCGGCATCGCCTACAAGGCCTACAAGATGTCCCTGAACGGCGAGGAGGCGCCGGTGATCGACGGCTTCACCGGCGACCAGCGCCTGTTTATGGGCTGGGCCCAGGTGTGGCGCAGCAAGATCCGCGAAGAGGCCCTCAGCGAGCGCCTGAAAACCGACCCCCACTCGCCGGCCGAGTACCGCGTGAAAGGCGTACTGCCGAACATCTCCGCCTTCTACACCGCCTTCGATGTCAAGGAGGGTGACGGCATGTACCTGCCGGAAGAGGAGCGTGTCGTTATCTGGTAGTCCGGAAGCCCCGCGTAGGCGCCGCGAATACCTAGCGCGGCCGCAACGAACCCTGTGTTCGCCCACGCGGGCCGAAAGCCCGCCCCTCCAAGCCCCGCACCGCGGGGCTTTTCTATGCCCGCAACATTTCGCGTACCATAGGCAAAAATCGACAAAAGAGACGACGCCCATGGCCCACAAAAACCAGTTCCAACTACTGGCCAGCCGCCGCTTTCTGCCGTTTTTCCTGACCCAGTTTCTCGGCGCCTTCAACGACAATGTGTTCAAGAGCGCGCTGATGGTGATGATCGCCTTCCGCCTCGCCGCGGATCAGGCCAATGCGCTGAACAACCTGGCCGCAGGCCTGTTTATCCTGCCCTTCTTCCTGTTCTCCGCCACCGCCGGCCAGCTCGCCGACAAGTACGACAAGAGCCTGCTGATCCGGCGCATCAAACTGGCGGAAATCGGTATCAGCCTGATCGGCGTCTTCGCGCTGATCAGCGGCAGCAACGCACTTTGCCTGGCGGTGCTCTTCCTGCTCGGCGTACAGTCCGCCTTCTTCGGCCCGATCAAGTACGCGATACTGCCCCAACACCTGCGCAGATCGGAACTGGTGGGCGGCAACGCCCTCGTCGAGATGGCCACCTTCGTCGCCATCCTCGGCGGTACCATCGTCGGCACCATCCTCTCCGGTGCCAGCGATACCGCTGGAAACAGCCAGTGGATCGGCGGCCTGATAATCGCCGTCGCCCTGGCCGGCTACCTGGCCTGCCGCGCGATACCCGACGCACCGGCGCCGGCGCCGGAGTTGAAAATAGACCTGAACCCCATCAGCCAGACGGCGCGTATGCTGCGCGAAACCGCCAAGACACCGGCGATCTTCTACTCCATCGTCGGCATCTCCTGGTTCTGGCTGCTCGGCGCCGCCTACCTGACCCAGATCCCCAGTTTCGGCAAGAACGTACTCGGCGGGGACGAACCCCTGGTGGCCCTGCTGCTGTGCAGCTTTACTGTCGGCGTCGCCATCGGCTCGCTCGCCTGCGAACGCCTGTCCGGCGGTCGCATCGAGCTGGGGCTGGTGCCGCTCGGCGCCGCCGGCCTGACTTACGGCGGCATCGCCCTATCGGTGATCGGCGGCAGCCTGACGCCACTCGGCGAAGTATCCCTGGCCGCCTTCTGGGCCAGCCCCGGCGCCAAGGCATTTCTGTTCCATCTTGCCCTGATCGGCATATTTGGCGGCCTCTATATAGTGCCCCTCTACGCGATGATCCAGGAGCGCACCGCAAAAGCCCTGCGCGCGCGGGTCATCGCCGTCACCAACATCATGAACTCGCTGTTTATGGTGGTTTCCGCACTGCTCGGCATCGTCTTCCTGAGCCTGCTCGACTTCAGCATTCCGCAGTTCTTTATGGTGGTCGCGCTGATGAATGCCGCGGTGGCCGTGTTCGTATTCACCAAGGTGCCGGAATTCGCCATGCGCCTGCTGATCTGGCTGCTCTCCCACACCATGTACCGGGTCAAGCACGAGGGCCTGGAGCAGATACCGGCCGAGGGGCCGGCGATCATCGCCTGCAACCATGTCAGCTACGTGGACGCCCTGCTGCTGGCCGGCGCCGTGCGCCGCCCGATCCGCTTTATCATGTACAAGCCGATCTACGAGATACCGGTGCTGCACTTTATCTTCAAGACCGGCCGCGCCATTCCCATCTGCTCCAAACAGAAGGACCCGCAGGGCTACGAAAAGGCATTCGAGGAGATCGAACAGGCCCTGAAAGACGGCGACCTGCTGTGCATCTTCCCGGAGGGCCAGCTGACCAAGGACGGAGAGATGCAGCCCTTCAAGGCCGGCATCGAGAAAATCCTGCAGAAAACCCCGGTGCCGGTGATCCCGATGGCCCTGCGCGGCCTCTGGGGCAGCTTCTTCAGCCACAAGGACGGCCACGCGTTTACCACGCTACCGAAACGCTTCTGGTCGAGGGTCAGCGTCGTGGCCGGCAAGCCCCTGGATGCGGCCGCTGCCAGGGCCGAGCATCTCTACGAGCAGGTGCTGGGGTTGCGGGGGGAGCAGCGGTAACCGCCCTCGCCGCAGGGCGGGCGCCTACAGGTGGCGCTCACCTGCCTTTTACGCCCTTTTCGATCCGAGCGCCGATATCCCTGTCGATATTGCGCCAGTATTCGAAGGCGCGCTTGAGAATCTCCTCGGATACCCCGGCCTTCAGATGGCCCACCACATTGGACACCAGCCGCTCCCGCGCCGCGTCGTCCATCACTCCCCGCACCAGGGTGCCCGCCTGTACGAAGTCGTCGTCTTCCCGGTGTAACCGCTCATTCTACGACGTTATTGCCCCATCCATAGACCTCTGATCGCAGTGGATTGCTGGCAAACTTGTCCTTCCATAGCCGCGGCGTCAGATCCGCAACCTCTCTG
>NZ_JBSWWT010000019.1:0-74769 GCF_056160225.1 Microbulbifer sp. ABF4_143
CCCCCCCCCCCCCCCCCCCCCTCCCCCCCCCCCCCCCCCCCCCCCCCCCCCCCCCCCCCCCCCCCCCCCCCCCCCCCCCCCCCCCCCCCCCCCCCCCCCAGGGCCCTCGCATTTGGGTTGTTGGATAAGCGCACCTACGCAGGGCGACCACAAGCTTCGTTCCGGCCGCTCCGCGTATTCGCGGCGCTATATGTCAGCTGCGCTTATTGGGTTTCCTGCATAAAGAAATCGCGCAGAAAGCGGAACAGCTTGCGCTGGTTGGTCGGCGGTTTGTTATTGTTGATTTCCCGCAGTGAATCGCGCACCAGCTGGCGCAGCTGCTGGTGGTCCGCCCGGGGGTGGCGGTCGAAGAAGTCGCTCTGCGCGGCGTTGCCCTCCTCGAGCAGGCGCTTGCGCCAGTCCTCGGCCATCCTGTCGAAGCGCAGGTGCTGCTGGTCGCGTTCCTTGAACCGGTTCAGCACCGCCTCTATCGCCTCGGCGTCCGCGCTGCGCATCAGCTTGCCGATATACTGCAGCTGGCGCCGGCGCGCCTCGTTGGACTTGATGCGGTGCAGTGTGTCTATCGCCTCGCGCAGATCCTCGTCCAGCGGCACTTCCGCCAGCTGCGCCTTGCCGAGCTCGGTCAGCTGTTTGCCCAGGTCCTGCAGCTGGTGCATCTCCTGTTTGACCCTGGTCTTGCTCTTCGGCAGCTCTTCTTCGAAATCGTCGTAATCCTGCATCTTCTGTATCCAATTGATGACCCGTAGGAGCGGCCCATGGCCGCGATCAGACTTGAGGTACACCCCGACATCGTTCGCGGCCATGGGCCGCTCCTACGAAGTGTTCGTTCTAGCCAAAATACCAAGTGGCCAGGCCCAGGAAGGACATAAAGCCCACCACGTCGGTGACAGTGGTCAGTGCCACGCCGCCGGCCAGGGCCGGGTCTATGCGCATGGCCCGCAGCGCCACCGGCAGTATCGCTCCGGCCAGGGCGGCGGTCAGCAGGTTGATGACCATCGCGGCGACAATGATGATCGCGATGCGCTCGTCGCCGAACCAGAGGGCGGCGATGGCGCCCATCACCAGGGACCACAGCAGCGCGTTCAGCGCGCCGGAGCCCAGCTCGCGCGACAGCAGCCAGCTGAGGTTGCTCCTGCCTATCTGGCCGAGGGCCATGCCGCGGATCACGACGGTCAGCGTCTGGCTGCCGGCGACGCCGCCCATGCTGGCCACTATCGGCATCAGCACCGCGAGCGCCACCACCTTGTCGAGGGTGCCCTGGAACAGGCTGATGACCCAGGAGGCGAGCAGCGCGGTGAGCAGGTTGATGCCGAGCCACAGGGCGCGGCGCCGCGCGGTGCGCCTGACCGGCGCGAAGGTGTCCTCCTCCTCGTCGAGGCCGGCGAGGCTCATCAGCGAGTGATCCGCGCCCTCGCGGATCACGTCGACCACGTCGTCGATGGTGATGCGTCCGAGCAGGCGGTTTTCCTCGTCCACCACCGGCGCGGTGATCCAGTCGTACTTCTCAAACAGACGCGCCACCTCGGTGTCGGGCATGTCCGCCGGAATCGGCTCCACGTCGGTATTGACCACCTCGCGCACGGTCACCGACGGGTCTGTGGTGAGCAGCTTGGACAGCGGCAGCACGCCAATGTACTGGCCCCGGCGGTTGACGACGAACAGGCTGTCGGTGGATTCGGGCAGCTGCTCGTGGCGGCGCAGGTAGCGCAGCACCACGTCCAGGGTCAGGTTGGGGCGCACGGACACTGTGTCCGTGTCCATCAGGCCGCCGGCGGTCTCCTCGTCGTAGGCGAGCACACTCTCGACCCGCGCGCGGTCCGTCTCGCTCATCGCGGAGAGCACTTCCGCCATGACCCTTTCCGGCAGCTGCTGCAGGATATCCGCCACGTCGTCGGCGTCGAGGCCCTCCATCACCGCCACCATCTGCTCGGTGTCCATGGTGGCCAGTATCTGGCTCTGCACCTCGTCGGTGAGCTCCTGCAGGACCTCGCCCTCGATCTCGGTGTCGATCAGCTTCCACAGCACCTGGCGGATACGCGGCGGCGAGCTCTCCAGCAGCTGGGCGATGCTCTGCGGTGTCAGGGTGGCGAGCATGCGCCGCACTTCGCGCCCGGTGCCGCTGTCGAGCGCGGCGAACAACTCCCCCAGCTGGTTCTGTGTGCGGAACTTGATTTCTGCTGGGGGAGTATTGGACACGGCGTTTCCTTTGTGGGTGGATGGTGGTGGTTAGTGGCGAGGGGGGATTCTATGCCGATCCCCGGTCGCTCTCCACTGCGGTGGTTACTCGGCTTCGCCGAAGCGGTCTGCGACCAGTTCGCTGATGGCGCTGAGGGCGGCGTCTTCGTCGCGGCCGTCGACTTCCAGTTCCAGTTCAGTGCCCTTGCCGGCGGCCAGCAGCATCAGCGCCATGACGCTCTTGCCGTCCACGCATTTACCGTTGCAGTGCACCTTGATATCGGCGGAGAAGCGGGCCGAGGTCTGTGCGAATTTGCTCGCGGCGCGGGCGTGCAGGCCCAGCTTGTTGATGATCTGGAGGCGGCTCTTCTGCATGGGGCGTCGACTGTTCCGGCTTGCTGGTGGGCTTATTTCTGCTGTTCGCGGTGGCGGACCTGCACATTGTCGAACTGGCTGGAAAACCGCTCGGCCAGCTGTTCCACCATATACACGGAGCGGTGGCGGCCGCCGGTGCAGCCGATCGAGACGCAGGTGTAGCTGCGGTTGCTCTTCTGGTAGGAGGGCAGCCAGCGCTGCAGGAATTCGCTGATGTCCCGCTCCATGTCGGCGGTCTCCGGGTGGGTGCGCAGGAACTCGATCACCTCCGGGTCCAGGCCGGTCTTCTGGCGCAGCTCCGCGACCCAGTAGGGGTTGGGCAGGCAGCGCAGGTCGAACACCAGGTCCGCGTCCACCGGCACGCCGTGTTTGAAGCCGAAGGATTGGAACAGGATTGCCATGCCCTCGGAGCCGTCGCCCACCACGCGGGTTTTGACCAGGTCGCGCAGCTGGTGCAGGCTGAGGCTGCTGGTGTCTATGACCAGATCGGCCATGGCGGAGATGGGGGCCAGCAGCTCTTTTTCCCGGTTCAGGGCTTCGAGCAGGTGGGTGCGGTTGTCGGAGAGCGGGTGTTTGCGGCGGGTCTCGCTGAAGCGCTGCACCAGCACCGGCGAGCGCGCATCCAGGTAAATCACGTCGCACTGGATGCCGCTCGCGCGCAGGGATTCGATTACGGCCGGGGCCTGCTGGACATCCTGCCACAGGTTGCGGGCGTCGATGCCGAGCGCCAGGCGCGGGCTGCCGAGCGCGCTCTGGGGGCTGTCGGCCTGCGGCTGTTCGCGCGCCCGCTTGACCAGTTCCGGCAGCAGGCTGGCGGGCAGGTTGTCGATGCAGTTGAAGCCGACATCCTCCAGCAATTGCAGGGCGGAGCTTTTTCCGGAGCCGGAGCGGCCGCTGATAATCACTAGGCGCATAGTGGGAGCGATCAGTGGTTAGTGGTCGGTGACCAATGATAAGGGACTGTTGTCAAACCTGCACGGCCGGCCACCGATCAGGCCGCGGCGGCACTGTCGATGGCGAGGGCGTAGAGTTCGTCGCCGCTCTGCGCCTGGCGCAGTTTTTCCCTTACCCGGCTGTCGGAGAAGAGGGCGGCGATTTCCGCCAGGGTCTCCAGGTGCTCCTGTTCGGCGTCCTCCGGCACCAGCAGCGCGAACAGAAGGTCCACCGGTTGGCGGTCGGCGGCGTCGAAGTCGATGGCGGGCTCGGTGGTGCAGAGCACACCGATCGGACGTTCGCAGCCGGGCAGGCGGCAGTGGGGAATGGCCACGCCGTCGCCGATGCCGGTGGAGCCTAGGCGCTCGCGGGCAATCAGCTGGTTGAAGGTGGTGTCGGCGTCGTGTTGTGGATATTGTTCGGCGATGGCCTGGGCAATATTGAGCAGCAGTTTCTTTTTGCTGCTCCCCGCCAGGTGACAGAGACTCAGGCGGGGAGAGAGTAATGCTTCCAATGTCATAGTTCAGCGGTGGTTCTGCAACTTCTCTTTGTATTTTTTCAGTTGGCGATCCAGCTTGTCCGTGACGGCGTCTATGGCCGCATACATGTCTTTGTCTTCGGAGCCGGCGCAGAGATCGTGCCCGTTGATATGGACCACGGCCTCGGCTTTCTGGATCAGTTTTTCCACCGACAGGATGACCTGGGCGGTGGTGATGTTGTCGTAGTGTCGGGAGAGTTTTTCCAGCTTGGTCTCGCAGTAATCGCGGATGGGCGGAGTTACATCGACGTGGTGACCACTAATGTTGATCTGCATGGACTTCTCCTTATCGAGAGCATCGCTTGGCGGCGCCCCCCGTTTGGGCGGCAACCCTACTAGGAAGTGCGCCAGAATGGAAGGATACACTCAAAGTTTGAGTATCGGTCGTGCAAGGGGTGCCATTGGGCGTCCATCAATTTGTGACTGGGAGTTCTTGTCTGGTCATGGATGGCGCTGTAGCGGGTCCGCTTTGCGCTTCGTATGCGATTCGGCGGGCGGCGCTGCTGCCGGGGGCCCTTTGTGGGACACGCTGTGAATACGTCCCTGTACGCTCTCCGCGGCCATCCCTGGCCGTGAAAGGTCCCGCAAACGGCCCCCGGCATCACCGCCTTCGCGTCACGTTTCGGTGAACCCTCGTCCCGAATCAAACCAGTCGCTTGCGCTCGCTGGAGGAGGGGATGCCCATGGACTCGCGGTACTTGGCCACGGTGCGCCGCGCCACCTTGATGCCCTGTTTGTCCAGTTCCTGGGTGATCTTGTTGTCGGACAGCGGCTTGCGCGGCGGCTCGGCGTCGATCAGTTTGCGGATCATCGCGCGGATGGCGGTGGAGGAGGCGTCTTCGCCGGAGTCGGTGCTGACGTGGCTGGAGAAGAAGTACTTGAGCTCGAAGACACCGCGTGGGGTCAGCATGTATTTCTGCGTGGTGACCCGGGAAACGGTGGATTCGTGCATGCCGATGGTCTCGGCAATATCCGCCAGCACCATGGGTTTCATCGCCTCGGGACCCAGCTCGAAAAAGCCCTGCTGCTTCTCGACGATACTCGATGCGACCTTGAGCAGGGTTTCGTTGCGGCTCTGCAGACTCTTCAGGAACCAGCGCGCCTCCTGCAGGTGGTCGCGCAGGAAGTTGTTATCGCGGGAGTTGTCGGCGCGCCGGATCAGCGCCGCGTAGTCGCCGTTGATGCGCAGCCTCGGGGTGGTCTCCGGATTCAGTTCCACCAGCCAGCGCTGCTCCCTGCGGCTGACGATGATGTCGGGCACCACATACTGCGGTTCCTCGCCGCCGAAGGCCTCGCCGGGATAGGGGGTCAGAGTCTGGATCAGGCGCACCACCTCCCCCAGTTGGGCCTCGTTCAGACGCGTGCGGCGGCTGAGGCTGCGGAAGTCGCGCTTGCCGAGCAGGTCCAGGTGCCGCTCGACCACCGCCTGCGCCTGCGCGAGCCAGGGGGTGCCGGCCGGCAGTTGGCGCAGCTGTAGCAGCAGGCTCTCGCGCAGGTCGCGGGCGCCGCAGCCGGCGGGCTCGAACTGCTGAATGGTCTTGAGTACGGTGAGGATTTCGTCCTCCTCCGCACCGGTCGCCGCGGCAATTTCGGCCAGTGGGGTTTCCAGGAAGCCGCTCGGCGCTATGCCGTCGATCAGGTTCTCGCCGATCAGCTTGTCGCGTTCGCTGAGGGTGGTGAGGTTGAGCTGCCACAGCAGGTGGTCCTGCAGGCTGTCGGGGGCGGCGTTGCGCTGTTCCAGGGCGAGCTCGTCGCCGTCGCCAGTGTAGCTGCCGCCGCTGTAGATATCGTCCCAGCGGGTGTCCACGGGGAGCTCGTCGGGGATGTCCTGGCTCCAGTCGCTCTCGCCGTCCGCTTCGCCGCCCTGCGGGTCGTCGTTGGCGGCGGCCTGTTCCGGGAGCTGCTCCCCGACGGACTCGGGCGCGGTGTACTCCTCGCCGTCCACCTCCAGCAGCGGGTTGCTGTCCAGCGCCGACTGGACCTCCTGCTGCAGGTCCAGTGTCGACAGCTGCAGCAGGCGGATCGCCTGTTGCAGCTGGGGCGTCATCGTCAGCTGGGTGCCGAGCTTTAGCTGGAGAGACTGCTTCATATCTGGGGACTGCAGACCAGGGTGGCGGATGATTCGTCTAAATATCCAAGACGCAGCAGACTAACCTTCTGGCCGGGTGATTACAAGCAATAAGTGTGCCGAAGTTGCAGCGGGAAATTGTGGCAGGATCTGCCGGAAGGTGATGGAGTTCCGGTCACCGCCGGGAATGGGTGACCGGAAGGGTGGAATGGCGCTAAATGGTAAATTCGTGTCCCAAATACACCTCGCGCACCTGCTGGTTGGCGAGCACTTCCGCGGGAGTGCCGGCGGCGATGATGTGGCCCTCGCTGACGATATAGGCGGTCTCGCAGATATCCAGCGTCTCGCGCACATTGTGGTCGGTGATCAGCACGCCGATACCGCGGTCGCGCAGGTGGCGGATGATCTGCTTGATATCGTTGACCGATATCGGGTCCACGCCGGCGAAGGGTTCGTCCAGCAGCACGAAGTTGGGGTCCGTGGCCAGGGCGCGGGCTATTTCCACACGGCGGCGCTCGCCGCCGGACAGGGCCATGCCGAGGCTGTTCTCGATATGGGTGATATTGAACTCCTGCAGCAGTTCCGTCGCCCGCTGCAGCCGCTCGGCGCGGGACAGGTCCTTGCGCGTCTCGAGGATGGCGAGGATGTTGTCGCGCACCGACAGGCGGCGGAAGACCGAGGCCTCCTGGGGCAGGTAGCCGATACCCTTGCGCGCGCGACCGTGCATGGACAGGCGGGTGATGTCCTCGCCGTCGATCAGCACCTGTCCGGCGTCCGCCTGCACCAGGCCGGCGATCATATAAAAACAGGTGGTCTTGCCGGCGCCGTTGGGGCCGAGCAGGCCGACCACCTGGCCGTTGGTCACGCTGACGGATACGTCCTGGACCA
Organism: Microbulbifer sp. ABF4_143; assembly: GCF_056160225.1. NCBI lineage: Bacteria > Pseudomonadati > Pseudomonadota > Gammaproteobacteria > Cellvibrionales > Microbulbiferaceae > Microbulbifer > Microbulbifer sp. ABF4_143. The sequence goes on from NZ_JBSWWT010000019.1 coordinate 6,978, forward strand.
CCTTTCGCTTCTTGTACTGTTTGGCGAGGTGTAACGCTTTCAGCGTTGGCATACTTGTGTTCCGAATTCTGTCTGTGCGGCGCTGGCGGGTTCGCCCCGCGCCTGTTGGATGCTTGGTCGTGCGCTACTGGTCCCGCTGGGTCTCGCCGCTCTGCTGGTTGCCGGTTTTCTTTTCCGGCTTCCAGATCATTTCCACGCGGCCTTCGCCGGATTGTCCGTGGGCCTGCATCTGTTCGCTGTTCAGGTCGTAGTCGATCTTCTCCGCGGTCAGGGTGTTGCCGTCGCGGTCCACATGGGCGTCGCCGGTCAGGTGCAGCTCGTCGGAGCTGACGGTGAACTCGATGCGCCGGGCCCGCGCCTTGACCGGGTTCTGGCTCTGCTGCACCTGCTGCTGGAAGTGCGCCGGCTTGCCGGTGGCGATTACGCGGCTGATCTCGCCGGCGGCGTTGCCGTGCACTTCGACGCGGTCGGCGCGGATCTGCAGCGAGCCCTGGGTGATGACCACATTGCCGCTGTAGACGGACAGGTTCTTGCCGCGGTCGGCCTGCAGGTGTTTGGCCTGCACCTTGATCGGCTGTTCGCGGTCGTCCGGCAGCGCCTGGGCCTGGGCGCCCAGGAGCAGCATGGCGGCGATGGGCGCCAGGTAGCGGCGCAGGTGGCGGCTTGGGTTACTCGGTTTCATAGCTGCTCTTAACGTCGGAGAGGATTTCCACCCGGTCTTCCTTCAGGAAGGCGCGCAGGCCTTTGCCGGTGGTGATGTTCGGGCCGGCGGTAATGGTAACAACTTTGTCCGTCTCGGCGTATTCCTCGCGGGGCTCGATGGTGATGGCCTGGGTATCCAGTCTGATGCCGCCGGGCGCCGGAAGTTCGGTGACTTTCACGTCACCGCGCAGTACGACGCGCTCGCCGTTGTTGTGGGCGACGCCGCTGCGGGACTCGGTGCGCCATTTCGGCTGGTGCTCCTGGTAGAAGAGGATGCGCGGCTCGGTCAGGTCGGCGCGGTCGCGGCGCTCGAACTGGAAGTAGGTGATCTTTTCGGCGTCCACGCGGTAGGCGAGGGTACCCTCTTCGTTGAAGTGGCGCGTCCTGGCGTCGTGGATCACCAGGTCGGCGGCGCGCTTTTGCTCCTGGGGAGTCGGTTTTTTGCCGAGCAGCTGCGGCGGCGGGCTCTCGGCGAACCAGAGCCCGGCGCTGATCAGCAGCACGACGATGACCAGGGGCAGCCATGTGCGCATCAGTCTTCTCCGTCGGAGGCGATATAGGGGGCCAGTGCGGCGTCGAAGGTGCCCTGGGCCTGCATGATGCGGTCGCACACCTCGCGCACCGCGCCCTCGCCGCCGCGGGCCTGCGTGACCCACAGGGCGCGCTCGCGCACCGGCGGCGCGGCGTTGGGGACCGAGATGGGGCAGCCGACGCGGGTCATCACCAGCAGGTCCGGGTAGTCGTCGCCGACAAAGGCGATATCCTCGAGGCGGCAGGGCTCGTCGGCAAACAGTTCCTGCAGCGCGGTAAACTTGTCCTCGCGGCCCTGGATCAGCTTGCTGACGCCAAGGTCGTGGGCGCGGCGCTCGACCACGGCGCTGCGCCGGCCGGTGATGATCGCCACGCGCACACCGGATTTCTGCAGCATCTTGATGCCGTGGCCGTCCAGCGTATTGAAGGTCTTCAGCTCATTGCCGCTGTTGTCGAAATAGAGCTTGCCGTCGGTCAGCACGCCGTCGACGTCCAGCGCCAGCCAGCGGACTTTTTTCAGGGCTTGGTTGAGTTTTTCTTCTGTGGTCACGGATTGTCCTTAACGGCTTTCGGGGCGGCAGCGCCTTCGTATCGTGTTTCAGTCGTAGGGTGGACAGGCGCAACGCGTCCACCAACGGCGCTGCCGGATCAAATCACGCCGGCGCGCAGTATATCGTGCATATGCAGTACACCGACCGGGTGGTGCGCCTCGTCCTCGACCACCAGCGCGGTGATCTTGTGATCCTCCATGATGCGCAGCGCCTCTGCGGCCAGGGTCTCCGAGGAGACGGTCTTCGGGCGGCGGCTCATGACCTCCTCCATCGTGGCCTTGTCCAGTTCCACCTTGTGGTCGATCACCCGGCGCAGGTCGCCGTCGGTGAAGACGCCGAGCAGGGTGCCCTTGTGGTCGACCACCGTCGTCATGCCGAAGCCCTTGCTGGTCATCTCCAGCAGCGCCTTGGACAGCAGGGTTTCCGGGAATACCTGCGGCAGCTCGTCGCCGGAGTGCATTACGTCTTCCACCTTCAGCAGCAGTCGGCGGCCGAGGGCGCCGCCCGGGTGGGAGAAGGCGAAGTCTTCGGCGGTAAAGCCGCGCGCCTCCAGCAGTGCAACCGCCAGGGCGTCGCCCATCACCAGGGTCACGGTGGTGGAAGAGGTGGGGGCCAGGCCCAGGGGGCAGGCCTCGGTTTCCACGGCGATATCCAGGTTGACATCGGCGGCCTGGGCCAGGGGGGAGTCCGCCTTGCCGGTCATGCTGATCATCGGAATGCCGAGGCGCTTCAGCAGTGGCAGCAGGGTCAGCACTTCCGCGGAGGAACCGGAGTTGGAGATGGCGATGACCAGGTCGTCCCGGGTAATCATGCCCAGGTCGCCGTGGCTGGCCTCGCCCGGGTGTACGAAGAAGCTCGGCGTGCCGGTGCTGGCCAGGGTGGCGGCGATCTTGCGGCCGATATGGCCGGACTTGCCCATGCCGGTGACGATGGTGCGCCCGCGGCACTGCAGGATCAGTTCGCAGGCGCGCTTGAATTCGTCGTTGATTCTGGTTTCCAGCGCGGCCACGGCCTCTGTTTCCATCAGTACAGTGCGGCGCCCCGCTTGCAAAATCAGGTCCTGGGTCATTGGGTGTCTCTAGTTTTCCGCTTCTACTTCTATTGAGTGTAGAGATTTCGCATGTGGCGCCGGTCGCCGGCGGAGCTCCGCTGAAGCGGGGCGCGGCCCGGGGAGCGGCTCACGGGCGCGAATCCGCCTGCCTTGCGGCGTGCTAATCTCTATCTGCTGTCTATAGGAATGTTGAATTCCGTGAAATCCGCCCCACGGCGCGGCAGGCGGCAGTTTGCCTGTGATGGGCGGCCACGCTATTGAACGCCGGCCATGGTATAGTCTGCCGCCGCCTCTGTCAGCTCTGTCGCTCAGTGGATGATCTACAGGTCTGCGAACCCGGGGCGGAACGCCGAAATATCCGGCGTCGCCATGGCACTTAATTGCACCATGTGCGTCCAAGGAACGATTTGCCAATGGGAGAAACTTTGTGAACGTATCGTCATTGAATGGTCGGCTGGGTCTTTTGCAGTGGATGAAGCTCGCCCTCTGCGCCCTGCTGGTGTCCGCCTGGGTCCCGTCCGCGAATGCTGCCCAGAATCCCTACACGATGATCGAAGGGGTGTCCCAGAACCTGCTGGGGGTGATCCGAGCCAATGCCCAATACCTGAATTCGGATCCGCAGCGCTACTACAGCGCCGTGGACAGTGTGCTGACGCCGGTGGTGGATTTCGATTTCATCGCCCGCGGTGTCATGGGCCGTTACGCCAAACAGGCGACCGCGGCACAGCGCTCGCGCTTTACCAGCGCGTTCCGCCGCGACCTGGTGGCCACCTTCGCCCGCGGTGTGGCCACCTTCGGCGACATGGATGTGCGGGTCGTGAACCCCGGCTCAGCGCCCAGCGGCAACCGCGTCAACGTGCTGCAGGAGGTGCGCAGCAAAGAGGGCATCACCAAGGTCTCCTACACGCTGGTGCGCAATCGCGCCGGGCAGTGGAAGCTGATCAACGTGATTCTCAACGGGGTCAATCTGGGCAAGACCTTCCGCAGCCAGTTTGCGCAGTCGATGCAGACACACGGCGATATCGACAAGGTAATCGCCAACTGGTCCGCCCGCGATGTGGCGGACAAGGTGAGCTGAGGCGCGCCCATTCCGGTCGCGCGGCTGCGGCTGCGCGACCGCTTGGTTTCCAGTACACTTGCGCGCTGTTTTTCAAATCAACGCGATCCCGCCTATGCAACCCGAAGATATCAAGGCCCTGATCGAAGGGCACATTCCCGAGAGCCGTGCCGAAGTCGCCTTCGAGGGCAGCCACCTGATGGTCACCGTCGTCAGTCCGGCCTTCGCGGGGCTGAGCCGGCTGAAGAAACAGCAGCTGGTCTATGCCGCGCTCGGTGACAAGATTGCCGACGGCACCCTGCACGCTGTGCAGATGCAGACCCTCACTCCGGAAGAGGCCGGCCTCTCTTGACCTTGCGGTGAAACGGGCCCGGGCTGCCCGCGACCAGTTTCACCGGCGCCCGCAGGGCACCCATGTGCCCGCGCGAACTGCGGCCGAGCCGCTTAGGTAATGAATACGCGAGACTGAATGGATAAGTTAATCATCGAGGGCGGCAGCCCCATCTCCGGCACCCTGAAGATCTCGGGGGCCAAGAACGCCGCGCTGCCGATTCTCGCCGCCGCGCTGCTGGCGGACGGGCCGGTGCACATTCACAACCTGCCGCACCTGAACGACATCACCACCATGATCACGCTGCTGCGCTGCATGGGCTGCGAGGTGACCATCGACGAGAAACTGGGGGTGGAGATAGATCCGCGCTCGGTCAACGACGTCACCGCGCCCTACGAGCTGGTGAAGACGATGCGCGCCTCCATCCTGGTGCTGGGCCCGCTGCTGGCGCGCCACGGCGTGGCCAATGTGTCCTTTCCCGGCGGCTGTGCCATCGGCAGCCGCCCGGTGGATATCCACCTGAAGGGCCTGGAGGCCATGGGGGCCGAGATCACCATCGACGAGGGTTTTATCCGCGCCCGCAGCAACGGCCGCCTGAAGGGCGCCAATATCGTGATGGAGAAGGTCACCGTCGGCGGTACCGAGAACCTGCTGATGGCCGCGGTGCTGGCCGAGGGCACCACGGTGCTGCACAACGCCGCGCGCGAGCCGGAGATCGTCGACCTGGCGGAGTTCCTGATCGCGATGGGGGCCCAGATTGAGGGGGTCGGCACCGACACGCTGCGCGTGCACGGCGTGCCGCGCCTCAATCCCTGCACCTTTACCGTGATGCCGGATCGCATCGAAACCGGCACCTTCCTCGCCGCCGCGGCGGCGGCGCGCGGCAAGGTGCGCCTGACCCATACCCGCGCCGACATTCTCGACGCGGTGCTGGTCAAGTTCGAGGAGGCCGGCGCACATATCTCGACCGGCGACGACTGGATAGAGCTGGACATGAAGGGCAACCGCCCCAAGGCGGTCAGCTTCCGCACCGCCCCCTATCCGGCCTTTCCGACCGATATGCAGTCACAGTTCACCGCGATGAACGCGGTGGCCGAGGGCAAGGGCGCGGTGGTGGAGACCATCTTCGAGAACCGCCTGATCCAGGTGCACGAGCTCAACCGCATGGGCGCGAATATCCTGCTGGAGGGCAACACCGCGATTGTCACCGGCGTGGAGAAGCTGAAGGGCGCCCCGGTAATGGCCTCAGACCTGCGCGCCTCCGCCAGCCTGGTGATCGCCGGCATGGTGGCGGAGGGCACGACGATCGTGGACCGCATCTACCATATCGACCGCGGCTACGAGTGTATCGAGGAGAAACTGCGGCAGCTGGGGGCGAATATTCGCCGGGTGCCGGGCTGACCCGGGAGCGCGGAGCTCCGGTGCCGCTTGCGGGCCGTTGGCCTGCTTGGGGGCTTAAGCAAAGTGCCGGGCGGCCCTGCTGCCGGTAGCGCTTTGCGGGACACGCCGTAAATACATCCCTGTGGGCTTGTCGGCGAGGTGACCCGGCCGCTCCAGGTATTCACGGCGCCTTCGGCCCCTCTCGCCGACAGTCCCGCAAAGCGCTACCGGCAGCAGGGCCTTCGCATCTGATTCTTGTGTTCTTTTGCCGGCCGGTTTCCAGTCAGTAGGTCGGACCGAGTAATAAACGATAACCGCCATGCAAATCACTATCGCCCTTACCAAAGGAAGAATCCTCAAGGAGACCCTGCCGCTGCTCGCCGCGGCCGGCCTGGAGCCGCTGGAGGATATCTCCAAAAGCCGCAAGCTGATTTTCCCCACCAACCAGGACGGCGTGCGCCTGCTGATTCTGCGCGGTGTGGACGTGCCCACCTATGTGCAGCACGGTGCCGCGGATATGGGCGTTGCGGGCAAGGACACGCTGCTTGAGCACGGCGCCGACGGTATCTACGAGCCGCTGGATCTGGGCATCGCCCGCTGCCGGCTGATGACCGCCGGTGTGAAAGGCGTGGCGCTGCCGCGCGGGCGCATCAAGGTCGCGACCAAGTTTGTGCAGAGCGCCAAACGCTACTACGCGGCCCAGGGGCGCCAGGCGGATATCATCAAACTGTACGGCGCCATGGAGTTGGCGCCGCTGATGGATCTGGCCGATGAGATCGTCGATATCGTCGATACCGGCAATACCCTGAAAGCCAACGGCCTCGAGGCCCGCGATACCATAGCGCAGATCAGCAGTCGCCTGATCGTGAACAAGGCGTCGATGAAAATGAAGTACCAGCCCATCAGCGCGCTGATTGAAAAGCTCGCCGCCGCCGTAAAAACAGACTGATCGAAGCCATTTCCGAAATGGATACCGCCATGAGCACTGACTGTATTCGCCGGCTGAACGCCGCAGACACGGATTTCGATGCGCAACTGGAACAGCTGCTGGCCTGGGAGTCGGTCGCAGACACCGGCGTGGAGGCCACTGTCGCGGAGATACTGCAACAGGTGAAGCGCCGCGGGGACGCGGCGGTGATCGAATACACCAACCGTTTCGACCGGCGCCAGCTCCGCAGCGCGGAAGAGTTCTGCCTGCCGCCATCGGAACTGGCCGCGGCGCTGGAGCGCATTCCGGCGGCGGAGCGCCGGGCGCTGGAGCAGGCCGCCGAGCGGGTGCGCGACTACCACCGCCACCAGTTGCAGGAGTCCTGGCGCTATACCGAGGCCGATGGCACGGTGCTCGGCCAGCAGATCACGCCGATGGAGCGGGTCGGCATCTATGTGCCCGGCGGCAAGGCCAGCTACCCCTCGTCGGTGTTGATGAATGCGATCCCGGCCAAGGTGGCCGGTGTCGACTGCGTGACCATGGTGGTGCCGGCGCCGGACGACCAGCTGAACGACCTGGTACTGGCCGCCGCGGCCATCGCCGGCGTCGACAGGCTGTATACCATCGGCGGCGCCCAGGCGGTGGCGGCGCTGGCCTACGGCACTCAGTCCGTGACGAAAGTGGACAAGATCGTCGGCCCCGGCAATATCTATGTGGCCGCCGCCAAGCGCGCCGTGTTCGGCCAGGTGGCCATCGATATGATCGCCGGCCCCTCGGAGATACTGGTGATCTGCGACGGCGCCACGGATCCGGACTGGATCGCGATGGATCTCCTCTCCCAGGCGGAGCACGACCAGCAGGCGCAGTCGATACTGCTGAGCCCGGACGCGGAGTTTCTGGATGCGGTGGAGGCGTCGCTGCAGAAACTGCTGGCGCAGCTGCCGCGCCGGGATATCGCCGCCGAGTCACTGGCCGGCAGGGGCGCGCTGATTCAGGTGGATTCCATAGACGCGGCCATAGCGCTGTCAAACCGCATAGCGCCGGAACATTTGGAGGTTTCGGTCGAGGATCCGGAGCGCTACCTGGCGCAGATCCGCCACGCCGGCGCCATCTTCCTCGGCCGCCACACCGCCGAGGCCCTGGGCGACTACTGCGCCGGCCCCAACCACGTGCTGCCCACCAGCGGTACGGCGCGCTTCTCCTCGCCGCTCGGCGTCTACGATTTCCAGAAGCGCAGCTCGGTGATCTACTGCTCGCCGGCCGGCGCCGACAAGCTTGGCCGCGTGGCCCGCACCCTGGCGCGCGGCGAGGGCCTGGAGGCGCACGCGCGCTCGGCGGAATACCGGGTTAAGGACTGACGCCCGGCTACTCTTTGCTGGCGGGTATCCTGGTGGCCTGCCAGGCCACTGCCCGCCACTCGCCGTTGCGCTTTACGAAGGTGCCGGTGTTGAGATAGCGGCTGACCTCCGCTTTTCCGCCGGCCCCGTCCTCGCCGATCAACTGGAACGCGACCACCGCGGTATCGCCGAACAGGCGGATATCCACATCCTCGGCGCGGTAGCTCGCGGTAACCGGCCGCCCCTTGGCCTGCGCCATGCCCTGCATGATCGCGTCCTTGCCGAAGCGCTTGCCGGCGGAACTGGTGTAGATCAGGTCTTCGGCCCAGAAGCGGCGGTGGACTTCGGCATCGCCGGCGGCACCGGCGAGGAAGCCGTCCAGCAGCTGCCGCAGCTGCTCCCGGTCGCCGGCGCTGGCGGGCGCGGCCAGCAGTGTGAAGAGTAGGGCGGCGGTCAGGGTGCGCATAGAAATCTTCCTTGTTGTCAGTGTTCGCCGCGCATCGAAACGATTAGCTGCGGCGCTGGGTCTTGGGTTTTTCCGACACTGTGGCCTCGACGGTGTTGGCCACGCCGTTGCGCAAAAAGGTGATCGAAACCGTATCGCCCGGGCGCAGCGTGGCCATGGTGGCGACGCCCCGTTTGCCGTCGTTGATCGGCTGGCCGTCGATATGCGTGATCACATCGCCGGGCTTGAGCCCCGCCTGGTGCGCGGGGCCCTGGTTGTAGATGGCGGTGATAATGACGCCACTGGTGGAGCTCAACTTGAACGCGCGCGCCACCTGCGGCGTAATCGCCTGCGCCTCTATGCCGAGCCAGCCGGGGACCACGCGCCCGTATTCGATGATGTCCTGCATCACCTTGAAGGCGATGTTGGCGGGTATCGCGAAGCTGATACCGCCGGAGTAGCCGGACTGGTTCAGTATCGAGGTGTTGATGCCCAGCAGGCGGCCCCGCGCATCGACCAGGGCGCCGCCGGAGTTGCCGGGATTTACCGCCGCATCCGTCTGCAGGAAGTTCTGCAGGTAGCCGCCGGTGCCGCTGTTTTCCAGGTAGCGGCCGGTCGCGCTGATAATACCCTGGGTCACCGTCTGCCCGACGCCGAAGGGGTTGCCGATGGCCAGTACCACGTCGCCCACCTGGGCCTTTTCCGGCTCGCCCACTTCGATGGAGGTCAGATTGGACAGTTCGACTTTCAGTACCGCCAGATCGAAATCCGCATCCGAGCCGACCAGCTGCGCCTGGGCCTCGCGACCGTCCGCCAGCAGTACGACGATCGCATCCGCCTGATCGACCACATGGTGGTTGGTCAGGATATAGCCGTCGTCGCTGACGATAACGCCGGAGCCGAGGTTGGACTGCATGCGCTCCCGTTGCGGCAGGTTCATGCTGTCGAACAGGCGGCGAAACAGCGGATCGTTGAACAGCGGGTGCTGCCGCTGCGGCATGGCCTTGCGGGTGTAGATATTGACCACCGCGGGCCCCGCTAGGCTCACCGCGCGGGCGTAGGACACCGGTCCCTGCCACTCGTCCGCAGTGGGGGCGGGCGCGCCGCTGCGCAGCTGCGGAAACAGCAGCAGCAACAGCGCCGCTACCGCCAGGCCGATACCGGTGGGCGCGGCCCACTCTTGCAGAAAACGTTTCAGGGACACTCTCGACTCCTCATTTGCGGCCATTATACGGCTTTCGCTTCTAGTGTCCTTAGCATCCGCTATAACCAGCCCCTTGGGTGCGCAGGCGCAATCCGTATAATGTCGGCTCCAAAATTCCAAGAATTACCCGCAATCCTGTAGTTGGAGACCACAATGTCCCTGGTTCGCCCTCACGGCAGCGTCGAGCTGCAGCCCCGATTTGTCTACGACAGCGAAAGGCACCACCAACTGATGCACGAGGCGGAGTCCCTGCCGTCGATCGTGGTCAGCTCCGCCGCAGCCGCCAACGCCGTAATGCTGGGGGCCGGTTACTTCAACCCGCTGCACGGCTATATGAACCTGGCGGACGCCCTGAGCGTGGCGGAGACGCTGCGCACCGTCGACGGCCTCTTCTGGCCGGTGCCCATCCTGAATATGGTGAAGGATACCAGCGCCATCGAGGGGGCCTCGCGCATCGCCCTGCGCGACCCGAATGTGGAGGGCAACCCGGTGCTGGCGATCATGGATGTCGAGGCGATAGAGACGGTGTCCGACGAACAGATGGACACCATGGTCGAGCAGGTTTTCGGCACCCTGGATGAGAAGCACCCGGGTGTGGCCACCTTCAAGGCCGCCGGTCGCAAACTGATTTCCGGCCCGATCGAGGTGCTGAATTTCAGCTACTTCCAGAGCGACTTCCCCGACACCTTCCGCACCGCGGTGGAAATCCGCAACGAATTCATCGAGCGCGGCTGGAACAAGGTGGTGGCCTTCCAGACCCGCAACCCGATGCACCGCGCCCACGAGGAGCTGTGCAAGATGGCGCTGGAAGCCGTGGACGCCGATGGCGTGCTGATCCATATGCTGCTGGGCAAGCTGAAGCCGGGCGATATCCCCGCGCCGGTGCGCGACGCTGCGATCCGCAAGATGGTGGAGCTGTATTTCCCGGCCAACACCGTGATGGTGACAGGTTATGGCTTCGATATGCTCTACGCAGGCCCGCGCGAGGCGGTGCTGCACGCGGTCTTCCGCCAGAACTGCGGCTGCAGCCACCTGATCGTCGGCCGCGATCACGCCGGGGTGGGGGACTACTACGGCGCCTTCGACGCGCAGGCCATTTTCGATGAGAAAGTACCGGAGGGGGCCCTGGAGATAGAGATCTTCCGCGCCGACCACACGGCCTACTCAAAAAAGTTGAATAAGGTGGTGATGATGCGCGACGTGCCGGATCACACCAAGGAGGACTTTATCCTGCTGTCCGGCACCAAGGTGCGCGAGATGCTGGGCGACGGCATTGCACCGCCGCCGGAATTCTCCCGGCCGGAAGTGGCGCAGATTCTGATGGACTACTATCAGAGCCTGTAAACAAAAAAGGGCGGGTTGATCCCGCCCTTTTTTGTGTCCGCCGAAAATCAGCGGGTGGTGGCGCTCTCGGTGCCGGCCAGCGGCTCCTTCTCCAGGCCGAAATCCTCCGCCAGTGTGCCCTTGGCGCCGGGCTCCTTCGGCGCCCAGTCCCGCGGCGGCGCGACGCTCTGCAGGTTTTCGTCGTTGTCGCTCAGCTTGCCGCTGCCGGCTTCCAGCATCTGGCGGCCGATATCCTGGCTGGACAGGCGCAGAGCGCTGTTGGCCAGGTATTCGTGCACTTCCCGGTAGCTTTCGGTCAGGTTGTGAACCAGTTGAGCAGTCTGGTCAAAGTGTTCGTTGACCTGTAGCTGGAAGTCCTCCAGCTTGCTGTTGGCCTCGCGCAGGCGCAGCTCCAGCTCCTGTGTGCGATCGACGCCGTTGCGGCCGCGCACGGCGAGAAACGCCAGCAGGGCGCCCAGCGCTAGTCCGAGGATACCTACCAGAATCAATACCGATGTAGAGTGCACGAATACTTCCTCCGCAGTTAAAAAGTGGCACTGGCCATCCATGACGTCGCCACCATTATACGCAATTCCGACCGCGGCGTCGGAATCCTAGGCGGGGGCGCGGGGAATTTGGTAGAGTGGCGCCCCCGCAACCAGGCAGTCGGTTATTTTTTCAGCATGTCCCCAGTCAACAGCCCGTTGCTTTCACCGCTAGAGCGCTACCAGCGCGACCTGCAGCGCCCGGATTTTGTCGCGGATCCCGCCCAGCAGGCGGCGGTGCACGAGTTACAGGATCTGTATTTGCGGCTGCTGGACCGCTCGGGGCGCGGCGGGCTTTTCGGGCGCCTCCGCAATCTGTGGCGGGACCGGTCGGCGCCGGAGCGGGGTCTCTACTTCTGGGGCGGTGTCGGGCGCGGCAAGACCTATCTGATGGACGCCTTCTACGAATCACTGCCGTTTGCGCAGAAGCAGCGCACCCACTTCCACCGCTTTATGCGCGAGGTGCACAGGGAGCTGAAGGCGCTGGCCGGGGAGAAGAACCCGCTGCAGAAGGTGGCGGACCGTATAGCCGAAAAGGCGAAGGTGCTGTGTTTCGACGAGTTCTTCGTCTCCGATATCACCGACGCGATGATCCTCGGCGGCCTGCTGGAGGCGCTGTTCGAGCGCGGTGTGACCCTGGTGGCCACCTCCAATATCGAGCCCGCAGGCCTATATAAGGATGGCTTGCAGCGGGCGCGCTTCCTGCCCGCCATCGCGCTGCTGGAGCGCCACACCAGGGTGGTGAACGTGGACGGCGGTACCGACTACCGGCTGCGCGCGCTGGAGATGGCGGAACTGTACCACTCGCCGCTGGACGCCGCGGCGGATGCCAGCCTTGCGCGCAGCTTCGCGAGCCTGAGTGTCGAGGGCTCCGAGGTGCGGGAGAAGGTGGATCTGGATATCGAGGGCCGCCGCATTCGCGCACTGCGGGTTGCAGACGACGTGGCCTGGTTCGATTTCAGCGATCTCTGTGACGGCCCCCGCTCGCAGAACGACTATATAGAGCTGGCGCGGGAGTTCCACACGGTGCTGCTGGCGGAGGTGCCGCGCTTCGACGAGCGCATGGAGGCCCAGGCGCGGCGCTTTATCAACCTGGTGGACGAGTTTTACGACCGCTGCGTCAAGCTGGTGATCTCCGCCGAGGTGCCGGCGGAACAGCTCTACGGCGGCAAGCACCTGAGGTTCGAGTTTGAGCGCACGGTCAGTCGGCTGCTGGAGATGCAGACCCACGACTATCTCGCGCGGCCGCACCGGCCTGAGTGACGTGCTTTGAGCCTTCTGGCCAGCGCTCCGCAAGGGGCTGCCGGGCGGCTCTGCTACCGGGATTCGCTTGCGGGACACGCCGTAGACCCATCCGTGGGGGCTTGTCTGCGAGATCCCTCTCGCAGACAGTCCCGCAAGCGAATCCCGGTAGCAGAGCCTTCACGTTGCGGCTTTGCGCTTTAATCGCCTGCTGTGTAAGGGTCGGAAGAGCGCGGCGATTCAATGCGAAGAGTGGCCCTTTGCGGGACTGTCGGCCGGAGGGATCCGGCCGCCAAGCCTGCAGGGATGTATTTACGGCGTGTCCCGCATAAGGCCACCGGCTGCAGGGCTGCTCAGGAACTCCGCTTACAGGGCGCAAAGGCGCTGGGGGATGTCGCCCAAAATCGCTTGAAAAGCATACACTCCTTATGTACTATCCGCGCTCTTTCGTGGGACGGCCCCATTTCGGGGTCTTATTACAGGTGTTTATAACATGAAGACTTACAGTGCCAAGCCGGAAGCGGTAAAACGCGACTGGTACATTGTTGACGCTGCGGACAAGACTCTCGGCCGTATTTCCGCCGAGATCGCCCACCGCCTGCGCGGCAAGCACAAGCCTGAATACACGCCCCACGTGGACACTGGCGATTACATCATCGTGATCAACGCCGAGAAGGTCCGCGTGACCGGCAATAAGGCCAAAGACAAGATCTACCACAGCCACTCCGGCTACCCCGGTGGTCTCAAGTCCATCAGCTTCGAGAAGCTGATCGAGAAAGCGCCCGAGCGCACCATTCAAAGCGCCGTAAAAGGCATGCTGCCGAAGGGTCCGTTGGGTCGCGCCATGTTCAAGAAGCTGAAAGTGTACAGCGGCAGCGAACATCCTCACGCGGCGCAACAGCCGATTGAACTGGCGATCTAAACGGGAAGACTCTCATGGCAACTACTCAATACTACGGTACCGGCCGCCGCAAGACCTCCACCGCGCGCGTATTTCTCGTGCAGGGCGAGGGTAAGATCACCATCAACGGCCGTTCCATTGACGAATACTTCGGCCGCGAAGTAGCGCGCATGATCGTGCGTCAGCCGCTGGAAGTGGTCGATATGGCGGAAAAGTTTGATATCAACGTCACAGTGAAGGGCGGCGGTTCCTTCGGTCAGGCGGGCGCTATCCGTCACGGCCTGACCCGCGCCCTGATGCAGTACGACGAGGCGCTGCGCCAGCCGCTGCGCGCTGCGGGCTATGTAACCCGCGACGCCCGCGCAGTCGAGCGCAAGAAGGTGGGTCTGCGCAAGGCGCGCAAGAAGCCGCAATTCTCCAAGCGTTAAGCTTTCTTTCAAGCCCGGCAACTGCCGGGCTTTTTTGTTTTTCGCGTCCTGCGGGCACCGAGCGCTTCTTGTTATTTCTGCTCAATTTCTCGCCAGTTCGCAACGCGATTCCCGACGTTCCCCTCTGTCATTGCCTTGTATCAACTTGGCATTTTCTTTAACATTGCGCGAATTTGTATCCGCTCGATTTATGGGGTTTATTCGCACGGACAGCTCGTCGGGCGGATTTCTTGCAAGATTTCTTTTGGGTTTGGGCCAGCCAGTCTCCGGTGAGCCGGGGACGCTGTGATGGGAGAAATACGTCATGAGTGATGACGGTGTAAACGTAGGACGGCGTCGCTTCCTGACCGCCGCTACCTCGGTTGTCGGTGGCGCGGGTGCGGTGGGAGTTGCCGTGCCCTTCGTCGCATCCTGGAATCCGAGTGCCAAGGCCAAGGCCGCCGGCGCGCCGGTCAAATACAATGTCAGCAAGCTCGAGCCGGGCCAGATGGTCACCGTAGAGTGGCGCGGCAAGCCGGTCTATGTGGTGCGCCGCACCGAGGAGGCTCTGCAGAACCTCGAGAAAGTCGAGCCCCTGCTGCGCGACCCCAATTCCGAGGAGTCCATCCAGCCCGATTACGTGAATCCGGAAAATCGCGCGATCAAGCCGCAGATGCTGGTACTGGTCGGCCTCTGCACCCACCTGGGCTGCGCGCCCATGTACCGCCCGGAAGTGGGCGCCGCCGATCTCGGCGGCGACGAGTGGATGGGCGGCTTCTTCTGTCCCTGCCACGGTTCCAAATACGACATGGCCGGCCGTGTCTACAAGGGCGTTCCCGCCCCGACCAACCTGGATGTGCCGCCCTATTCCTATGAGGGCGACGACGTAATCGTAATCGGCGTGGATCAGGAGGGCAGCGCATGAACTGGTTAACCGCTCTGGGTGACTGGGTAGACCAGCGTCTGCCGATCTATCAGGCCTGGGACAAGCACATGGGCAAGTATTACGCGCCCAAGAATTTCAACCTCTGGTACTTCTTCGGTGTGCTGTCGCTGCTGGTGCTGGTAAACCAGCTGCTCACCGGTATCTGGCTGGTGATGAGCTACAACCCGTCCGCCGAAGGCGCCTTCGCCTCCGTCGAATACATCATGCGCGATGTGGAATGGGGCTGGCTGATCCGCTATCTGCACTCCACCGGTGCCTCGGCCTTCTTCGTGGTCGTCTACCTGCACATGTTCCGCGGCCTGATGTACGGCTCCTACAAGCCGCCGCGGGAGCTGGTGTGGATCTTCGGTATGTGCATCTATCTGGTGCTGATGGCCGAGGCCTTTATGGGCTATGTACTGCCCTGGGGACAGATGTCCTACTGGGGCGCGCAGGTGATCGTATCCCTGTTTGGCGCCATTCCCGGTATCGGCGAGGACCTGGTGCAGTGGATCCGCGGTGACTACCTGATCTCCGGTATCACCCTGACCCGCTTCTTCTCCCTGCACGTGATCGCGCTGCCGCTGGTGCTGGTGCTGCTGGTGGTGCTGCATATTCTGGCGCTGCACGAAGTCGGCTCCAACAACCCGGACGGCATCGAGATCAAGAAGAACAAGGACGAGAACGGCATCCCCAAAGACGGCGTGCCCTTCCACCCCTACTACACGGTGCACGACCTGGTGGGCGTGGCGGTATTCCTGTTCATCTTCTGTACCGTCGTATTCTTCTTCCCGGAAATGGGCGGCTTCTTCCTCGAATATGCGAACTTTGAGGAGGCCAACCCGCTGAAGACGCCGCCGCATATCGCGCCGGTCTGGTACTTCACACCCTTCTACGCGATCCTGCGCGCGGTGACCATCGATATAGGTCCGTTGACCGCCAAGTTCCTCGGCCTGGTGGCCATGGGCGCGGCCATCGCGATACTGTTCGTGCTGCCGTGGCTCGACAAGAGCCCGGTGCGCTCCATCCGTTACAAGGGCTGGCTGCCGAAGGCGCTGCTGCTGCTGTTCGCGGCGGTATTCATCATCCTCGGCTACCTGGGCGTCAAGTCGCCGACACCGGGACGCAACTTCCTGGCCCAGGTGGGTACACTGTTCTACTTCGCCTTCTTCGTGACCATGCCCATCTGGAGCAACCCGAAGGCGCGCAAGGGGCTGGCCTCCTGGATAGTGAGCGGCATCTTCGGTGTCCTCTTCCTGTGGATGGCGGTCGCCAACTTCAAGGCCAGCCTGTTCGTCGGCGTCGCGGCCCTGCTGCTGGCGGCATTCTTCGCCGCGCTGCCGTGGCTGACCAGCCGCGACCAGGTGCATCCGGAGCCCGAGCGGGTTACCAGCCCGTCCGGCGGCAAGACCTTCGGCGCCCTGTTCTTCGGCCTGATCGTGGTCGGATTGCTGACCTTGCTACCGATCAAGGCGGTTGGCGCCGAGGTGGAGGTCGAGCTGGACCCTATCACCATCGACCTGCAGGACAAGCCGTCCCTGCAGCGCGGCGCCAAGTATTTCGTCAACTACTGCATGGGCTGCCACAGCGCCAACTTCTCCCGCTGGGAGCGGGTCGCCACCGACCTGGGCATCCCCAATGAGCTGATGTTGCAGAACCTGGTGCTGGGCGACGCGAAGATCGGCGACCTGATGCAGATCTCCATGCGCCCGGAGGATTCCAAAGTCTGGTTCGGCGCCGCGCCGCCGGACCTGACGCTGGTTGCCCGCGCCCGCTCGCCGGAATGGCTCTACACTTACCTGCGCAGTTTCTACAAGGACGACAGCCGTCCGACCGGCGTGAACAACAAGGTGTTTCCGAACGTGGGTATGCCCCATGTGCTGATGGAGCTGCAGGGGCTGCCGGAGTGCGCCCCTGGTCCGAAGCGCGAGCACGGCCGCATAGTGCGCGATGAACTGGGCAACCCGATCATGGATGCCGACTGCGGCAGCCTGAAGGTGGGTGACATCAAGGGGTCGATGAGCGAGGCGGAATACGACCAGGCCATGTACGACCTGGTCAATTTCATGGAATATATCGCCGAGCCGATGGCCGAAGAGCGCAAGCGCGTAGGCTTCTATGTGCTGGCCTTTATCCTGGTATTCTTTGTCTTTGCCTGGCTGTTGAACCGCGAATACTGGAAAGACGTGCAGCACTGAGCTCGCCACTGAATTTCCCCTGTCGGGTGGTGGAGCTGCTCCGCCACCCTTTTATATTTTTGGATCGATGGTCGGCGCCTGTGCCGACCGCTAGTTTGAGGTAGTAAGACCATGGGTGTGCCGACCAACAAGCGCTCCTCCATGACCTTCTTTTCCGATGGTCGTAGTCATTTCAGCCACCGGGTTCGCATCGTGCTCGCGGAGAAAGGGGTCTCAGTCGATATTATCGATGTGGATCCGGACGATAAGCCCGCGGAGCTGGCTGACCTCAACCCCTACAACTCCCTGCCGACGCTGGTGGATCGTGAGCTGGTACTGTTCGAAACCAAGGTGATGATGGAGTACCTGGACGAGCGCTTCCCGCACCCGCCGCTGCTGCCGGTCTACCCGGTGGCGCGCGCGCAGAGCCGCCAGATCATGTACCGTATTGAGCGCGACTGGTGCCCGCTGGTGGACAAGATCCTCGCCGGCGGCAAAGACGCGGCAGCGGCGCGCAAGGATCTGCGCGACAGCCTGGTGGGTATAGCGCCGATGTTCACCGACCTGCCGTACTTCTTCAACGAGGAGTTCTCTCTGGTGGACTGCTGCATGGCCCCGCTGCTGTGGCGCCTGGAGCAGTTCGAGATCAGCCTGCCCAAGACCAAACAGGCCAAGCCGCTGCTGGACTACATGGACCGCCTGTTCGCCCGCGAGGCCTTCCAGGCGAGCCTGACCGAGTACGAACGGGAAATGCGTTGAGGCGCATTTGAGCGGCAGCCTTTGAGGGGAGTGTGCTTTGAGTAAACCGGCCATGACGTCCAATCGCCCGTATATCCTGCGGGCCTTCTACGAGTGGATAACCGATAACCGGTGCACTCCCTATATCCTCGTCGATACCCATCTACCCGGCGTCTTGGTGCCGCAGCAGCATGTCAATGACGACGGCCAGATAGTGCTGAATATCTCCGAGACGGCGGTCGCGGGTCTGACGATGGACAATTACGCCATCCGCTTCAACGCGCGTTTCGGCGGTGTGCCCACCGATATCCAGGTGCCGGTGGGCGCCGTCGTCGGCATCTACGCGCGGGAGAACGGCCAGGGGATGGTGTTTGAAGCGGAGGAGACGCCGGAGCCGCCGGAGCCCACCCCGCCCACCAGCCTGGGCCGCAAGTCGGCCAGGAAGCCGGCGCTGCGCGTGGTCAAATAGCGGGCGCTTGAAGGCGTATTGGCCGCTCGCCCCTGACGCTGTTCACCCGGCGATCTCGAGCGCCGGGTGAATAACTGCGATCCAATCCCGCCGGCACCTGTTGCAAGCGCGTATAATCGGCGGCAAATTTCACCTTCCGCCATCCTATGCCGCACTATCTGTCCTGGCTGCGCTACAGCTGGCTAGCGCTTTTCCCGCTGCTTTACCTCGCTGCACAGCATCTGTCCTGGATCGACTTTTCCCCGCTGCTGACGCCGCAAACGCCGCCGCTATTGCTGGGGGCGTCCCTGCTGCTGGGCGCCTTTTTCAAGTCCAGCCGCGTGGCGTTTTCCGCCGCGCTGCTACTGGCTCTCTATTTCGCCGCCGACGG
The DNA here is from genome assembly GCF_056160225.1 of Microbulbifer sp. ABF4_143. Classification (NCBI taxonomy): domain Bacteria; kingdom Pseudomonadati; phylum Pseudomonadota; class Gammaproteobacteria; order Cellvibrionales; family Microbulbiferaceae; genus Microbulbifer; species Microbulbifer sp. ABF4_143. The sequence goes on from NZ_JBSWWT010000019.1 coordinate 25,592, forward strand.
AATGCCCTGGCTGCGCCGGGGCGAGATGTTGTCCCTGTGTCTGGGGCTGGTGGGGCTCAACATCGGTCTGGTCGCGTTTATCCGCGACCGGAGCCCGATCAGCACTTTTGGCCTGCTGCTGGCACTGGCTGTTGTGGGGCAGGGCGCCGGGCTTTACCTGCTGCACGGCTGTTGCGGCGCGGAGCTGGACATCTGGCGGCTGCAACTGCCGCGCGTCTCGGCTGTATCTGTCGGCGTCGCGGAATCGCTGTTTGCCGCCGCGGCGCTGCTGTCCGCACTGCGTCTGTGCACCGGGCCGGACATCACCGCAGTGGGCCTGCTGGCCTGTATCCCGGCCCTCTATCTGGCGCACGACCGCGGCGCCGATCCGCAGGCGCTGCAACTGGCCGCCGCGGCCGTCGGCCTGCTGCTGACCCTGCTGGTGCTGCGCAGCGCCTACGAGCTGGCATTTCGCGACGAGCTGACCGGTATCCCGTCGCGCCGTGCCTACAGCCGCTACCTGCTGACACTGGGGCGCCACTTCAGCATCGCCGTCATCGATATCGACCACTTCAAGAAGCTCAACGACCGCCACGGCCACCAGGTCGGCGACCAGGCGCTGCGCATGGTGGCCGGCAGAATCGCCCGCTTCGGCGGCGGTCGCGCCTTTCGCTACGGCGGCGAGGAGTTCGTGGTGGTGATCAGGGGCCGCGACGGGGAGCGCGCCCGGCAGTCGCTGGAAAGGATGCGCGAAAAGATCGCCGACTACCCGCTGCGCCTGCGCTCGGCCTCCCGCGATACGGCCGACAGCGCGCGCGCCCGCAGGCGGCGCGGGCGGGGCGGCGGCCGGGCGATCAAGGTTACCGTCAGCGTCGGCATAGCCACCAGCGGCGGCGGGTTGAAATCGCCCCGTCAGGTCCTGGAGGCGGCGGATCGCGCGCTCTACCGCGCCAAGCGCGGCGGGCGCAACCGCGTCTGCGCGCACACTTGACTCAGGTCAACTGTCGTTAAAATTGGCGCCTTATTCCTGATTGATATTGGTTAATCGCAGGCGGGACCCCAATACTGCTAACAACAGCAGCGAAGGGAGCTCAAGCGTGCGACTTCTCAGTCATACCATCGGTATTCTCACCAACCCGGACAAAGAGTGGAAAGCGATCCGCGCGGACCGCCATTCCTTTGTTCAGGTATTCCTGAGCCATGTGCCGTTTCTGGCGTTGATTCCGTGTATTGCGGGTTATATCGGCGTCACCCGCGTCGGCTTTGAACTGGGCGGCCACCTGACGAAGCTGACGCCCACCAGCGCCGGGGTGCTGGCGCTGGTGACGTATTTTGCGATGCTGCTCGGGGTCTATCTGCTGGGCGAGTTCATCAACTGGATGGCCAAGTCCTACGGGGTCGAGGGGGACGAGCCCACGCGCCACTATGAGGGCACGGCGCTGGCGGTATTCGTGACCACGCCGGTTTTCCTCGCCAGTATCGTTCTCCTCTACCCGCACCCGTGGCTGGCGGTCGCGGTGGTCGGCCTCGCGGGGATCTATTCGATCTACCTGTTGTTTGAAGGCATTCCGATTCTGATGAGTATGAACAAGGAGCGCGCCTTCCTCTATGCCTGCGCGGTGGTCACGGTTGCGCTGGTGATGATGGTGACAACGATGATCGGCTCGGTGATCCTGTGGAGTATGGGAATAGGGCCCGTGTACCAGCAGTGAATCTGCGGTAGCGGAGACAAAAAAGCCGGCCATTTGGCCGGCTTTTTGCTATCCGCGGCTCAGGCGGTCTCGGCCGCGCTCTGCCTGCGCGGTGCAGCTGAGTCCCTAACCGGCACTATCGGCGGCATCGGGCAGTCGAGGCTGTCGGCGACAGCGCGCAGCAGTTCGATTTCCTCCGCCTCGACCACGCCGTCGTGGGCCATGGTGGCCGCGATGGCCTTCAGCAGCAGCGGTTTGCGCAGCGGCTGGATGGTGGCGGCTATAGCGACGGCCTTGTCCAGCCGCGGCAGGGTGATATCCGCCGCCGCGGGCAGCGGCGTGATATCCAGCTGCATCGCGTTCAGGCCACTCTCGTAGGCGCGCTTGGCCGGCAGGTAATCGGCGTGGCCGGCGTGGGCCACGGCGGCGAGGATAAAGCGCGCCGCGTCCCGCTCTGCGCCTTTCTTCGGAGACAGGCGCTGGCGGTCCGGGCTGCCTTCGAGGGCGTGCATCAGCACCCGGTACAGGGCCCACTCCCACAGCTCCACCACCCCGTCGCTGCGCAGCAGCTTGATCAGGTTGCGCTTGAACACCTGGTACTGCTGCGGCACCAGCGCCTTCAGCGCCGGCACACACAGGTCGAGCAGCGGCAGGCGCGCGCTGGTGGGCAGCTCCTGCAGTTGGGGTTGCAGCCTGTGCAGCTCCCGCATCACCGCCGGGTGGGCGATCTTCCGCAGCAGCTGGAGCTGCTGCTGACGCTGCGCCTCGTCTGCGTGCATCAGCAGCTGGTAAACCAGTGCGCGCGCGGCGAAGGGGTCGTGTGCCGCCTGCTGCAGTGCCGGCGGCACCGACAGCAGCAGCTGCCGGCCGTAGTGCACCTGTTGTTCGCTCGGGTTGCCGATGCTGTTGTCCACCGCGTCCAGCACTCTGTCGAGGGGCGCGGCCGCGGCGATACCCAGTACCTGCGCATCCTGTTGTGGCGTGACGGAAAGGCCTTCCGGCTCGGCTTCGGTCCGCGGATAGTGGCCGTTCCACTGCGGATCCAGCCTCGAGATGCGCTCCGCCAGCGGCGGGTGGGTCGAAAAGAGGTTGGCGAAGGATCTCTTCAGGCCGCTGGCGAAATACATATGGCTGAATTCCGCCGCGTTACTCGACGCCAGTTGTGAACCGGCGCTGTGGCCGCCGATCTTTTTCAGCGCGCCGGCAATGCCGCGGTTGTTGCGGGTGAACTGCACCGCCGAGGCGTCGGCGAGGAATTCCCGCTGGCGGCTGACCGCGGACTTGATCAGGTTGCCGAAGAAGGTCCCGGTATAGCCGACCACCATCAGTCCGGCGCCTATGCCGAACAGGGCCACGCGACCGCGGTTGTCGCGGCCGGAGCCGAAGTGCGAGCCGCGCAGCAGCCAGTAGCCGAGCATGCCGATAATCAGTATGCCGTGCAGCAGGCCGACGATGCGGATATTGAGCCGCATATCGCCGTTGAAGATATGGCTGAATTCGTGTGCCACCACGCCCTGCAGCTCGTCGCGGTTGAGTTTTTCGATACAGCCGCGGGTCAGGCCGATCACCGCGTCTGTGGGCTTGTAGCCGGCGGCGAAGGCGTTGATGGCGTCGTCCTCGATCAGGTAGACATCCGGCACCGGCGTACCCGAGGCGATGGCCATCTCCTCGACGATATTGAGCGCGCGCCGCTCGGCGTCGCCGTGGGGGGCGATATTGATCTTGCGCCCGCCCAGGGACTCGGCCACCGCGCGTCCGCCGGCGGCCAGCTGGCGCAGCTTGTACAGGCTGCCGAGCGCGATTACCGCGGCGATGGAAATTGCGATTGTGGCGACAGTGTCCCAGCCCAGCAATTGACCGCCGGTATTGTTGAAGAGCGCCGCGAGCGAAAACCCCTGGCCGCGGGACCAGGCCACCAGGGCCGCGGCGAGCAGCGTGGTGATACCGATCAGCAGCGCCACCGCCAGCGCGAAGAGCGCGACCAGCAAGCCGGAGTTGCGCCTGGCCCTGTCCTGGTATTCGAAGAAATCCATCGATTAGAACTCGACTTTCGGCGCGGCCTGGATGGTTTCGGAATCGGCGAATTCCAGCAGCTTGCCGTCGTCGCGGTGACCGAAGAAGCCGGCGAAGAAGACCGGCGGGAAACTCTGCTTGTAGATGTTGTAGGCCATCACCGAGTCGTTGAAGGCCTGGCGGGCGAAGGCGACCTTGTTCTCGGTACTGGTCAGCTCCTCGTTGAGCTGCATCATATTCTGGTTGGCTTTCAGGTCCGGGTAGGCCTCCATCACGACATTGAGCCGCCCGAGGGCATTGGCCAGGGCCCCCTCGGCGTGACCCAGGTCGGCGATGGCGGAGGCGGAGCCGGGGTTGGCCGCGGCGGCCTTCAGGCCGGCGAGGGCGACGTTGCGCGCCTCGACCACGGCCTGCAGCGTCTCGCGCTCGTGTTTCAGGTAGGCCTTGGCGGTTTCCACCAGGTTCGGGATCAGGTCGTAGCGGCGCTTCAGCTGCACCTCTATCTGCGCAAAGGCGTTTTCGTAGCGGTTCTTCAGCGAAACCAGCTTGTTGTAGATGCCGACCACATAGAACAGCAGTGCGGCAATGGCCACGAGCCAGACGATGCTTGAGATTTCCATAGGACTTCTCGCCGTTGTTGTTGTGAGTTGTTGGCGCCGATAGTAACACGGCGCTTGTGGCTTCTCTGTGGCCCTGTCGGAGTTCTTGTCTGGCGGCCCCGCTGCCGGAGGCTTCGCTCAATGCTCCTGCATTCTTTCCCGAGTCATTCCAAGGGCCTATGGCGGCGCCGGACTCCGCTTCGGGTATAATGCGCCGCGAAATAAAGATTCCCGGCGCGGGCGCCGGCACAGATTTGGGAGCAGCCAGTATGAGCGATGTAACTTCAGACCCGGTGGTCATAGTTGGTATGGCGCGCACGCCGATGGGCGCGATGCAGGGTGCCCTGTCCGCGGTCAGCGCGCCGCAGCTGGGCGCCGCGGCCATCCGCGCGGCACTCGAGGACGCGGGCGTGGCAGCGGCGGACGTGGACGAGGTGCTGATGGGCTGCGTGCTGCCCGCCGGTGTCGGCCAGGCGCCGGCGCGCCAGGCGTCTATCGGCGCCGGCATCCCCGAGGCTACCCCCTGTACCACGGTCAACAAGGTGTGCGGCTCCGGTATGAAAACCGTGATGATGGCCCGCGACGCGCTGCTGCTGGGTGAGGGCAGGGTGATCGTCGCCGGCGGTATGGAGAGCATGAGCAACGCTCCCTATCTGCTGCAGAAGGCCCGCAGCGGCATGCGCCTGGGGCACGGCGAGGTGAAGGACCATATGTTCCTCGACGGCCTGGAAAACGCCTACGACGGCAAGCTGATGGGCACCTTTGCCGAGAGCACCGCGGACAAGTACGGCTTTACCCGCGAGGAGCAGGATGCCTTCGCGCTGGAGTCCCTGGCGCGCGCCAAGGCGGCCATCGAGAGCGGCGCCTTCGAACGCGAGATAACGCCGGTCACCGTCTCCTCCCGCCGCGGCGATGTGGAAGTCAGTGTGGACGAGGGCCCCGGCTCCGCGCGCCCGGACAAGATTCCGCAGCTGAAACCGGCCTTCCGCAAGGACGGCACAGTCACCGCCGCCAACGCCAGCTCCATCTCCGACGGCGCCGCGGCGCTGGTGCTGATGCGCGAGAGCGAGGCCAAAAAACGCGGTCTGAAGGTGCTGGCGTTAGTGCGCGGCCAGGCCCAGTTCGCGCAACAGCCTGAGTGGTTCACCACCGCGCCGGTGGGTGCGATGCAGAAGCTGCTGGAGAACACCGGCTGGTCTGCCGACGAGGTGGATCTGTTCGAGATCAACGAGGCCTTTGCCGTGGTCACCATGGCCGCGATGCGGGAGCTGAACCTGCCCCACGACAAGGTCAACGTAAACGGCGGTGCCTGTGCCCTGGGCCACCCGCTCGGCGCCAGCGGTGCGCGTATCCTGGTCACGCTGCTGGCGGCGATGGAGAGGCGCGACGCGAAGAGGGGCATCGCCAGCCTGTGTATCGGCGGCGGCGAGGCCACGGCGGTGGCCATCGAGCGGGTTTGATTTCCGCGCGATAAAAAACGGAGGCAAATGCCTCCGTTTTTTATTGGCCCTTGTAGGAGCGGCCCATGGCCGCGATGGAAATGTCCAAATATTCTGGAATCCGATCGCGGCCGTGGGCCGCTCCTACAGGGAGATGTTCGGCGTCTGGATCAATTTATATATTCGACCGCCTTGACCACCTTCTGCACCCCGCCGATACCGCGGGTCACATCCGCGGCGCGCTCCGCCTCGGCGCGGGTCAGCAGTCCCATCAGATAGACGACGCCGTTCTCGGTCACCACCTTGATGCGGCCGCTGTCGATTTCCTTGTTGGCGAGTAAATTGCTTTTCACCTTGGCGGTCAGCCAGGCATCGCTGGAGCTGGCGAGCAGGGACACATTGCCGCGCACCTGAATCTCATTGTACACCTGGCGCACGTTCTGCACCTGCTGCGCGGTGCGCCCGGCCAGCAGGCGCAGATCGTTGTTCGCCACCTGGCCGGTCAGCAGCACCACGCCGTTGAAGGCATTGACGTTGATATTGGCCGCCTTCAGGTCCGGGTGCGCCTTGTTGATGTTGACGGTAGTGATGGTTTCGATTTTCTGGTCATCGATATAGGTGCCCAGCGAGCGCTTGCCGGGGTCCTGCTGGATGGGGCCGTCGTGGGTGGCCTCCAGCACCGTACTGCAGCCGGCCAGCGCAGTGCTCATCGCCAGGGCGACAAAAAAGCGTTTCTTAACAGTCATTAGATTTTTTCTCATGGTTCAGTCCTCGTAACCACCGAACAGGCTGCTGTCGATCAGGTCGCACAGACAGAAAATGGTGAGCAGGTGTACCTGGTGTACCTCAGCTGCGACCTCGGAGGGTACACGCAGTTCAATATCGTCGGTATCCAGCAGCGCGGCGCAGTCGCCGCCGTCGCCGCCGGTCAGGGCCAGTATGCCCATATCCCGGTCGCGCGCCGCGCGCATGGCCTGTATCAGGTTGGAGTCGCGGCCGTCGTTGCTGATGATCACCAGCAGGTCGCCGGGTTGGCCGAGGGCGCGCACCGGCCGCGCAAAGGATTCCGCGCGTCCGTGATTGCGCGCGACAGTGCCGATGGAGACGCCGTCGCTGTTCAGGGCGATGGCCGGCAGGCCCGGGCGCTCGCGCTGGAAACCGCCCAGCAGCTGCGCGCTGAAGCTCTGCGCCAGTGCACCGCTGACGCCGTTGCCGCACAGCAGCAGTTTGTTTTCCGCCAGCAGTGTGTGCACGATCATCTCGCTGGCCTCGGCAATCAGTGGCGCCAATATTTCGCCGGCGTTCATTGTGGCTTCCAGGCTGCGATGGAAGAGGGTTACGACTCGCTGTTCCATTTTTTTCCTTGACGGGCGAACACAGGGGCCGCCCCTGCAAATTTTCCGGATCGGGAATCAGGCCCCGAAGGCGTTTTTAATCCACTGGATATTGTGCGTATCGCCCTCGATCGCGATGACATCGAAGCGACAGGGGCAATCCAGTTTGTGCTGCTGCAGGTAGCTCTGCGCGGTGGCGACCAGCTTTTGCTGCTTGCGTCGGTCGACAGTGGCACCGGCGGAGCCGAAGCGGCTGTTGCGGCGGTAGCGCACTTCGACGAACACCAGAGTATCGCCGTCGCGGGCAATCAGGTCGATCTCGCCGCGACGGCCGCGGTAATTCTGCGCTATGACAGCGAGGCCCTCGGCCCGCAGGTAGCGCGCCGCGGCCTCCTCCATCCTTGCGCCGACATCGCCGGCAGTGCGCTTAAAGAGCTTCACTATTGCCGGTCAGCTCCATGCCCTGGGGCTGCGGCAGCAGGGGCTCCACCGCCGTCGTTACCGGCACCGGTACACCCTTGTCGATACGGGCCCAAATCTGCTCGCGCACGATGCGGCCGCCGGGTGTCAGGCTCAACGCACCGGTCAGGCCGTGCACCTTCTGTTGCGGGAAGCGGCGCAGCATCGGGATGCGCGGGAAGAGGCGGAAGGCGTCGGCGCCCAGGGCGTAGAGACGCGCGAAGGCCGGCGCCGGTGCAGCCTGCTTTTCGATATTGCGCTTGGTGATATTGTCGTTTTCGAACAGCCACGGCAGGGCGGTGAAGCGAATGCCGTTGATATCCCGGTCGCGGTTCGGATTGATATTGCCGTCGAATATGTGCGAGGTCGCGTACACCGGCAGGTCGCTGGCGTAGAAGAAGGTCAGCATCGGGTTGATCTGCCGGGCCTGCTGCGGTTGAGCGAGCAGGAACAGCATGTCCACGTCGTCGCGGCGGCGCGGGGTGAATTTGAGCGGTGCGGCCAGGCGGCGGCGCAGGGCCGCTTCGCGCGCCTTGCTGTCCGGGATCAGCAGCGCGTCGCTGACCAGTTGGGAGAAGTTGCTGTTGTCGCGGAAGCGCCTGCTGACGGTGACGCTGCCGCCCAGGCGCAGCCACTCCTCCTGGAATGCCTCGGCACCGCGCTGGCCCCAACTGGACTCGGCGGCCAGGATCATGGCCTGGCGGTGGCCCTGGCGGTAGGCCTGTTGGGCCACCTGGCGCGCCTCGTCCTCGATGGCAAGGCCGAACTGCACCAGATCGCCGGTCAGGCGGCTCTCTTCACCCCAGTCGCCGGCATAGTTCAGCGCCAGGGTCGGTACCGGCAGTTTTTCTGTGGCCAGCAGGTTGGCCACCTTGCGCTTGTCCAGCGGGCCGACAATGGCCTGGGCACCCGCATCCACGGCGCTCTGGTAAATCTCTTCAAACGGCCGCTCGCCCCCTGTGTCGTAGACCATCACCGCGGGGGTGGGGGCGCCGGCGTTCAGGGCGGTGTAGTGTGCGGCCATAAAACCGTCGCGGATGGCGCGGCCGGCGCCGCCCAGCGGGCCGGACAGCGGCAGCAGCAGCGCTATGCGGTCGGCGCGCTGGGAGGCCAGTTGCTCCAGCAGCCGCAGCGCCTGTGGCGGGTGCGCGCTGGCGCTGTGGCCCGGCCACTGTTGGCGCCAACGGCTCAGGGCGGTGAGCTGCGAACTGAGATCGGTTTGGGTATCGCGGCCGAGCAGGGCCAGCTGGTACCATCCGCGCATCTGCGGGTCGCGGCTCTCGTCCGCGCGCAGCTGCAGTTCGCTGGACGGCAGTTGGGTCAGCAGCTGCCAGAAGCCGTCGTTGTTTTTGGCGATGGTCTCGTCGCTCTGTGCCAGCTCGGCGATCTGGCGGCGTTCGGCGATGGCGCTGTCCAGATCCCCGAGCAGGCCCCAGAGGTCGGCGCGCAGGTCGCGCAGGGGCAGGGCGGTGGCCTGCGGCAGTTGCGTCCAGACCCGGTCTAGGCGCGGGTCTGTGGCCAGGTCCAGGGCCTTGAAGAACTCGTCCTCGGCGGCGAGCAGGCTGCCGTATACCCGCGCATACTGGGCGTAGTCTGTGTCGTCCAGCTGTTCCGGGGAGATATCGACCACCGCCTGCCTGGCGGTCTCCTGGTCGCCCAGCTCGTATAGAATGGCGGCCGCCTGCAGGCGCTGCCTGTCCCGCTGTGGTGCCGGCAGGGTTTCCGCGCTGTGCAGCAGTTGTACGGCGGCGCTGCGGCTGGCGGCGGAACCTGTGTCTACCTGTGGCTGCGTGCCGGGCTTGGTGGCAGGTGTCTGGCAGGCGGCCAGGGCCAGAGCCAGGGCGCCGGCAGCGACTCTGGCGGCGATTTTGGCGACAGCGTGGGGTACGCCGGGGGCGGACATAGGCTTCTCCCGCAAAACTGAACTCTTATTTGGACTATGGGGTTGTGATTTATGGGGCCGGAACAGGCGCTGCTTTATATAGTGGCTACGCCCATTGGGAATTTGGGCGATATGGTACCGCGAGCCATTGAAGTTCTACAATGCGCCGATCTGGTTGTGGCGGAGGACACGCGTCACAGTCAGAGGCTTTTCTCCCACTTCAATATCGATACGCCGCTGATGGCGTATCACGACCACTCGGACGACAGGCGCACCGGGCAGATACTGCAGCGCCTGGAGCAGGGGCAGACGGTTGCACTGATCTCGGATGCGGGCACGCCGCTGATTTCCGATCCGGGCTACAGACTCGTGCGCGAGGCCCGCGAGCGCGGTATCCGCGTGGTGCCCATTCCCGGTCCCTGCGCCTTCGTGGCCGCCCTCAGCGCCGCCGGCCTGCCCAGTGACCGCTTCAGCTTCGAGGGTTTCCTGCCGGCCAAGCCGGGCGCGCGGGAGAAGACGCTGCGCGCACTGGCGACAGACACCCGCACCCTGGTGTTCTACGAGGCCCCGCACCGGGTGGCGGACACCCTGGATGCGATGGCGGCGGCATTTGGCGGCGAGCGCGAGGCGGCGATTGCCCGAGAACTGACCAAGACCTTCGAGACTATCCGTCTGGCGCCGCTTGCGGAGTTGGCGGCCTGGGTGGGCGCGGACAGCAACCAGCAGCGCGGCGAGATAGTGCTGCTGGTGCGCGGCGCCGAGCGCAAGGCGGATTCGGAGCTGAATCCGGAGGCGGAACGGGTCATGAAGCTGCTGCTTGCCGAGCTGCCGCCGAAGCGCGCGGCGGCGCTGGCCGCCGAGATCACCGGCGTCAACAAGAAGGCCCTGTACAACTGGAGCCTGGAACAGAAGTAACCGCTTTCCACTGCGGGTGATCCCTAGGGAGCCTTGCATTCCCGCATATACCCCATTACCCTTCGCCGCGAGCTGGCCGGACAATCGCTGCCGCTTTTGCGGTGGAGGAAAGTCCGGGCTCCATAGGGTGGGACGCCAGGTAACGCCTGGGGGGCGCGAGCCTACGGAAAGTGCAGCAGAGAGTAGACCGCCGATGGCCTGTTCGCAGGCACAGGTAAGGGTGAAAGGGTGCGGTAAGAGCGCACCGCGCGGCTGGTAACAGTCCGCGGCACGGTAAACCCCGTCCGGAGCAAGACCAAATAGGCCCTCTATAGGTGTGACCCGCACCGAGGGCGGGTAGGTCGCTTGAGGTGTCTGGTGACAGGCATCCCAGATGAATGATTGTCCTCGACAGAACCCGGCTTACAGGCCAGCTCATCAGATTTCCTTCCTGTATCATTCGCCTGCCGCTCTAGCGGTAGGCGAATGACTGTTTAGATGGCCTCTGCTCAATGCCTCGTCACAGTTGCTCAGAAGCCGCCGGAGAGGAAATCCCTCTCCGGCGTCGTGTCATTTCGAGCGATTAATCCGTCAACGCTGACTGATCGCTGACCGCCGGCTGGGCTACGCCCTGCGCGCCGATATTCAGCAGACCCTTGACCACCTGCCAGGCGACCGCCACGGCGCCGACGATAAAGACCACGTCGCCGATGGTGCGGATCCAGCGCAGCGTCTGCAGCAGGTCGCCCTGCATAAAGCTCTCGCTGCGCGCATACCAGAGTCCCTCGGAGGCGCTGGCGACAAACTGGATGATGCCGACCGGCAGCAGGCTGGTGAACAGCATCAGTACCAGGCCGCCGTTGAGCCACCAGAAGGCGGTTTTCATCAGCTTCTCGTCGAAGACCATCTGCGGGCGAATGTAGCGCAGCACCAGCAGCGTAAAGCCGAGGGCGAGGAATCCGTACACGCCGAACAGCGCCGCGTGCGCGTGGGTGGCCGTGGTGTTCAGCCCCTGTATGTAGTACAGCGAAATCGGCGGGTTGATGGAGAAGCCCAGTACACCGGCGCCGAGCATATTCCAGAAGGCAACGGCGACGAAGAACAGCAGCGGCCACTTGACCTGCTGCATCCACGCGGCGCGGTTCTTCAGGCGGTAGTGCTCCCAGGCCTCGTAGCCGAGCACGATCAGCGGCACGACTTCCAGCGCGCTGAAGGTGGCGCCGACCGCCATCACCGGTGTGGTGGTGCCGGAGAAATACAGGTGGTGGAAGGTACCCGGTACGCCACCGAGCATGAACAGTGACGCGGAGCCCAGTGAGGCAACGGTTGCCATGCGCTTGGATACCAGCCCCATGCTGCAGAAGATGAAGGCCAGTGCGGTGGTGGCGAACACCTCGAAGAAGCCCTCCACCCACAGGTGCACTATCCACCAGCGCCAGTACTCCATGATGGAGATGTGCGTCTTCTCACCGTAGAAGAAGCCGGCACCGTAGAAGAGGCCGATCGCGACGACCGAGGCGGTCAGCAGCGCCAGCAGGTGCTTGTCGCCCGGTTGGCGCAGTGCGGGCACTATCGCGCGCAGCATCAGTACCAGCCAGAAGGCGACGCCGGTGAATTTACCGATCTGCCACAGGCGGCCGAGGTCGACGTACTCGTAACCCTGGTGGCCGAGCCAGAAGCTCCACTCCTGCGGCATTATTTGCGCAATCGCCAGGTAGTTGCCGATAAAGGAGCCGGCAACGACGGTCACCAGTGCCCAGAACAGGATGTCGACGCCCAGTTTCTGGAATTTCGGGTCCTTGCCGCCGTTGATGATCGGCGCCAGGAACAGGCCGGCGGCGAGGAAGCCGGTGGCGATCCAGAACAGCGCCGACTGGATATGCCAGGTGCGCACCAGGCTGTAGGGGAACCACTTGGACGTCTCGAGGCCGTAGAAGGACTGGCCCTCGACCGTATAGTGCGCGGTAAAGCCGCCGAGAAACACCTGGAAGGTGAATAGGGCAACGACAATAAACAGGTACTTGCCCAGGGCTTTCTGCGATGGTGTCAGATTGAAGGTGGTCAGCGGGTCCCGCGCGGGTGCCGCCGGCTCCTTCTCGTCCTCGTTGCGCATAAAGGACCAGGCCCATACCAGGCCGCCGATACCGGCGATCAGCAGTACCACGCTGACAATGGACCACACCACATTCTCGGCGGTGGGGACATTGTCGATCAGCGGTTCGTGCGGCCAGTTATTGGTGTAGGTGGCACCGCCGGGCTCGCGCTCGGTGGCCGCGGCCCAGGCGGTCCAGAAGAAGAACTCGGTCAGGCGGTCGCGGCGCTCGGCGCTCGGCAGGGTGTTCTCCTTCATCGCGTAGCTGCTGCGGGTGGGCTGCAGCTCCGGCGCATCGCCGAACAGCCGGTGGTAGTAGTCGGCGGTGGCCCGGATCGCCTGCACGCGGCGCTCGCTCAGTACCAGTGCATCGGCTTCCTTGTCGAAGTTGTTCTTGCGGTAGGCCCGCTTCAGCTGGAACTGCAGTGCGTTCTGCTGCTCGGCGTCCAGCTCGGCATAGGCTTTGCCGTAATGATCCGCTGCGGCAAGATCCAGCCAGGCGACCAGTTCGCGGTGCAGCCAGTCGGCCGTCCAGTCCGGTGCCTGGTAGGCGCCGTGGCCCCAGATGGAGCCGAGTTGCATGCCGCCGACCGACTGCCAGGCGCTCTGGCCGTCGAGAATGCTGTCCCTGGTCATCAGCACTGTGCCGTCTGCCGACAGGACCTGCGCCGGTATCGGCGGGGCCTCGCGATAGACCTCTTTGCCGAAGTAGCCGAGCACGCCAAAAGTGACGGCCAGTATCGCGATCAGTGTCCACCAGAGTTTGTAGTACTTGCCCATGACTGCCCCCTATGACGCGAGATTGCGCGCAAACAAAATGTCGTTTTCGAGCTGAATATGCCGCTCCAGGTCGGCCTTGAAGCTGCGCAGGCCGGCGTAGAGTGCGCGCCAGGTGTTGCAGGCGCCGTCCGGCGTGACAATGCCACCGGTCAGCGTATCGATGCCGGCGATAGCGGCGGCGTGCTCGTCGTGTTCGTGGCGCATCACCTGGATGGGGCCGCCGGCCATGGCGCCCTGGCCGCGCAGCAGCATCGGGAACAGGATTTGCTCTTCCTTCTGCATATGCTGTTCGAGTTCCGCGGCCATCCGCTGCAGGTGCGCGGTCAGACCCCGGGGACAGTCGGGCCGCTCGTAGTGAACTGTCTCAACGCGTTCTGCCAGCCGCTGCAGTTCCGCCAGTTGCGCGCGGTGCACCCGGTGGAAGCGTTCGAGCAGGTGGTCGATCAGCTCGCCGTCGCTGGCCTCGCGCCAGTCCCTGTCGTCGTCGGCGCGGCCGCTGAGTTCCCGCAGGGCCGCCAGCAGCTGCTCGCGGTCGAGATCGGCATCGGCAATGGCCTGGCGCAGGGTTTTGTCCCCCCCGCAGCAGAAGCTCAGTCCGTGCTGATTGAAAATGGCGGTGGCGCCGGGCACTTCCCGGGCCAGGCGCGCTATCGGAATATCTAAGAGGTCCATATTGTCTCCCGTTTCCCCGAAGGGCCAAGAACGCAAGGGTGGAGGTCGAAACACATAAGAAGTATTTCAAATGCATCTTTATGGGGTGGATTGTACTTGCCTCTCAATAAGATGTAAATTAAATGCATGTTAATGAGTTGGTTGCTGGATTGATGGGCAGAGATTCTTTGCGGGGCGGGCGGCGAGGGGCCTGGTATCGGAGCCTCTACCTGCCGCTCGCCTGGTGCTGCCTTGCGCTCGCCGTGCTCGGGGCGCTGCTGCCCCTGTTGCCGGTTACGCCGTTCCTGCTCTGCAGCCTGTGGTTCAGTGTCAAGGCCGAGTCCGGCCTGGCGCGCTGGCTGCTCGACCACCCCAGGTTCGGGCCGCCAATCCGGCAGTGGCAGCGAGAGCGGAGTCTGTCTTTGGCCACCAAGCGCCTCGTCGTCGCGATGTTGATCGTCAACTGGCTGGGCTTGCTGGCTGTCGGCGTCGGTCCGGTGGGGCTGCTCCTCTGCGGGCTTATGTTTTGCGGGCTCATACTATTTATTTGTTGCCGTATCCCGACGGCGGGCGGCCAGGGTGGGGCCCGTGGCCGCCGCCCGCATTCGACTGAACAGGAATAGCCATGCATATCACCCGATATACCGATTACTCGCTGCGCGTCTTGATCTACCTGGCGGTCAATAACGATGGGCTGTGCACCATCAGCGATATCGCCAATAGCTACGATATTTCCAAAAACCACCTGATGAAAATCGTTCAGGATCTGAACGCAAAAGGCTATTTGCTGGCTATCCGCGGTAAGAACGGTGGTATCCGGCTGAATACCGAGCCGTGCAATATCAATATCGGCAAGCTGGTGCGGGAGCTGGAGGGTGACAGCAAGATGCTCGAGTGTTTCGGCAGTAACAACCAGTGCGTCATTACCCCCAGTTGCCAGCTGAAGCGGATATTTGCCCGGGCCCTGGAGTGTTTTTTTGCGGCGCTGGACGAGTATACGCTGGAGGATCTCGTTGGCGGGAAGCGGAAGCGGGAGTTGACTGAGCTGCTGTCCATAACGGATGTATCCCGCCGCTAGCTGTGATCTCTTTTTCCGCAGTTGTGTCCGGGGCGCGGTTTGGGCGGGCTCCCGGTGGATCTACCCGGAATGTGCCGGCGCGACGCGAGGTGGTAGATATTCACGCCAACCGCCGTTAGTATTCGCTAACTTTCTTTGATTCAATCTTTTCCCTTCTGAAGTTAAAGTAATCTCTCACCTTCCAAGAGTAAGTACTTGCTCCGTTTTGCAATAGCGGCGCCGGAAATTGTCCGTTTTTTCGCCTTTCCCCCTCTGCAGCCCGCGAAATTACTGGGATTTCGCGGCACTTTGCCGTTGATTTCCTTGACTTTACGCAGTCCAGATTTATAGTGTCAGCAGTGGGGAAAAGTGGAAATTTGTGGAGATTGGTGGTTCATCTGTGGCTGTGAGTGGGTATTTACACCGTGCGGATGAAAACTGCGCAATTTTTCCCCGTTTGGGCTCGATATAAAAACACCGGCACCCGCGGGTGCGTCACCAGCGCATACGAGCAAAACGCACGAGCAAAAAGTGTATCTAGGCAGCCACGCAATCAATATGGACGCCAAAGGGCGTCTGGCCATTCCGGCGCGGGTCCGCGACACGCTGCTGGAAGAGTGCGCCGGGCGGCTGGTTGTCACTGCCCATACCGAAGAGCGTTGCCTGCTGGTCTATCCCGAGCCCCAGTGGCGGGAAATCCTTCCCAAAATCGAAGCCCTGTCCAGCTTTAACAAAGTGGCGCGCCGCGCCCAGCGGCTGTTGATCGGTTACGCCTGCGAGCTGCAGGTGGACGGCAACGGCCGCGTGTTGATTCCGCCGACCCTGCGCGAGTACGCCGGCCTGGAGAAAAAGCTGATGCTGGTGGGGCAGGGCAAGAAACTGGAACTCTGGAGCGAGGACCGCTGGATGGCCTGGCTCGATGACAGCGAGGGCGAGGGGGAGATGCCGGAGGAAATGGCGTCCCTCTCTTTGTAAGGAGGACACGGGGTGTCTCAAGAACTGCATCGCAGTGTGTTGTTGCGCGAGGCCGTGGACGCCCTGGTCACCGATCCGGGCGGCTTTTATATAGACGGCACTTTCGGCCGCGGCGGTCACAGCGCGGCGATATTGGAAAAACTGAATCGGGACGGCCGCCTGCTGGGGATAGACAAGGACCCGCAGGCGGTTGCCTATGCGCGGGAGCGCTTCGCCGGCGATGCGCGCTTTGCCATCTGGCACGGCTCCTTCGCCGATATGGACGCGGCGGCTGCGGATCAGGCTGGCCGGGTGAGCGGAATACTGCTGGATCTGGGCGTGTCATCGCCGCAGCTGGATCAGGCCGAGCGCGGCTTCAGCTTTATGCAGGACGGCCCGCTGGATATGCGTATGGATACCAGCCGCGGTATCAGCGCCGCGGAATGGGTCAACAGTGAGTCGGAAGCGGAGCTGGCGAGAGTCTTCAGGGAATACGGCGAGGAGCGCTTCGCCCGCCGCATGGCCGCGGCCATAGTCAAGCGCCGGGCGGAGAAGCCGTTCGAGCGCACCCTGGACCTGGCGGAGGTGGTCAAGGCGGCCAATCCCGCCTGGGAGAAGGGCAAGCACCCGGCCACGCGCGTGTTTCAGGCCATCCGCATCCATGTCAATGGCGAGCTGGACGACCTGCAGCAGGCACTGGACAAGTCCCTGCGGCTGCTCGTCCCCGGCGGGCGGCTGGTGGTGATCAGCTTCCACTCGCTCGAGGACCGCATGGTGAAGCGCTTTATCCGCGATAAGGAGCGCGGCCCCAAACTGCCGCGCGGGCTGCCGGTGATGGACAGCCAGGTCGAGAGAAGCCTGAAGTCGGTGGGCAAGGCGGTCAAGGCCGATACCGGCGAGGTGGGCGAAAACGTGCGCTCCCGCAGCGCGGTGATGCGGGTCGCGGAGAAGCTGGCTTGAGCGTGAACGGCAAGGCGGCGCTGGCGCTGTTGTGGATTGCGACCATCGCCTCGGCGCTGGCGGTGGTGCACAGCACCCAGCGCAGCCGCGAACTGACCGCGCAGCTGGTGCAGGCGCAGAAGGCGCGCGACGAGCTGCGCTACGAACAGAAGCGGCTGCTGCTGGAGAGGGGCGCCTGGTCCGCCTACAGCCGTATCGAAAAGGTGGCGCGGGAAGAGCTGAACATGCGTGTGCCGGCACCGGACGAGCGGGTACTGGTGCCGGCGGAATAAAAATCGAAACCATAAAACGATAGGGGCGGAGGCGCCATGGGCGCAGTCAAGAAACAGCAGATTCAACCGGGTATCGCCCGCTGGCGCTTCGCGCTGGTGGCGGCCCTGCTGTGCCTGCTCGCCCTGGCTCTGGTGTTCCACCTGGCGCGCCTGCAGGTGCTGCCGGAGGCCGAGCGCGGCTACCGCTTCCTGCAGGATCAGGGGCGCGCGCGCACCATTCGCACCGAGGAGATCGCCGCCTACCGCGGTTCCATCGTCGACCGCAACGGCGAGCTGCTCGCGGTCAGCACGCCGGTGCAAAGCCTCTGGGCCAATCCGCAGCTGCTGCGCGAGGCCGGCGCCGACGAGCTGCGCAAACTGGCAGCGGCGCTTGAGATGAAGCCCTCTGCGCTGGCCAAGCGCCTGCAGAAGTACCGCAACAAGGAGTTCATGTACCTGCGCCGCCACCTGGCGCCGGAGCAGGCCGAGCGGGCGCTGCGCCTGGATCTGGCCGGCGTCTACAGCAAGCGCGAGTACCGCCGCTTCTACCCCGCCGGCGAGGTGGTGGCGCAGCTGCTGGGCTTTACCAATATCGACGACCGCGGCCAGGAGGGGCTGGAGCTGGCCTACGACGACTGGCTTTCCGGTCAGCCGGGCGCGCAGCAGGTGGTCAAGGACCTGAAGGGGCGCACGGTGCAGGACCTGGCCACCAAGCGCGAGGCGCGCCCGGGGCGCGATCTGCGCCTGTCCATCGATATGCGCCTGCAATATCTGGCCTATCGTGAACTGAAGCGCGCGGTGGCCGAGAACGGCGCCGCGTCCGGCTTTATGGTGATCCTCGACACCAGGAGCGGTGATGTGCTGGCGATGGCCAACCAGCCCTCGTTCAACCCCAATAACCGCCGCGGCGTCACAGCCGCGGCGATGCGCAACCGCGCCCTGATCGACCAGTTCGAGCCGGGCTCCACGGTCAAGCCGCTGACCGCACTGGCGGCGCTGGAGAGCGGCCGCTACCAGCCGCACACGCCGATCGACACCAGCCCCGGCTATATCCGCGTGCCGGGCAAGACGCTGGTGGACCCGGTGAACTACGGCCGGCTGGACCTGACCGGCGTCATCACCAAGTCGAGCCAGGTGGGCATTACAAAAATCGCCCTGGATCTGGAACCAAACTCGCTGCGGGAACTCTTTTACCGACTGGGGCTGGGGGAGGCCGTCGGCAGCGGTTTCCCCGGCGAGGCGGCGGGCATACTGCCCAGCCGCAGCCGTTGGCACCCAATCGAGCGGGCCAACTTCGCCTTCGGCTACGGTTTAACAGTGAACGGGGTGCAGCTGGCCCAGGCCTACAGCGTACTGGCCAACGCCGGGCTCAAGCGCCCGGTTTCTTTGGTTTTGTCCGCCGACAAACCGGCGGCGGAACCGGAGCGGGTGGTCGAGAGCGAGCTGGCCGAACAGGTCACCGCGATGCTGGAAACGGTGATCGGTAAGCGCGGCACCGGTAAACGCGCCGCGGTGGAGGGCTACCGGGTGGCCGGCAAGACCGGCACAGTGCACAAGGTGGGCCGCAGTGGCTACGCGGAAAACCGCTACCGCTCGGTGTTCGCGGGCTTTATTCCCGCCGACAGGCCGCGCCTGGCGGCGGTGGTGGTGATCGACGAACCGAGCCGCGCCAAATACTACGGTGGGGAAGTGGCCGCGCCGCTGTTCGGCTCGGTCATGGCCGGCGCCATGCGCCTGCTGCAGGTGCCGCCGAGCGAGTTTGCGCCGGCGGAACAGCAGCTGGCCAGGCAATTGGCTGAACAAGACAAAAGAGGTAACAAGTCGTGAGTCAGCGCAAGGTTTCATTGAAAGATCTGGTGCCCGGCTACGCCGGTATTCCGGACGTGGCGGTGACCGGTGTGGCGCTGGACAGCCGCCGGGTGCAGCCGGGCGACGTGTTTATGGCCCTGCGCGGCACCGTCGTGGATGGACGCGAATATATAGATGCGGCCATCGGTGCCGGCGCGGCCGCGGTGCTCGCCGACGGCGATCAGCTGGCGTGCCGGGAGCGCGACGGTGTACAGGTGGTCAGCGTGCCCGGCCTGGCCAAGCGCGTCGGCGAGATAGCGGCGCGCTTCCACGGCAACCCCACCGAGCAGATACACCTGGTGGGGGTGACCGGCACCAACGGCAAGACCACCTGTGCCTATCTGACCTCACAGCTGCTGGCGCGCCACTTCGGCAGCGCCGCGCTGATGGGCACCATCGGCAACGGCGTCTGGAGCGACGGCGAGATCGCGCTCGAGGAGACGGGCCTGACTACGCCGGACCCGGTGCGCCTACAGGCGGACTACGCCGCCTTCCGCGAGCGCGGCGTGCGCGCCGCGGCGATGGAGGTGTCGTCCCACGCCCTGTCACAGGGGCGTGTGCACGGGCTGATTTTCGATACCGCGATTTTCACCAACCTGTCGCGGGATCACCTGGACTACCACGGCAATATGGCCGCCTACGGCGCCGCCAAGGAAAAGCTGTTCGGCCTGCCGAAACTGAAGCGCGGCATTATCAATCTGGACGACCCCTTCGGCGCGCAGCTGGCGGAGCGCTGCAAACTGCGCAACCTGAAGGTCATCACCTACGGCCTGCAGGCGGGGGATCTGCACGTCACCGACCTGCGCCGTCACGAGGGCGGCTTCTCCGTGCGGCTGACCACGCCCTGGGGCAGTGGTGAGCTGACGGCACCGCTGATCGGCGACTTCAATATCCACAACGCGCTGGCGGTGGTGGCCGCGGTGGCATCGGCGGGTATGCCCCTCGAGGATATCCTGGCCGCCTTCCCGGCCATCAAACCGGTGCCGGGGCGCATGGAGCGGGTCAGGGCCGACGGTGCCGACGGAGACGTGGGTGTGCTGGTGGATTACGCCCACACCCCGGACGCGCTGCGCGCGGCGCTGGCGGCGGCGCGTCCCTACTGCCGCGGCAGGCTCTGGTGTGTGTTCGGTTGCGGCGGCGACCGCGATACCGGCAAGCGCGCGCCCATGGGGCGTATCGCGTCGGAGATGGCGGACCGCGCCATCGTCACCAGCGACAACCCGCGCAGCGAGGATCCGCAGAAAATCATCGACGATATCCTCGAGGGCGCGGCCAGCAACATCGAGGTGGAAATCGACCGCGCCGCAGCGATCGAGCGTGCGGTCAGTGCCGCGGAGCCGGGCGACATAGTGCTGATCGCCGGCAAGGGGCACGAGGACTACCAGATTATCGGCAGTGAAAAAATTCACTTCTGCGACCGCGAACAGGCCGCCGCCGCGCTGCAGCGGCGCGCCGGCGCCCGCGCCGGAGAAACACAGGGGGAAGCCGAGTGATCAGTCCGCTCTCCCTGCAACAGTTACAAGGGCGCTTCGGTGGCGAGCTGGTCAACGGTTCGGTGCAGTTCGAGCGCGTGTGCACCGATACCCGCAAGCTGGATCCGCAGGCCCTGTTTGTTGCCCTGAAAGGGGAGCACTTCGATGCGCACGACTTTGTCGGCGAACTGGAGGGGCGGGTGCTGGGCCTGGTGGTGGAGCGGGAAGTGCCCGGCTGCAAGCTGCCGCAGTGGCGCGTGGCCGACACCACCGTCGCCCTGGGGCAGATAGGCCGGCTCTGCCGCGAACAGTTCAAGGGGCGCGTCATCGCGATCACAGGATCCTGCGGCAAGACCACGGTCAAGGAGATGCTCGCGGCCATCTTCTCCCAGCGCCACACCCCCTGCGTGACCCGCGGCAATCTGAACAACCAGTTCGGCCTGCCGATGACACTCTTCGGGCTGGCGCCGGAGCACGACGTGCTGATTCTGGAGATGGGTGCCAGCGGGCCGGATGAAATCGGCTACCTGTGCAGTATCGGCAGGCCGCAGGTGAGCGCGGTCAACAATGTGATGCCGGCGCACGTCGAGGGCTTCGGTTCCGTGGACGCAATCGCCAAGGCCAAGGGGCAGATCTATACCGGCCTCGAAGTGGGCGGCACCGCGGTGATCAACGCCGACGACGGCTACGCGAACTACTGGCGCGAGCGTATGCCCGAGGGCGTGCGCACCCTGGAGGTTGGGCTCGGGCACCCCTGTGCGATCAGCGCCGACAATATCGCGCTGGACGAGAGCGGCTGCCCGTCCTTCGACCTGGTGATCGAGGGCCTGGCCCACCCGGTGAAGCTGCGCCTGCTCGGCGAGCACAATGTGCACAACGCACTGGTCGCCGCCGGCTGCGCCTTCGCCGCCGGCGTGCCGGCGGCGGAAATCGCCAGCGGCCTCGGCAAGCTGGGCGGTGTGGCGGGCCGCCTGCAGGAGAGTCGCGGCCTGAGGGGCGCGACTATCATCGACGACAGCTACAACGCCAATCCGGGCTCTGTCAGCGCCGCGATAGAACTGCTGGCGCAGCGCCCGGGAAGAAAAATCCTGGTGCTCGGCGATATGGCCGAGCTGGGTGCGGATGCAGAGGCAATGCACCGGCAGATGGGCGAGCTGGCGCGAGAGCGTGGGCTGGACGCCCTGTTTACCCTGGGCCCGCTGGGTGCCGCCGCCAGCGTCGCCTTCAGCGCGGGAAGGCATTTGCCGCTGCACAACTACCGGGACAGGGAGCCGCTGGTCGCGGCGTTGGTTCACGAACTGAATAAAGACACCACCGTGCTGGTGAAAGGTTCCCGCAGCGCACGTATGGAACTGGTGGCGCAGGCGCTGAGCGGGAACGGAGAAGAGGATAAATAATGCTGCTCTGGCTGGCGGAAATTCTGCAACAACACGTGAGCACCTTTGCGGTGTTCAACTACCTGACCGTGCGCGCCATCCTGGGAGCCCTGACCGCGCTGGGCATCTCCTTGGTCGTCGGCCCGCGCATGATCACCTGGCTGAATCAGCTGCAGGTGGGGCAGGCGGTGCGCGACGACGGGCCGCAGACCCATCTGAGCAAGTCCGGCACGCCGACCATGGGCGGCACCCTGATTCTGGCCTCGATCTTTTCCTCGGCGCTGTTGTGGTCGGATCTCTCCAACCGCTATGTGTGGGTCACGCTGCTGGTGACCTTCGTGTTCGGCGCGGTTGGATTCGTCGACGATTACAAGAAGGTGGTGCACAAGAATCCGCGCGGTCTGATCGCGCGCTGGAAGTACTTCTGGCAGTCGGTCGCCGGTCTGGGTGCGGCCATCTACCTGTATTTCAGCGCGACCAGCCCGGCGGAGACCCAGTTCTTCGTGCCCTTCTTCAAGGATGTGGCGATCAATCTGGGGCCGGTGTTTTTTATCCTGCTGACCTATTTCGTCGTGGTCGGTTCCAGCAACGCGGTGAACCTGACCGACGGACTCGACGGCTTGGCGATCATGCCGACGGTCATGGTCGGCGGTGCGCTGGGGCTTATCGCCTACCTGGCCGGCCACGTGGAGTTCGCCAACTACCTGCATATTCCGTCGATCCCCGGCGCGGGGGAGCTCGCCGTATTCTGCGCGGCCCTGGGCGGCGCCGGCCTCGGCTTCCTGTGGTTCAACACCTACCCGGCGCAGGTGTTTATGGGGGATGTGGGCGCGCTGGCGCTGGGCGCCGCGCTCGGCATCATCGCGGTCATCACCCGCCACGAAATCGTGCTGTTCATTATGGGCGGCGTCTTCGTGATGGAAACCGTGTCGGTGATCCTGCAGGTGGCGTCTTTCAAACTGACCGGAAAGCGTATTTTCCGTATGGCGCCGCTGCACCACCACTTTGAGCTGAAGGGCTGGCCGGAACCGCGGGTTATCGTGCGCTTCTGGATCATCACCGTGGTGCTGGTGCTGGCGGGCTTGGCGACCCTCAAGTTGCGCTAGTTGCAGGATTGAATCGGAGCCTGTGGGGGCTCCTGGCGAAAAAGAGATTGGATAAATAAGCAGATAAGCGAATGGCTTTGATCGCGACCTCGGAGAAAAAAGTGGTAATCGGCATGGGCGCCACCGGTCTATCGGTGGTGCGCTTCCTGCTGCGTGCCGGTTTTACTCCGCTGGTCGCGGACAGCCGAGAACAGCCGCCGGGCCTGGACGCCTTCCGCGAGGCATTTCCCCAGGTGCCGGTGGAAACCGGCCCGCTGAACCCGGAGACGATGCTCGCCGCCAGCGAAATTATTGCCAGCCCCGGCGTAGCGCTGGCCGAGCCTGCGCTGCAGCAGGCGATAGACGCCGGTGTTCCGGTTATCGGTGATATCGAAGTGTTCGCGCGCGAACTGGCAGGATTTGAGCAGCCGCCGAAAGTCGTGGCGATCACCGGCTCCAACGGCAAGAGCACCGTCACCACCCTGGTCGGGCTGATGGCGGAGAAGGCCGGTGTGGACACGCGCGTGGGTGGCAATATCGGCGTGCCGGTGCTGGATTTGTTGGCGCAACCGCTGCCGCAGCTGTTCGTGCTGGAGCTGTCCAGCTTCCAGCTGGAGACCACCTACTCGCTGGCGGCGGATGTGGCCACGATCCTGAACCTGAGCGCGGACCATATGGACCGCTACGAGACGCTGGCGGACTACCACCGGGCCAAACAGCGGATCTACCGCAACGCCAAGCAGCTGGTGGTCAACCGCGCGGACCCACTGACCCGCGGACCCCTGTCCCGCGACAGCCACGAGTGGAGTTTCGGCCTGGACGAGCCGGACCTGCAGCAGTTCGGCCTGAAGAAAGCCGGTGGGGAAGAGTGGCTGGTGCAGGGTATGGAAAAGCTGCTGCCGGTCAGCGAAGTGGCGATGGTCGGCAAGCACAATATCGCCAATGCGCTGGCGGCGCTGGCGCTGGGCAATGCGGTCGGCCTGCCGATGGCGGCGATGCTGTCGGCGTTGCGCGACTTCAACGGCCTGCCGCACCGTTGCGAGCGGGTCGCGGACCTGGACGGCATCACCTTTGTGAACGATTCCAAGGGCACCAATGTCGGTGCCACCCGCGCGGCGCTGGAGGGGCTGGCGACAGAGACCGGCAAAATCGTGTTGATCGCCGGCGGCGACGGCAAGGGCGCCGACTTTTCGCCGCTGGCGGAATCCGCCGGCGCGCTGCGCGCACTGGTCACCATCGGTGTCGACGGCGACCGGATAGCGCGGGTGTTCGAGGGCAAAACCGCAGTTTACCGCGCCCTGTCGATGGATGACGCCGTGGCCCAGGCGCGCGCGCTGGCGAAACGCGGCGACTATGTGCTGTTGTCGCCGGCCTGTGCCAGCTTCGATATGTACCGCAATTTCGAGGCGCGCGGCGACGACTTCCGCCGCGCGGTTGCGGCGCTGGGAGGTGCCGGATGAGCCGGGTGCCGGAGCAGATGCGGGAAGAGCGGAACCTCGACTGGTTGCTGCCGTTCTGCGTGCTGGCGCTGGCCAGTATCGGCGTGGTGATGGTGGCTTCGGCGTCCATCGCCTACGCGGCGGACGTGTACGGCGACCCCTGGTTTTTCCTGAGGCGCCATCTGATCTATCTGGGCGTGGGTGCCGCGGCGGCGCTGGTGGTCAGCCAGGTGCCCCTGTCGGTCTGGTCGCGCCTGTCGTGGCCGCTGCTGCTGTTCTCCTGCCTGCTGTTGATGGCGGTACTGCTTCCCGGCATAGGGCGCGAGGTCAACGGCAGCCGCCGCTGGCTGGCGCTGGGCTCGATTACCGTACAGCCGGCGGAAGTGGCGAAATTCTGCCTGCTGGTGTTTTTCGCCAGCTTCCTGACCCGCCGCAACCAGCAGCTGCGCCACTGGAGCAGTTTTATGGTGCCGGTGGTCATTCTCGGCATAGTCGCACTGCTGCTGCTGTTGCAGCCGGATTTCGGCTCGGTGGTGGTGATTTCCGGCACCGTGCTGGCGATGGTTTTCCTCGCCGGCGCGCGCCTGCCGCACACCTTCGTACTGGTGGCGGCGGCGGCCTGCGGCCTGGCGCTGATGGCGCTGGTGAGCCCCTACCGGCTGCAGCGGCTGATGACTTTTCTGGACCCCTGGGGGGACCAGTTCGCCAGCGGCTACCAGCTGACTCAGTCGCTGATCGCCTTCGGCCGCGGCGAGTGGTTTGGTGTCGGCCTCGGCAACAGTGTGCAGAAGCTGTTTTACCTGCCGGAGGCGCACACGGATTTTATTTTCGCCATCCTCTCCGAGGAGTGGGGCATCGCCGGCGGGCTGGTGGTGATAGGGCTTTTCGTCGCCCTCACTTGGTCGCTGCTGCGGCTGGTGCGCGAGGCACTCGCGCAGCAGAAATTCTTCGCCGCGCTGCTGGCTTTCGGCATCGCGGTACTGCTGGCTGGCCAGGCGTTCGTGAATATGGGGGTGGCGTCCGGCCTGCTGCCGACAAAGGGGCTGACACTGCCGTTCGTCAGTTTCGGCGGCAGCAGCCAGGTGATCTGCTGCGCGCTCTTCGCGCTGGCGCTGCGCCTGCAGACCGAGCTGCGCCGGCAGGGCAACAGCGAAAAACCGGGTCTGGGCAATATTCGACAACTGCCGATCTTCAATCCGCTACAGGTGGGGGATCGCACACTGAAAGGGGAGGCGGCCTGATGGTTGAGAGTAGTGCGCCGTTTTCCGGCGGATTTTCGGGTAAAAAGTTTCTGCTGATGGCCGGCGGCACCGGCGGTCACGTATTCCCGGCCCTGGCGGTGGCCAGAGCGCTGCAGGCGCAGGGCGCGGCGGTGGAGTGGTTGGGTACTGAGCGCGGCATAGAGGCGCAGTTGATTCCGGAAGCGGATATACCGCTGCACTTTATTACCGTCGAGGGTGTGCGCGGCAAGGGCAAGCTGGCGCTTTTGAAGGCGCCGCTGCAGATTGCGCGCGCGATCGCGCAGGCGCGCGCGGTGGTGAAGAAGGTGCAGCCGGATGCGGTGCTCGGTTTTGGCGGCTTCGCCACCGGACCCGGCGGCGTCGCCGCGCGCCTCGGCGGCATACCGCTGATTATTCACGAGCAGAACGCGGTGGCCGGCACCACCAACCGGTTGCTGGCACGCATCGCCAGCCGCGTGCTGGAGGCCTTCCCGAGCGGACTGCCGCGCGGGCAGCAGGTGGGCAATCCGGTGCGCAGCGAGATAGCACAACTGCCGGAGCCGCAGATGCGCATCGGCAAGGAGAAGCCGCTGCGCCTGCTGGTACTGGGCGGCAGCCTCGGCGCCGTGGCCATCAACGAACTGGTGCCCCAGGCCGTCTCCCTGCTGGAGCCGGAACTGCGCCCGCGCATCGTGCACCAGGCCGGCAAGCGCCATCTGGATGTGGCCCGCGAGGCCTACCGCCTGGCGAATGTGGACGCGCAGGTGGTGCCCTTTATCGCCGATATGGCGGCGGCCTACAGCGAAGCGGATCTGATTATCTGCCGCGCCGGCGCCTTGACAGTTTCTGAAATCGCGGCAGCGGGCGTAGGAGCCATCATGGTGCCCTTCCCGTTTGCGATCGACGACCACCAGACCAAGAACGGCGAATGGCTGGCGCAGGCCGGCGGAGCCATAGTGATTCAGCAGGACGCGCTGGATGCGGAAAAACTCGCCGGGCTGCTGAAAGAGTTGTTTGCCGAGCCGCAGAAGCTGCTGGCGATGGCCGAGGCGGCGCGCCGCGTGGCGAAAATCGACGCGACGGAGCAGGTACTGGCGGCCTGCGGCGAAGAGTTGGCAGTGGCCGGATAGAAACACAGGGCGGGCATGTCGCTTCTTTGCCCGTCCCACAAGAGTGAATCAGAGAATGTCTGCAAAAGCCGTGACAGCACAGAACAGCTACAGCGTACCCAGGATGCGCCGCGTCAGCCGTATTCACTTTATCGGCGTCGGCGGCGCGGGTATGAGCGGTATCGCCGAAGTGCTGCAGAACCAGGGCTACGAAGTGTCCGGTTCCGATCTGCGCGAGTCCTCGGTGACCGAGCGGCTGCGCAAGCTGGGCGTAAAGGTACAGATAGGCCACAGCGCGGAAAATATCCGCGACGTGGATGTGGTGGTGAACTCGTCCGCGGTACACGGCGACAACCCGGAGCTGGTGGCGGCACACGAAAACCGCATTCCGGTGGTGCGCCGCGCGGAGATGCTCGGCGAGCTGATGCGCTACCGCTACGGCATCGCGGTGGCCGGCACCCACGGCAAGACCACCACCACCAGCCTGATCGCATCGATTTTTGCCGCGGACAAGAAGGATCCGACCTTCGTGATCGGCGGCCTGGTCAATGCGGCCGGCGCCAACGCGGCGCTCGGGGAGAGCCGCTACCTGATCGCCGAGGCGGACGAGAGCGATGCATCGTTTATTCACCTGCAGCCGATGGTCACCGTGATCACCAATATCGACGCGGACCATATGGAGACCTACGGCGGCGATTTCGAGAAGGTCAAGCAGATCTTCATCGACTTCGTGCACAACCTGCCGTTCTACGGGCTGGCGGTGGTCTGCGGGGATGACGAGCATATCAATGAAGTGATCCCGAAGTTTTCGCGCCCGGTGGTCACCTACGGATTCGACGAGGGCAACGATTACCGCATCGTCGACGTCCGGCAGGAACCGCTGCGCAGCCACTTCAGCGTGCAGCGCCCGGACGGCAAGAAACTGGATGTCTGCGTCAATACGCCGGGCATTCACAATGTGCTGAATGCGACCGCAGCGATTGCGGTGGCGACGGACGAGGGCATCGGTGACGAGGCGATCCGCGAGGGGCTGAAGGGCTTCCAGGGGGTCGGCCGCCGCTTCCAGATTTACGGCCACTACGCCGTCAGCGATGACGAGAGCGCGGACAAGGTCATGCTGGTGGACGACTACGGTCACCACCCGCGGGAAGTGGCCGCGACCATCAAGACGGTGCGCGACGGCTGGCCCGAGCGGCGCCTGGTGATGATCTACCAGCCGCACCGCTACACGCGCACCCGCGACCTGTTTGAGGATTTTGTGCAGGTGTTGTCGCAGGTGGACAAGCTGATACTGCTCGACGTATACAGCGCCGGCGAGGCGCCGATTCCCGGTGCCGACGGCCGCACCCTGGCGCGCAGCCTGCGCAACCGCGGCCAGGTGGATCCGATTTTTGTCGAGACCATCGAACAGGTGCCGCCGGTTCTCGCGGATCTGCTCGAGCCGGGCGATATAGTGCTGACCCAGGGTGCCGGCAACGTGGGCGCGCTGGCCCAGCAGCTGGCCAAGTGGCGCCTCGGCGAGAGGAACGGGGGGTAATGGCTCGTGCCCATCAAAAGAAAAAAGTGCGCGGCGCGCGCCCGATTGCGGAGCGCGGCGGGCGCTCGGGGCGCAACTGGCGGCCGCTGCTGCTGGTAGTGCTGGCCATCGGCGCCCTGGCGGGGCTCAGTTACGGCGGCCTGTGGCTGTGGCAGCGGGTTCCGGTGCAGGAACTGAGCCGGGTGGACGCGCTGGAACAGGTGCGGGTCAAGGGGCCGTTTAACGCGGTGACCCAGCGGCAGATAGAGGAGATCCTGCTGCCCTATTTGCAGGAGGGGTTCTTCTCGTTGGATATCCGCGCTATGCGCGAGGCGCTGGAGGAAAACCCCTGGATAACCGCAGCCTCGGTGAGCCGGCGCTGGCCGCGCGGAGTCGAGGTGGCGGTGCAGGAGGCGCAGCCGCTGGCGGCCTGGGGCGAGGACAAACTGCTGGTGGCGAGCGGCGAACTGCTGCCGCGGCCGGCGCAGATGAATACCGGCCGCCTGCCGGCGCTGGCGGGGGACGAGGAGCTGGTCGAGCGCATAGTGGCGCAGTACCAGGCCCTCGCCGGCCTGCTGACCACGCGGGATATGGAAGTGAAGCGGTTGTCTTTCGACGACCTGGCAGGCTGGCAGCTGGAACTGGTCTCCGGTGTGGAGTTGCACCTGGGGCACGAGGAGTTGCTGGAGCGGGTCAACCGCTTCCTGCAGTTGAGCCGCGGCGTGCTGGCGCCACATCTGGCGAAGGTATCCAGGGTGGATACCCGCTACAGCAATGCGGTGGCGGTGCGGTGGAAAGACGATAAAGAGTAAGACGTAGCGCGGTGCACAGGCCGCGACAACAAAAAAATTTAAAAGCGAACGCTGTGCCCTGGTCCGTTATTGGGAATGCGGCCCGGAGCACAGTTCAGCGAGGTTGGTAGATAAAATGACACAAGCATCCGATCACCGCATGATCGTGGGTTTGGATATCGGCACTTCCAAAGTGGTCGCGATCGTCGGCGAAGTCTCCGACGACGGCGAACTGAATATTGTCGGTATCGGTTCGCACAGATCCACGGGAATGAAAAAAGGTGTGGTGGTTAACATCGAGTCCACCGTGCAGTCGATTCAGCGCGCGGTAGAGGAGGCGGAGTTGATGGCCGGCTGTGAGATTCACTCGGTCTACGCCGGTATTGCCGGCAGCCATATCCGCAGCCTGAACTCCCACGGCATAGTCGCGATCAAGGACCGCGAGGTGACACAGCAGGATCTGGACCGGGTCATAGACGCGGCGCGCGCCGTGGCCATTCCGGCGGACCAGAAAATTCTGCACACGCTGCCGCAGGAATTCCTGATCGACAACCAGGAGGGCGTCAAGGAGCCGCTCGGCATGTCCGGCGTGCGCCTCGAGGCGAAGGTGCACCTGGTCAGCGGCGCGGTCAACGCGGCGCAGAATATCGAGAAATGCATCCGCCGCTGCGGCCTGGAAGTGGAGGACATCATCCTCGAGCAGCTGGCCTCCAGCTACGCGGTGCTGACCGACGACGAAAAGGAACTCGGTGTGTGCATGGTGGATATCGGCGGCGGCACCACCGATATCGCGGTGTTTACCGGCGGGGCCATCCGCCACACCGGCGTGATCCCGATTGCCGGCGACCAGGTCACCAACGATATCGCGATGGCCCTGCGCACGCCGACGCCCCACGCGGAGGAACTGAAAATCAAATACGCCTGCGCGCTGGCGAAGCTCGCGCGCGAGGGCGAGACCATCAAGGTGCCCAGTGTCGGCGACCGCGCGCCGCGGGATTTGTCCCGCCAGGCGCTGGCGGAGGTGGTGGAGCCCAGATACGACGAATTGTTCACGCTGGTGCAGGCGGAGCTGCGCCGCAGCGGTTTCGAAGACCTCTGTGCGGCGGGTGTGGTGCTGACCGGCGGCTCCTCGAAGATGGAGGGCGCGGTCGAGCTGGCGGAGGAGATATTCCACATGCCGGTGCGCCTCGCGGTACCCCAGGGCGTTGCCGGCCTGACCGATATCGTCAGCAACCCGATTTACTCCACCGGCGTGGGCCTGCTGATGTACGCGATGCGGGAAGAGGACAGTGGCGAGAACAAACAGCGCCCGGCGCGCAACGAAAACCAGTGGTGGGACAAGGTAAAGCACTGGTTCAGAGGCAATCTGTAGGGAAGCGGAACAATGGAAAGGGAGTGATGGATTAATCGTATCTGCGGTGCGCCTCGCGCACCTAAGGCCAGGCGCGGTGCCGGAGGCACCCCTGGCAGAGGAATTTTAGGGACCGAATTATAAATTTTGACATGAGCAAAAAAGGGGAACAGAGATGTTCGAACTAGTCGATAGCGTACAGGACAAGCCTGTCATCAAAGTGATTGGTGTCGGCGGCGGCGGCGGCAATGCGGTGAAGCATATGATTGCCAGCGAAGTGGAGGGCGTGGATTTTATCTGTGCCAATACCGACGCCCAGGCGCTGAAAGACATCCAGGCGCGCACCATTCTGCAGCTGGGTAACAATATCACCCGCGGCCTCGGCGCCGGCGCCAATCCGGATGTGGGCCGCCAGTCCGCACTGGAGGACCGCGAGCGCATCGCCGAAGTACTGCAGGGCGCCGATATGGTGTTCATCACCGCCGGCATGGGCGGCGGCACCGGTACCGGCGGTGCGCCCATCGTCGCCGAGATCGCCAAGGACCTGGGCATCCTGACCGTGGCGGTGGTGACCCGCCCGTTCAAGATCGAAGGGCGCAAGCGCTCCGTGGTGGCGGAAGAGGGTATTCTCGAACTGCGCGACAAGGTCGACTCCCTGATCACCATCCCCAACGACCGCCTGCTGGAAGTGCTCGGCAACAAGATCACGATGAAGGCCGCCTATAAAGAGGCCGACAATGTGCTGCTGGGCGCCGTGCAGGGTATCGCCGACCTGATGATCCGCCCCGGCATCATGAACGTGGACTTCGCCGACGTGCGCACCGTGATGTCCGAGATGGGCATGGCGATGATGGGCTCCGGCTCCGCGGTGGGTGAGAACCGCGCCCGCGAGGCGGCGGAAAAGGCTGTGCGCAGCCCGCTGCTGGACAACGTCAATTTGCAGGGCGCCCGCGGCATCCTGGTGAACATCATCACCGGCAGTGAAGAGGGTGGCTGCCAGGAGCTGACCCTGGGCGAGTACTCCGAAGTGGGTGAAATCGTGCAGGAGATCGCCTCCGACGATGCCACCGTCGTGATCGGCACCGCCGTGGACGACAAGCTCGGCGACGAGATGCGTGTGACCGTGGTCGCCGCGGGTCTCGGCGAGGGCGTGCAGCAGGCCGCGCGCCCGACCAAGGTGGTGGACAACACCCGCCGCCCGCAATTGCACGAGGGGCGCGAGGCCCGCGAGAGCCAGGGCAATCCGGCCGGCCTGTCCGCGCGCGAAGCCGCCGACGGCCGCCCGCGCGTCGACAGCGAGCGCCCGAAACGCCCGGCACCGGCGCTGAACCCGGCGGATACCGATATGGAGTATCTGGATATCCCCGCCTTCCTGCGCCGCCAAGCGGACTAGCGGCAGCTGAACCGCCGCGCCAAGCGGCGTATACACCGCTCATGTCCACCGGCCATCCCCTGCGCGCGGGGCGGCCGGCAATTGCCGCGACGGCGGGCGGTTCAGAGGCTGACCAATTGGTCGGAAATGTTGTTAACCCGGGCATGTCCCGGGTTAACAATATTTAACGGCGAATTTGCAGCAGTGCGCCTTACAATGCAGTCAAAGGTACTGGCGTGGCGCAGCAGTCTTCGCGCTGAGCTATTCTGAAAACATGGGGCGACGAAGCGAAATGACCGTCAGTCCAAAACTGGTTTTGGCGTAATATTTCTGCTATGATCGCCGGCTCGCTGCGGCTCCTGTGCCGCCCACCGACGGGGAAAAGACAGTTTCATGATCAAACAGCGCACTCTCAAGAATGCTATTCGCGCCACCGGCGTAGGTCTGCACACCGGCAAGAAGGTCGTTCTGACCCTGAAGCCGGCGCCTGTGGACACCGGCATTGTGTTCCGCCGGACCGACCTGGATCCGGTGGTTGAGATCGAAGCCCGGGCGGAGAATGTGGGCGACACACTGCTGTCCACGACGCTGGTCAAAGACGACGTGCGCATCGCCACCGTCGAGCACCTGCTGTCCGCGATGGCGGGCCTCGGCATCGACAACGCGATTGTCGAGCTGTCCGCCCAGGAAGTGCCGATCATGGACGGCAGCGCCGGTCCCTTCGTCTTCCTGATCCAGTCCGCTGGTATCCAGGAGCAGTCGGCGCCGAAGAAATTCCTGCGCATCAAGAAGCCGGTGACCGTGGAGGAGGGCGACAAGGTGGCCAGCTTCCTGCCGTTCAACGGTTTCAAGGTGTCTTTCACGATCGACTTCGACCACCCGGTGTTCCAGGGCCGCAATCTGTCCTCATCGGTGGACTTCTCCAGCACCTCCTTCGTCAAGGAGGTGAGCCGCGCGCGCACTTTCGGCTTTATGCACGAGATCGAGTACCTGCGCTCCAAGGGGCTGGTGCAGGGCGGCAGTGTCGACAATGCCATCGTTATCGACCAGTACCGTATTCTGAACGAGGGCGGGTTACGCTACGAAGACGAATTTGTTAAACACAAGATCCTGGACGCCATCGGCGACCTGTACCTGCTGGGTACCAGCCTGATCGGCGAGTTCAAGGCGCACAAGTCCGGTCACGCGCTGAACAACAAGTCCCTGCGCACCCTGATGGCGCGGGAAGATGCCTGGGAGATGGTGACCTTCGAAGACGAGCAGGAAGCGCCGATTTCCTACGTCAAGCCAATACTGGCTGTCTGAGCCAGAGTGCAAAAGCCGGCGCGAGAGTTGCCGGCTTTTTGCTGTCTGGCGATCCGAATTTGTGGGGGCGAGACTGGCTCCGCGCCTCCAAAATGTGCGTTCGTAACAATTTTTGTCAGTCGGCCGGTGTTACATTGGATAGGTTGGTCGGCTGAACTGCCATTGGAAAGGCGTGAGAGTGAGTCATGGAAGCGGTTATCCGGACTTCGCAACAGAGCTAACGAAAACAACAAACTGTCGAATTTCACGCGCCTGTTATGAAAGTAATTCTAGTCAATGAACGCGGCGGTACACGCAGTTTCAGCTTTGGCGGCCTGAGCAGGGCGCTGCTGGGCCTGTGCCTGCTCGGCCTGCCCGTCGGCGCCTTTCTGATCGGCGCCAACCTGCCGGTGGCCGAAACCGATGTCTTCGACTCCCGCACCGCCAAGGCCTGGAGCAAGGCGCTGCGCAAGCAGCAGCAGCAGATAGAGGCGGCGGATCGCGAGGCTCGCGAGCAGCTGACCGCGCTGACGGTCAAGCTGGCGGAAATGCAGGCGCGCCTGACCCGCCTGGACGCACTCGGCGAGCGCCTGACCATCGCGGCCAAACTCGATGAGGGCGAATTCCAGTTCGGCAGCGCCCCGGCGCTGGGCGGCCCGGAAGACCCCGGCATTGCCGGCGCCTCCGAACTGCCCTATCAGCCGCCGGAATTCCTCGAGGTGATCGACGAACTGTCCGAACAGATCGACGACCGCCAGATGCAGCTCAACACGCTCGAGACGCTGCTGGCCAAGCGCCAGCTGCAGGACGAGCAGTTTATCGCCGGCCGCCCGATCAGCCGCGGCTGGATGTCCTCCCGCTACGGCTATCGAACCGATCCCTTCACCGGCCGCCGTACCTGGCACAAGGGCGTGGATTTCGCCGGCAAAATGGGTTCCGAAGTGGTCTCCGTCGCCGCCGGCGTCGTGACCTGGGCCGAGGAGCGCTACGGCTACGGTCAACTGGTGGAGATCAACCACGGCAACGGCTACACGACGCGCTACGGTCACAACAGCGAGATCAAGGTCAAGCTGGGCGACGTGGTCAAGAAGGGGCAGGTAATTGCGCTGATGGGCTCCAGCGGCCGCTCCACCGGTCCCCATGTGCACTTCGAGGTGTACAAGAACAACCGCCCGGTCGACCCGGCCACCTATATCCGCCGCACCGGCAGATAACATCTATCCTCAATACTGCGCCACCACTGGCAATCCCCCGAGCGCGCCCGCGGCTTTGGGGGAGTTGCTAGTCGTGGCGCCTTCCTGTTTACTTGCACCCCTCATTCACTCGAGCGTTGGTGTCGAATTCCCCGGCCCAGGGCGGGCCGCGCAAATAAGATTAAGTGGTTTCTAGATAATGATTGGCAAACTGATTAAATCGGTCTTCGGTTCAAAAAATGACCGCGAGCTGAAACGCATGCGCCGCGTAGTGGCGAAGGTCAACGCGCTGGAGGAGGACTACCAGAAGCTCGACGACGCCGCGCTTAAGGCCAAGACGGACGAGTTCAAGAAGCGCCTGGCCGACGGCGAAACCCTGGACCAGCTGCTGCCGGAGGCCTTTGCCGCGGTGCGCGAAGCCAGCCGCCGCACCCTGGGACTGCGCCACTTCGACGTACAGCTGATCGGTGGCATGACCCTGCACGAGGGGCGCATCGCCGAGATGCGCACCGGTGAGGGCAAGACACTGGTCGCGACACTGCCCGCCTACCTGAATGCGCTGGAAGGCAAGGGCGTGCATATCGTGACCGTGAACGACTACCTGGCGACGCGCGACGCCAACTGGATGCGCCCGGTGTACGAATTCCTCGGCCTCAGTGTCGGCGTCATCGTGTCCCAGCAGCACCCGGAGGAAAAGAAGGCGGCCTACCAGGCCGATATCACCTACGGCACCAACAACGAATTCGGCTTCGACTATCTGCGCGACAACATGGTACTGCGCAAGGAAGACCGGGTGCAGCGCCCGCAGAACTTCGCCATCGTCGACGAAGTGGACTCCATCCTGATCGACGAGGCGCGCACGCCGCTGATCATCTCCGGCGCCGCCGAGGACTCCTCCCACCTGTACCTGGCCATGAACCAGCTGGTGCCGAAACTGCAGCGCGCGGAAGAGGGCGGCGAGGGCCACTACACGGTGGACGAAAAGACCCGCCAGGTGGAGTTGACCGAAGACGGCCACCAGCTGATCGAAGAGCTGTTGTCGCGCAGTGGCCTGATGAAAGAGGACGAGTCCCTCTACGCGCCGGGCAACCTGGGCCTGCTGCACCATGTGCACGCGGCGCTGCGCGCCCATGTGCTGTTCCACAAAGACGTGGACTACATAGTGCAGAACGGCCAGGTGGTTCTGATCGACGAGCACACCGGCCGCACCATGCCCGGCCGCCGCCTTTCCGAGGGCCTGCACCAGGCGCTGGAGGCGAAGGAGAAGGTGCAGATCCAGAGCGAGAGCCAGACCCTGGCCTCCACCACCTTCCAGAACCTGTTCCGCTTCTACCCCAAGCTGGCCGGCATGACCGGCACCGCCGACACAGAGGCGTTCGAATTCCAGCAGATCTACGGCCTGGACGTGGTGGTCATCCCGACCAACAAGCCGGTGCAGCGGGAGGACCTGAACGACCTGGTCTACCTGACCAAAGAAGAGAAGATGGAAGCGATCATCGAGGACATCAAATACTGCCGCGACAAGCAGGCCCCCGTCCTCGTCGGCACCGCCTCCATCGAGACCTCGGAAGAGATGTCGCGCCGGCTGCAAAAGGCCAAGATCGAGCACCAGGTGTTGAACGCCAAGTACCACGAGCGCGAGGCGCAGATCATCGCCCAGGCCGGCCGCCCGGGCACCGTCACCATCGCCACCAATATGGCCGGCCGCGGTACCGATATCGTGCTCGGCGGCAACTGGGAGGCCGAGGTCAACGAATTGCGCGAGAGGGAGGGCCGCGAGCCCACCGAAGACGAGATCGCGAAGATCAAGGCCGATTGGCAGAAGCGCCACGATACGGTCATTGAGGCCGGCGGTCTGCACATCATCGGCACCGAGCGCCACGAGTCCCGCCGCATCGACAACCAGCTGCGCGGCCGCGCCGGCCGCCAGGGCGACCCGGGGGTGACCCGCTTCTACCTGTCGCTGGAAGACAATCTGATGCGTATCTTCGCGTCAGACAGGGTGAAGAACTTTATGCAGATGCTGGGCATGGAGAAGGGCGAGGCCATAGAGCACCGCATGGTCTCCAATGCGATCGAGAAGGCCCAGCGCCGCGTCGAGGGCCGCAACTTCGATATCCGCAAGCAGCTGCTGGAATACGACGACGTCGCCAACGACCAGCGTCAGGTGATCTACAGCCAGCGCAACGAGCTGCTGGAGGCGGACAATATCTCCGACACCATCGCCGCCATCCGCGAGGATGTGGTCAACGAGATTATCTCCGGTTTCGTGCCGCCGCAGAGCGTCGAGGAGCAGTGGGATATCCCCGGCCTGGAGAAGCAGCTGGCCGGCGAGCTGGGCCTGCAGCTGCCGATCCAGCAGTGGCTGGACGAGGACCGCACCCTGCACGAGGAGAGTCTGCGCGAGAAGATAGTCTCTGCCGCCCAGGAGGCCTACCAGGCCAAGGTGGCGCGGATCGCCGAGTCCTCCGGCGACCCCAACCTGATGCCGACGGTCGAGCGCCAGATCATGCTGCAGGTGCTGGACCAGCTGTGGAAGGAACACCTGTCCAGCATGGACCACCTGCGCGCCGGTATCGGCCTGCGCGCCTACGCCAACAAGAACCCCAAGCAGGAGTTCAAGCGCGAGTCCTTCCACCTGTTCCAGAGCATGCTCGACAATCTCAAGCACGAGGTGGTGCGCATCCTCGCCCACGTTGAGCCGATGACCCGCGAACAAATGGAGGAGATGGAGCGCCGCCGCCTCGAACAGCAGCGCAAGCAGCAGCTGGAACTGCAGCACGCCCAGGCCTCGGCCATCCCCGGCGCCGAGGCCGCGGAACAGGCGCAGCCGATGCCGGAGCGCCGCGGCCCCAAGGTCGGCCGCAACGATCCCTGCCCCTGCGGGTCCGGCAAGAAGTACAAGCAGTGCCACGGCAAGCTGGCCTCTTCCACCTCCTCAACCTGATCGCCCCCCCGTTTCCCCCTCTCCCACTTGCGGGAGAGGGGATGGGGCGAGGGCCCGGACCCAGGGCCCGCCGTAGGATGGGCAGAGCGCAGCGTGCCCATCAAAGGACGCCGATGGGCCGCTGCGCTCCGCCCATCCTGTGAATCACATTCATGCCCAAAGACACTCTTCCCCAGATTCCAGGCATCCGCCTCGCCAGCGTTCCGGCCAGGATCAAGAACTGGCAGCGCGACGACCTGCTGCTGATCGAGATCGGCGAAGGCGCATCCGTCTCCGCCACCTTCACGCAAAACGCCTTCTGCGCCGCCCCGGTCACCGTTGCGAAAGAACATATCCGCAGCGGGAATATCCGCGCGCTGCTGATCAATGCCGGCAACGCCAACGCCGCCACAGGCGAACGCGGCCTGAGCGATGCCCGCGCCTGCTGCGCGGCCGTGGCCGAGGCACTGGATATCCGCGCGGAACAGGTGCTGCCGTTCAGCACCGGCGTGATCGGCGAACACCTGCCGCTGCAGAAGATCGTCGAGGCGATTCCGTCCGCCGCGGCAGCGCTGAGCGGCAACGGCTGGGATAGCGCCGCCCGCGCGATCATGACCACGGACACGCGACCCAAGACCGCGAGCCGCAGCGTCGACATCGGCTCAGAGCAGATCCGTGTCGCCGGCATCGCCAAGGGCGCCGGCATGATCCAGCCGAATATGGCCACCATGCTCGCCTATGTCGCCACGGATGCGGCCATCGCCCAGCCGCTGCTGGACGAACTGGTCAGAGAGGCGGTGGATGAATCTTTCAACCGCATCAGCGTCGACGGCGACACCTCCACCAACGACGCCTGCGTGCTGATCGCCAGCGGCGCCACCGGCCCGCGCATTGACGACCCGCACAGTGCCGACTACCGGCGGCTGAAGGCCGCGATCATCGAGGTGCATATCGAGCTGGCCCAGGCCATAGTCCGCGACGGAGAGGGCGCGACCAAGTTCGTGACTGTGCAGGTCCGCGGCGCCAGCAGCCGCGAGGAGGCGCTGCGCGTGGCCTTCGAGGTGGGGGAGTCCCCGCTGGTCAAAACCGCCCTCTACGCCTCGGACCCCAACTGGGGCCGCCTGGTTATGGCCGTAGGCAACGCCGGTATCCAGGGGCTGGATACTTCGCGGGTGAATATCTATCTGGACGACGTGCAGGTGGTCGAAGCCGGCGGCCGCGCGGTGGGCTATACGGAGGAGGCCGGCGAGCGGGTCTTCTCCAGGCCGGCGTTCACTATCGCCGTCGATCTCGGCCGCGGCGACTGCTGCGAACATATCTGGACCTGCGATTTTTCCCACGAATATGTCACGATCAACGCCGAATACCGGACCTGAGGCGCAGTCGATGGGCGAAGTGATCCATGTGGCCGTGGGTGTGGTGCGGCGCGCCGACGGCAAGATCCTGATCGCCCGCCGTCCCGAGCATCTGCATATGGGTGGCCGCTGGGAATTCCCCGGCGGCAAGGTGGAAGAGGGCGAGACGGTGCAGCAGGCCCTGGCGCGGGAGCTGCGCGAAGAGGTCGCGATAGAGGTCATGGACTTGCAGCCGCTGGTGGAAGTCCGCCACGACTACCCGGAAAAGACGGTGCTGCTGGACACCTGGTGGGTCACGAGTTTCGAAGGCGAGGCGCACGGCCGGGAAGGGCAGCAGACCGCCTGGGTGGCAGTGTCAGACCTGGACCAATACCAGTTCCCGGACGCCAACCGGGAGATTATCCAGGCCATCCGGGCTGCGGCTCCCCCGGCTCCCCTGTAGGAGCGGCCGTTGGCCGCGATCCCGGGAACGCCCCACGGCAAGCGGGCCGCAGGCCCGCCGTAGGAGCCTGCCTGCAGGCGAATGGCCGGAGATCGTCGGGAGAAGGGCAATAGTCCTCAATGCCG
This sequence comes from Microbulbifer sp. ABF4_143, assembly GCF_056160225.1. Classification (NCBI taxonomy): domain Bacteria; kingdom Pseudomonadati; phylum Pseudomonadota; class Gammaproteobacteria; order Cellvibrionales; family Microbulbiferaceae; genus Microbulbifer; species Microbulbifer sp. ABF4_143. The sequence goes on from NZ_JBSWWT010000019.1 coordinate 64,531, forward strand.
GGTCTTGGACTGATCCAACTCCCCACTCAACACATCGTCAAAAGCCGGCTCCCCCGGAATCTTGTGCCCCTCGCTGGCCCACTCCCCCAGATCGATCAATTTACAGCGCTCGCTGCAGAAAGGCCGGTGCGGGAATTGCGCGTTCCACTCGATCGGTTTCTTGCAGGTGGGGCAGTTGAGGGTGGGGGTATCTTTCGCCATAAACTTCACTTCTTCGATGCTGCCAGTTGCAGGTACTTCCGGTGCAGCGGTTCTATCTGCGCCTTCAGGTTCGCCATGTCGCCGGCATTGTCCAGCACATCGTCCGCCCTGGCCAGCCTTTCGGCGCGCGGCAGCTGCGCCGCCATTATCTTGCGGATCTGCTCCGGCGCGCTGTGATCCCGCCCGCTGGCGCGCTCGACCTGAAGCTCTTCCGGCAGATCCACCACGCAGATCCTGTCCACCAGCTCATGTTGCCCGGACTCGATCAGCAGCGGCGACTCCAGAATCCCATAGGCGCTGCCGCTGGCCTCGAGCGCCCGCACTATCTCCCCGCGGATCAGCGGGTGCAGCAATCCCTCCAGCCACTTGCGCTCGTCGGCGTTGTCGAACACCAGCCTGCGCAAGCGCGCCCGATCCAGTTCGCCGTTTTCCAGCAGCACCCCGGCACCAAAGTGCTCGGCAATCTTCGCCAGCGCCGGCTGCCCCGGCTGCACCACCACCCGAGCCGCCCAGTCCGCATCCACAACATCGATACCCAGCGCCCGGAAACAGTCCGCCGCCGCCGACTTGCCGCTGCCGATACCACCGGTCAACCCAACAGTAAACACAGTCTCCATCCCCTCCTGTAGGAGCGGCCCACGGCCGCGATCAATCCCGCCCAAAACCACTGCATACGCGGATCATATCGGACCCAAACTGCGGCGGCGAAGCTTGTGTTCGCCCGCCCAGGCCGGCTGCAAGCAAAAAAGGCGGACACCCGGCCCGCCCTTTCAATCTGTGCGCAGAAGTCTGCTTGCAGGCGCACAACCGCGCTACGAACCCAGCCCGGAATAATTAAGATACCAGCCCACTATCCGATCCCCCCACAGCATCGCGATCCACCCGGCCCCGGCCAGATAGGGCCCGAATGCGATCGGCAGATTCCTGTCCCGGCCGGCAATCACACTCCAGCTCAGCCCGGCCACGGCGCCGACGGCCGCGGACAGCAGTATCACCAGCGGCAACATCTGCCACCCGAACCAGGCGCCGATCGCGGCGAGAATCTTGAAGTCCCCGGCCCCCATACCCTCCTTGCCGGTCACCAGCTTGAAGATATGGAACACCGACCAGAGCGCCAGGTAGCCGGCCATGGCCCCGATCACCGCGTCGGCCAGCGGCACGAAGACGCCCCAGAGGTTGATCAGCAGCCCGGCCCACAGCAGCGGCAGGGTGATGCCGTCCGGCAGCAGCTGCTTGTCGAAGTCGATACCGGTCAGCGCCACCAGCGCCCAGGTAAACCCGCAGCCGGCCAGCGCCTGCCAGCTAAAGCCCAGCTGCCAGACGACGATCGCGGTCAGCAGCCCGGTCACCAGTTCCACCAGTGGATAGCGCTTGGAGATGGCGGTGCCGCAGAAGCCGCACTTGCCCCCCAGCAGCAGGTAGCTGACCAGCGGCACATTGTGCCAGGGCTTGATTTCGGCATCGCAGTTGGGGCAGTGGGAGTGGGGCAGGATCAGGTTGAAGGGTTCGTCCAGCGCCTTCTGCTCGGCCGGATCCGGCTTGGTGCCGAAATAGCTGTAGAAATCGCGTTTGTATTCCCGCTCCATCATGATGGGGAGGCGGTAGATAACTACGTTCAGGAAGCTGCCTAACAGCAGGCCTAAAACAAAAGCGCTGCCCAGGAGCAGCGCTTGGTAGGAGAGTAGCGTTTCAACCATTGCGCTTATACAACCTGGCCCAGCTGGAAAATCGGCAGATACATGGCGATCATCAGCCCGCCGACCAGAATACCCAGCACGGCCATAATCATCGGCTCCAGCAGGGTCGTCAGATTGTCCACCATATTGTCAACGGCTTCTTCGTAGAAATCCGCCGCCTTGCCGAGCATTTCATCCAGTGCGCCGGACTCCTCACCGATCGCGGTCATCTGTACCAGCATGGTTGGATAGAGGCCCGAAGAGCGCATGGCCGCGTTCAGAGGGATACCAGTGGCGACGGAGTCGCGGATCCTTAAAGTGGCCTCTTCGTAAAGGCTGTTACCGGTAGCTCCGGCGACGGACTTGAGCGCATCGATCAGCGGCACACCGGCGGCAAAGGTCGTGGACAGGGTGCGCGCATAGCGTGCGGAAATCGAGTTGTAGGTGATAAGGCCGAGAATTGGCAGCTTCAGGATCAGGCGGTCGAAGAATTCGGCCACCTTCTTGTTGCGCTTTTTCGCCTCTAGGGTGCCGCCAATACCGACGACAACGGCAATCAACGCGATAAACCAGTTGGCCTGCATCCATTCCGACATGCCGACCACCATCTGGGTGAATGCCGGCAGATCGGCGCCGAAGCTGGAGAAAGTCTCGGCAAATTGCGGAACCACCTTGATCAGCAGTATAGAGGTCACCACGATGGCGACGACGATCACCGCAATCGGATAGGTCATTGCCTTCTTGATCTTGGCCTTCAGTGCCTCGGTCTTTTCCTTATAGGTGGCGATTCGGTCCAGCATCGTTTCCAGCGCACCGGACTGTTCACCGGAAGCCACCAGGTTACAGAAGAGATCGTCAAAATAGAGAGGATGCTTGCGCAGCGCATCGGCAAAGGCGGTACCGGAAGCGACATCGTCGCGGATCTTGAAAACCAGGTCTTTAACGCCCTGATTGTCCAGGCCGTCGGCGACAATTTCAAAGCTCTGCACCAGCGGTACGCCGGCCTTCATCATCGTGGCCATCTGGCGGGTAAAAAGGGCAATATCTGCCGGCTTGACTTTCTTGTTGCCACCAAAGAGTGGTTTCGGCTTTTTCTGTACCCGGTTGGCAATAATGCCCTGGCGGCGCAGTTGCGCCTTGATCAGCGCCGGGCTGGTGCCGTTGATCTCTCCTTCGACCTTGTTGCCTTTATTGTCTACTCCCTTGTAGACGTAGGTGACCGCTGCGGCATTGGCCATGGTTGTTCCCGTTTTGTTATTGCTTCGTCAACGTGATGGGCAGGCTGCGCTTTGCCCATCCTACAAGTTACTTGTTCGCTTTTCCGCACCCGTAGGATGGGCAAAGGAGCGAAGCGACGTGCCCATCAGTTAAGGATGCATCAATCTTTGGTAACCCGGTTCGCCTCTTCCAGGCTGGTGATACCCATCACCACCTTGCGCAGCGCCGAGGTGCGCAGATTGTTGAATCCCTCTTTGCGCGCCTGGTCGGCAATCTGAATCGAGTTGCCGCCCTCCATTATAATTCTGGAGATGCCGTCGGTGATGCGAACTACTTCATAGACCCCCACGCGGCCCTTGTAGCCCTTGCTACAGTGCTCACAGCCCACCGGCTGGTAGATATCCCACTCATTTTTCGGAATCGTCACCGCATCGAAGCCCTCCTCCTTCAGCACTTCCTCCGGCAGTGTGGCCGGCTTTTTGCACTCGTTGCACAGGCGCCGCGCCAGGCGCTGGGCGATGATCAGGCTGACCGAGGTGGCGATATTGAATGAAGGCACACCCATATTCATCAAGCGGGTCAGTGTCTCCGGCGCCGAGTTGGTGTGCAGGGTGGAGAGTACCAGGTGGCCCGTCTGCGCGGCCTTGATCGCGATTTCGGCCGTCTCCAGATCGCGGATCTCACCCACCATCACGATGTCCGGGTCCTGGCGCAGGAAGGAGCGCAGGGCCTCGGCGAAGTTCAATCCGACCTTAGGCGAAACATTGACCTGGTTGATACCCTCCAGGTTGATTTCCACAGGATCTTCCGCGGTGGAGATATTGCGCTCCGGCGTATTGAGGATATTCAAGCCCGTATAGAGGGAGACCGTCTTGCCGGAGCCGGTGGGGCCGGTGACCAGAATCATGCCCTGGGGCTGGGCCAGCGCGTCCAGGTAGAGCTTCTTCTGATCGTCCTCATAGCCCAGTGCATCGATGCCGAGCTTGGCGGAGGAGGGGTCCAAAATCCGCAGTACTATCTTTTCGCCCCACAGCGTCGGCAGGCTGTTGACCCGGAAGTCGATCGCCTTGGTCTTGGACAGCTTCATCTTGATACGGCCGTCCTGGGGTACCCGCCGCTCGGAGATATCCATCTTTGACATCACCTTCAGGCGCGCGGCCAAGCGGGTGGCCAGCTGTATCGGGGGCTTGGCCACTTCGTGCAGCACGCCGTCGGTACGGAAGCGCACCCGGTAGCTCTTTTCGTAGGGCTCGAAGTGGATATCCGAGGCGCCGGTGCGGATCGCATCCAGCAGCACTTTGTTTACAAAGCGTACAACCGGGGCCTCGTCGCCGCCCAGGTCGTCGTCATCCCTGCGCTCGGTTTCGCCACCTTCCACGTCGAGGGAATCCAGCTCCTCGTCGTCCATGCCCTCGAGACCGGCCCCCATATCAGTGCTATCGGAGAGGTAGCTCTCGATGGCCTTGGCCAGCTTGTCCGCCTCCACCAGCACTGCCTCGGTATTGAGGCCGGTGTTGAAGTTGATCTCGTCCAGCCCGGCGAGGTTGGTGGGGTCGGCGACCGCGACGAACAGCCGGTTGCCACGCTTGTACAGCGGCAGGGCAAAGTGCTTGCTGATCAGTTTTTCGTCAACTACGTCCTTGGGGATCAGATCGAAGTTGTAGCTGCCCAGATCAAACAGCGGCGAGCCGAATGCCAGGGAGGCGATACTGGCCAACTCGCGGCTCTTGACCAGCTTGGCCTCCACCGCGTGTTGGGCAAAGGTCTGGTTCTCGCGCTTGGCCGCCTTGGTGGCGGAGATGGCCGTGGACTCGTCGAGAACCTGGTCGGCCACCAGCCGTTTGGCCAGGCCGGAAAGTTGGCTAACGCTCATAGGAAATGGTACCGCTGCGATAGTGTCTGCTTATTTTTTGATCTTCTGCTGCGTGTCGCCCCGGTTCCCCACCTGTAGGAGCCTGCTTGCAGGCGAATCCGAAGGGGCGAACACCACGCAATCCCGCCAATATAGCGAAATCAAATGCCACAGCCAAACCCCTGAGGTTCCCGCCCTGCATCTCGTCGTATGAGGGGAGTGGGCGCGGTCAGGCAGGCGGAAAACAGTTTGTTTCGGGTAGTACTAAGTCTGTCAGCATCTGACACTTTTTGTCAGCAAGTGAGCCGGAAAGCAACTGGCGAAAGTGGGTGGTTAATTAACAGGCGCTCCCGATGTGACTTACCTCCCATTCGTTCAGCTGGGAGGGATTTTCGCGCTTGCCACAATTGGCACAAAGCTTGTATCTTGTTCCGCGACTTCCTCACGGGATGCTCTCCCTTACGGGATTCACCAAACCAAAAGTCTGTATGGAGACGGTTACAATGAAAAAGCAACAGGGTTTTACTCTTATTGAATTGATGATCGTGGTTGCGATCATCGGTATTCTGGCTGCGGTGGCGTTGCCGGCTTACCAGGACTACACCGCTCGTGCCCAGGTTACCGAAGCGGTAAATTTGATGGGTGGGCTGAAAAGTACTGTCACGGAAATTTATACCACTGAAGGCAAGTTTGACGATGCGGATAGCGGTTCTAAAGGCATTCCTGCGAAAGCTGATGTAAAAGGCGACAATGTCCAGGAAGTTGAGGTGGTTAACGGTGTGATTACCGCAAAAATGGCATCTGCTGGAGTTGCTGAGGCGATTCAAGGTAAAACGCTTTCTATGAGCCCTGTGACCAATGCGGGTTCCATTGATTGGGTCTGCAAGAAAGGTACCATTGACGACAAGTATCTGCCCTCGGAATGCCGTGCTTAAGTTGAGCTAGTAGGTATAAAGCCGCCCCGGTTTTCCGAGGCGGCTTTTTTAGTGGATGAAGAGTAAAGCTGTTTTCTATTCTCTTGCCGTGCCTCTGTTGTGGCCGCTGACAGTACTATTGGTAGTAAGTTTATACTTGCGAGGTGTGGGAGGCCCTTTTCTATTTGATGATTTTGCCAATCTGGACGCGTTGGGTGCCTATGGCGGTATCGATGATTGGGAAAGTCTTTGGTTATATCTGTCGCAGGGAGACAGCGGTCCAACAGGGCGTCCTCTCGCATTACTCAGCTTTCTGATCGACGATAATGGCTGGCCTTCGAATCCCGGCGGTTTCAAGTACACCAATATCCTAATTCACGCCTTGAATGGTTGTCTGCTGTTCTGGTTATTGCACCGAATTCTAGATCAAAAGTCTCTCTCGATTTCTGATCGGCAGCGCTTTCCGATCGTGTTTCTGGCTGCCTTCTTATGGCTGTTCCATCCCTTATTTGTGTCAACAGTTCTTTATGTCGTTCAGAGAATGGCGATGCTTGCCACAACTTTTGTGCTGGCCGGGCTGTTGAGTCATGTTTACTTCCGCTCTTTTGTCAATTCGAAGCCGGCCCTTGCCTATTGGGGAATGACGTTTGGACTGGGCTTTTGGGGGGGGCTGGCCTTATTGAGCAAGGAAAACGGCGCTCTGCTGCCGGTTCTGGTCTTGGTCCTGGAGTTGACTATCTATGCAAACTCGGCACAGCTGAGGCGCTTATGGAAGTTCGTTTTCCTGGAGCTGCCGACGCTATGTATCTTTGCATATTTGACATATGTTCCGTTAAAGAATGGTCTCTTTTCCGATTGGCCCTCCAGAGGATTTTCACCTTATGAGCGATTGATTACAGAGTGCCGAATTCTCTGGGAGTATTTGTTCCACCTGTTTACGTTTCAAGGAACAGAGCGTGGTTTGTTTCATGATGGGTATCGTGTTTCAACATCATTGATATCTCCGCCATCGACCATTTTTTCTGTGGTCGGAATTGTATTGCTTGGCGCTGTTTCTATTTTGCAGAGAAAAACATGGCCATTGTTTTCCTTTGCATTTATGTTTTATTTGGCAGGTCACTTGGTGGAGTCCACGGCTATTGGTCTGGAGTTGTACTTCGAACACCGGAATTACCTCCCATCAGTATTTTTATTTGTGCCAGTTGCTTGGGCGTTCATGAAGGTTGGGAGGTGGCTGAAACCTGTCGTACTTTCTGTGTTGTGCATGGTCGTAGTCCTACTTCTTCTTGTTCGGGTTGACCTTTGGAGTAGCCATGCTTCCTTGGCTTTGGCGTGGGCCAAGGAGGCACCGGAATCCATTAGGGCTCAGCGCTCTGCGGCAATCGCTTTGACGCAAGCTGGGCTCCATGCGGAGGCTCTATTCCTACTTGATAAGGCGTATGCAGTTCATCCTGGCAGTCATGCTCTATTGATGCATAGGATTCTAGTTAAGTGTTCATTAGAACGAGATATCGAGAAGGATAAAGAGTTGTTGGTTAGCATCTCGGGGGAAGCGCCGTTTAACCCAAAGTTGACAAACTTAATGGAAGTTTTTATCGGCTCTGCAAGGGGGCGGGAATGCCCGGCGCTGGATCTGAACTATGCGAGCCAATTCATCGTGGCGCTTCTGGATAATTCCACGGCCATAGAGTCTGGTGGGTTTCGTCATCAGTTGTACTATTTTTTGGGAAGGGTTCGGTCCCACGAAAATAAAGTTGTTGAAGCGAGTGACTATTTCGCGCGAGCGATTTCGTTAAGGCCCAAGGTGGGTGTATTTATGCAGGCAATAGCTATTCTGGCGTCAGATGGGCATTGTGAGGCTGCTTTAGGGTTGGCGAGTCAGTTTAAGGATGCTGTTATTTTTAATGGCAGTCTATCAGGCCCGGCTAGGGAATATTATCAAAGAGAGTTTGTGTTTCTCCTGGATCGGATCAGAAGCAACTGTAAGGCTGCTCTCAAATGAAGAAAAAGGTTAATTTAAGTATCGTAATTCCAGCAAAAAACGAGGCTGACAATCTCAGAAAGTGGCTACCTCGCCTGGTAGCTTGGGGAGAGTACGATGAGCTAATCGTTGTAGATGATGGTTCCGATGACGAGACGGGGGAGGTGGCAGAAGCTCATGGTGCCCGGGTTTACCGGCACCCGCACAGCATGGGCAATGGTGCGGCGATAAAGCGCGGATTTCGCGAGGCTAGTGGGGATCTGGTGGTTTTTATGGATGCTGACGGCCAGCATCAGCCCGAGGATATCCCAAGGCTTTTGGCCATCTTGGAGGGTGATGGTGCTGATATGGTCGTTGGGGCTCGTGATGGAAGTGGTCAGGCGAATGCGGGGCGTCATTTGGCCAATGCTTTTTACAATCGATTTGCAAGCTTTGTTACTGGTTATAAAATTGATGACTTGACCTCTGGTTTTCGTGTGGTAAGAGCTGAAAAATTCCGGCATTTCTTGGATCTCTTGCCCAATGGGTTTTCGTATCCAACCACAAGTACCATGGCTTTTTTTAGAAGTGGTTACCTTGTTCGCTATGCTCCAATAAAAGTTCAGAAGAGGTCCGGGAAGAGTCATATTCGGCCGCTCAGGGATGGGGTACGTTTTCTGCTTATTATTTTCAAGGTGGCAACTCTGTATTCACCGCTGAAGGTGTTTTTGCCGATTGCGGTTCTATCTTTCCTTTTGGGGCTTGGTCGTTACTTGTACACATACCTGGAAATGGGCACCTTTACCAATATGTCTGCTTTGTTGATGGTCTCTGCGGTACAGATTTTTTTGGTTGGGTTGGTGTCTGAGCAAATTACCGCCTTGATGTATAAAGATAAGTGATAAACTTCAACCTGTATGTCAAAGAGCGATTGATGCCATCCGTTGCATGCTCTGATGTACTGTCCTGAGCTAAAATGCTGCTGCCATGGGAGCTTGATGACTGGTCTTAGACACCTTTTCGCCTGGCGGCCCGGTAACCTAGCCAAGGGCACTCTCGCCATGACCACCGGCATGGGTTTGCGCATGCTTGGCCAGGTGGGAGTTTTTTTTATAGTCACCCGTGTGCTCGGTGTCGAGGCTTACGGTGCCTATTCGGCAGTGCTCGCTTTGGCAATGACCTTTGGAGGTTTTGTCGGTCTGGGCGTATCCATGATCATGCTGCGTGACACGGCGCGCGATCCCAGGCTGTTCTCCGATAGCTGGGGGCGTACCCTCGCCGCGCTGCTAGTCACTGCACCGTTAGTGTTGATTATCTACTTGCTGCTGGCTTGGGTGATACTGCCCAACGAGATTCCTCGGGGAGTCATCGCCTGTATTGGAGTCGCAGAAATTGTGTTCGCGCCGCTCGTGCTGGCTGCAGTACAGGCCTATCAGGGGCTCGAACGCATCGGTCGTGCAGCACGCTTGGTACTTGTCCAAGTTTTGCCGCGGCTCGCTGCTGCGCTGATGCTGCCGTTTATGCTCCTATCGCCGTTGTTGGGGCCATTGGATATATGGGGGGTAGCCTACCTACTGGCCGCCGCTGCCTCAGCAGGCTATGCGCTTTGGCAGTTACAGCGTGATTTCGACTTGGTTGTCTGGTTCCAGTGGCACGGCCTCGCCCGCGCAATAAGAGATGGTTGGCCTTTCTCTGTCGTTGGTGTGACACAGAAGGTATATCTGGACATCGACAAGATTATGCTCGCTCGTTTTGCCTCCTTGCAGTCGGTTGGTGCCTACTCTGCCGCTTATCGCCTCGTGGATATAGCGGACGTACCGTTGACCTCATTTTTTGCTGCCGCTGCGCCACGTTTCTTTCAAGCTGGTAGCGGTGGGGTGCGCAGTGCCGTTCGCTATGCATTGCATGTGTTGCCTTTGCCTCTGGTGTACGCATTGGTCATGACGACAGCGCTTTATGCGTTTGCGCCAGTGTTACCCGTGTTGCTGGGGGCAGACTATGCGCCTGCCGTAGAGGTGCTGCGCTGGCTGGCATGGTTGCCGTTGCTGGTGACCCCAAGACGTTTCTTGCAAACGGCTCTTGGCGCCAGCGGACGGCAGCGAGAGAGTGTGATAGTCCTAACTTTCGGTGCGGTGCTCAATGTCGCTTTCAATCTATGGCTGATTCCACTTTGGGGATTGTATGGCGCGGTGGTTGCGACCTATGCGGCGGAACTTGCTATGAGCGCTTTCATGCTTACATTGATTGTGCGGACGGTGTTTATAAAACGTGGTGGTGCGCACTAGTGCTAGCGTGAATCTGCGGGTAGTGTAGTGGCATAGTGAATTTGGCCACCTGATTTTGAGTGATATTATCACTCTCAACGAAGATCAGGTGAATAAATGACCACCACAAAAAGAAGATTTAGCCCGGATTTCA
>NZ_JBSWWT010000020.1:0-73377 GCF_056160225.1 Microbulbifer sp. ABF4_143
CGGCTCTTTCTTTGAAGCCTTCACTGTAACGCGGCATTTTCCACTCGATTACCGCCCCCTCATACACTGTTGATTAAAAAGTGGGCGCGACATCTATGCTGACACAGGGGGATAGAAAAAAACCTTTCTGGTAGCCGGCTGGTTTTTAATGCTCCACCATACAAAGATCCATTCTCTAAGCTCGAGCGCTGGGAGGATGAAGCGCCAAGTGTGGATATATTTGAGGAATCCATATTCAAACCGCTAATAACCTCGGAGAGCCGAAGCTCCGAATCCGTGGAATGGTATCGAGTCTATTCAAGTATCTGGGAATTTCGCGGATTACCTATAGTTCACGGTTATTGCGGAAGCCTTACCATGCTAGTCAACATTAATCGAGTGAAAGACCTTCCGATTAATGAGAGCTTATTTGACAATCGTGTATTATCTCGCGAAGCATGCCGTCAGCTCTTATCTTCTACTCTGTGCGATTTTCACGATGGCCACTCAGATGACCCCTTAGATCTTACGCCCTATCGCTGGCCAAGCTATCTGGGCCCCATTAACTGCCAATGGCTAGCAAACAATGGGAGTGATTGGCTCTACTTCGAGAGCCAACCACTTGTTGGCGACGGTCAAATCGTAAACTGGCAGACTGCAATTGATGACAGGCATTATCTGAGTTGTTGCTTTACTATAGCCCGATCTGCCCGCAACGCCGGCAACGCCTACCGAATCGAAGAGCGGGTATCAAAGAAAAACTTCCTCGCCCTGATGCATCAGATTATGGATTCCCTAACCCTGGATCTGAACCCAGAGGCTGCAGCCCGGCGCGCACAGATACAGGCTCAGCCCGGCGCCAGCGACAAACCCATCCTCAGCTGCACCCCCGAGCAGGTGAAAGAGGCCAAACATGTGCTCTATATGTGGAGCGGGCGCGGATATCAGGAAGCGGGGAAAAGCCGCGAGGATGACCACCGCGCACGCCCGGAAGACGTGGCGGCATTTATCGATGAACGTATCAAACCCCGCCCGCTGCCGAACAGCTACCCGCCGGGCGAAGTGGTGAAGCTGTCATTGCAAGCCGCTACCCGGGATACGCAGGCCGCCCAATAGCGATCTCACAATGCGCCCCGGCTGCCCTCCTGAACAATTGGGGCGCATATATCCGGCCAATATACGCATGAATGCGTAATCCCTTTCCTCCCGAACCTATATTTCAATGCTCTCAGGGCGTGGAGCCCCGATTTCGATCCAACCAACAAGGCATCATCGACTGCAAAATCAATGTCCGACAGATAAACATGTCCTTCTGCCGAGAAAAATAGCACAATCAATTCACTCGCGATAACCTGCACTCTGAGCGCGACGAAGTCGCCCGTCAGACTACGCTAGTCATGATATAAGGGACGACTCATTTTCCAACAATTCGTCCCGGCCATACCCGGGCGCACGACAGTCCTGTGGGGTAACCATGATCAGAACCGGAAAATTCGCAGCGACGCTGCTGTGCAGCGCCATTCTCGCCGCCTGTGGCCAGGAATCCAGTAACCAGCCAGCCGCGGAGTCCTCTCCTGCCGCGGCGGCCGTGACCCGCGCCGATGCGCCCGGACTGTCCGAAGCCTACGCCAAACTGCGCAAACAACAGGTGGCCGAGGTCAACTACCAGCTGTCCGTGACCCTCGATGCCGTGGGCGACAGCTTCTCCGGCCAGGTGGTGGCCAAAACCAAACTCAACGGACCGCTCGAACAACCGCTGACCATCGATTTCGCCGGTGGCAGCGTGGACTCCGTCAGTGTCGACGGGGTGGAAGTGCCCTTCGACTACAACGGCCACTTCATCACCCTGCAGCCGCAGTATCTGAAAGCCGGCCACAACGCCATCGCGGTGAATTACCGCCATCCCTATTCCAGCGACGGCTCCGGCCTGCACCGCTTCGAAGATCCGGAAGACGGCAACGTCTATATGTACACCGACTTCGAACCCTACGATGCCAACCGCCTCTTCCCGCATTTCGATCAGCCAAATCTGAAGGCCCACTACACTCTGAAGGTGACCGCACCCAAAGGCTGGACCATCGTCAGTTCGGTGCGCGAGGAGAAAATCGAGGAGGCTGAAGAAGTCAACCACTGGCACTTCCCACAGTCCGCCAAGTTTTCCTCCTATATCTTCTCCCTGCACGCGGGCCCCTTCCATATCTGGGAAGACGATGCCGACGGTATTCCGCTGCGCCTGATGGCGCGGAAGTCACTGGCGCAGTATGTGAAGCCGGAAGACTGGTTCACCTTTACCAAGCAGTCCTTCGAGTTCTTCCAACCCTATTTTGAGATCGATTATCCGTTCGTGAAGTACGACCAGGTGATCGTGCCGGACTTCAACGCCGGCGCTATGGAAAACGTCGCTGCGGTCACCTTCAACGAAGCCTATGTTTCCCGCGGCGAGAAGACCCAGGCCCAGCGCATGCGCCTGGCCAATGTGATCGCCCACGAGATGGCGCACATGTGGTTCGGCGACCTGGTGACCATGAACTGGTGGGACGACCTGTGGCTGAACGAGAGCTTCGCCACCTATATGGCCAACCTGGCCGTGGCGGAAAACAGCGAGTTCACCAACACCTGGGAGAACTTCTACCTGGGCACCAAGCAGTGGGCCTACCACTCCGACCAGCTGCCCACTACCCACGCGATACAGCTGCCGGTCAAGAACACCGACGAGGCCTTTGCCAACTTCGACGGCATCACCTACGGCAAAGGCGGCTCGATCCTGAAGCAGCTGCCCTACTACCTGGGCGAAGAGGCATTCCGCAAGGGCGTGAGCAACTACCTGAAGGACCTGTCCTACAAGAACTCCACCCTGGACGACTTTATGGGCCACCTGGGCAAGGCCGCCGGCAAGAATCTGGATCAGTGGCAGCAGCAGTGGCTGTATCAGGCCGGCCTGAACACCATCGCCGCCAGCTTCCAGTGTGAAAAGGGCAAGGTCACCAACCTCGTCCTGAGCCAGTCCGCGCCGGAGGAATACCCGACCCTGCGCGAACAGCGCACCCAGATCGGCTTCTACAACATGGAAAACGGCAGCATGGTGCTGAGCAAGGCCATCCCGGTGCTATACAGCGGCGCGACCACCAAGGTCGAGGAAGCTGCAGGCCTGCCGTGCCCGCAGATCGTCTACCCCAACGAGGGCGACTGGGCCTTTGCCAAGGTGAACCTGGATCCGGTATCCGTCGAGAATATGTCCCGGCACATCAACGATATCGAAAAGCCGTTCACGCGTCTGATGCTGTGGCAGAGCCTGTACGACAGCGTCTACGATGCCAAGCTGCCGCTGGACGAGTACGTCAGCTTCGTGCTCGCCAACGCCGCCGAGGAACGCGATATCAATGTGGTGCGCCTGGTGTCCCGCCATCTGGGCAATGCCTACGGCTACCTGAACCAGGTGGCGATCGATGCGGCCCGGCGTGAAGAGCTGCAGCTGGCAATCGAGAACTTCGTCTGGGATCGCCTGCAGCAGGCGGAAGCCGGCAGCGACGCGCAGAAAACCTGGTTTGCCACCTTTACCGGCGTGGCCCACTCGGACGCGGCCCTGGCCAACGCCAAGCAGCTGCTGCAGGGCGAACTGAAGATCGACGGCCTGAAGCTGGACCCGGATATGCGCTGGGACCTGATCAAACTGCAGAACCAGCACCTGTACGGCGACTATGCGCAGGCCATTGAACGCGAACTGGCCGCGGACAACTCCGACCGCTCCCAGCTCAACGCCATCGCCGCGGAAGCCGTGCGCCCGCTGCCGGAGAGCAAGGTCAAGTGGCTGGAGAATATCCTGCAGCACCGCGACAGCTTCAAGCTGAGCCAGCTGAAAGCCGCCGCGGCCCACCTGTTCCCGACCGAGCAGAGCGACCAGTACCAAGCCAGTGCCGAGCGCATCCTCGCCGCGCTGGATGACGTCAACGCCAGCGACGCGCCGGAGTTTGTCGGCACCTACGCGCGCCTCTTCCCGCTGAACTGCAGCGAGCAGGGCGTGGCGCAGCTGAGCGAAATCCTAGACAGCGACAGGGAGTTGAACCCGCTGCTGGAAAAGGCGCTGAAAAACCGTCGCCACGGCAACCAGCGCTGTGTGGATATGGCCGCGCTGCTGGCAAACGGCAACCGCGGCTGAGCAAAACCCATCGTCATCCCGGACCCGGTCCGGACTCCAGACCAATCGCTGAATGCCGGCCTGCGCCGGCATGACGCTCTCAAACAAGGCCCCGCGGGGCCTTTTTTGTGCGTCATCGCACCGCGCAAATCGGTTAAAAAATCCCGCCAGCACGCACTATTAACCGTCGCCCGCTAAATACTGGCGCAGATGTGTGAATCTGCTGGTATTTAGCGAGCGGCGCCAGCCTGCGGCTGGCGGCGGCACGTCCTTGTGCCGCGATTAACCCGGCAATATTTATCGCCGGGTTAATAGTGAGCACCCGCTTACCATGCGCGGCTGTGCGGAGCGTGTTATAACCTGCACAGGGGAAACAATACTATTCGCGCGGATCACTGCCCCTCTGCCGCCAGCCGGAGGACCCGATGAAAACCACAAAAATATTCGCCACCACACTGCTGTGCGCCGCCCTGGTTACAGGCTGCGGCGAGAAAACACCGCCAGCCAAAGAACAAGCCGCAGAGAGCGACGCCCACGCGGTAAAAGTACAGCGAGTCCCGCGCATAGAACGCCCCGATGCCCCCGGGCTCACCGCCGCCTACGCCGCCCTGCGCCGGGTGCAGATTGCGAATGTGGATTACAAAATCTCCGTGGCGCTGGACGGCGAATCCGACACCTTCTCCGGTCGCGTGATCGCGGAAACCGAGATCGCCCGTCCGCTGCAGCAGTCCCTGACCATCGATTTTACCGGTGGCGAGGTGCAGTCGGTCAGTGTCGACGGCAGGGCGATCCCCTTCGAATACAACGGCTACTTCATCACCATAGCGCCGGAACAGCTGCGCGTCGGCGCCAACCGTATCGCCGTCGACTACAGCCACCCCTACTCCAGCGACGGCTCCGGCCTGCACCGCTTCAAGGATCCGCAGGACGGCAGCGTCTACCTCTACACCCACTTTGAGCCCTACAAGGCCAATCGCTTCGCGCCGCTGTTCGACCAACCGGATCTGAAGGCCAGTTACACCATCGACGTAAAGGCGCCCGCCGACTGGCAGGTGGTGACCAGCGCGCGTGAGGAAAAAATTGAAACTCTGGCGGACGGGCGCAAACACTGGCACTTCCCCGCCACGAAGAAATTCTCCACCTATATACTGCCCCTGCACGCCGGCCCCTTCACCGTGTGGGAGAGCCAGGCCGGCGATATCCCGCTGCGCCTGATGGCCCGCAGGACCCTCGCACCGGACGTGAAACCACAGGACTGGTTCACCTTCACCCAGCAGTCTTTCGAATTCTTCCAGAAGTACTTTGGCATCGAGTATCCGTTCGGGAAATACGACCAGCTGATAGTGCCGGACTTCACGATCGGTGCGATGGAAAATGTCGCCGCGGTGACTTTCAACGAGGCCTATGTGTCCCGCGGAAAGAAGACCCAGGCCCAGCGCCAGAAGCTGGCCAATGTGATCGCCCACGAAATGGCGCACATGTGGTTCGGCGATCTGGTGACGATGAAATGGTGGAACGGCCTGTGGCTGAAGGAAAGCTTCGCCACCTATATGGCCAGCCTGGCCCTGGCAGAGAACAGTGAATTCGACGATGTGTGGGAGAACTTCTACCTGCGCTCCAAGCAGTCCGCCTATCTGGCGGACCGGCTGGCCACCACCCACCCGATAGAAGTGCCGGTGCCCAATACCGCCGAGGCCTTCTCCAATTTCGACAACATCACCTACGGCAAGGGCGGCTCAGTGCTGGAGCAACTGCCCTATTTCCTCGGCAGGGAGGCCTTCCGCCAGGGAGTCAGCAACTATTTGAAAGAGTTCTCTTACGGCAATGCGGAATTGAAAGACTTTATGGACAGCCTCGGCAAGGCCGCCAACGAAGATCTGGAACAGTGGACGCAGAACTGGCTCTACAAGGCCGGCGTCAACACCATTTCCGCCCGCTACCAGTGCACCGAAGACAAGATCACCGAACTGACGATCGAGCAGACGGCCCCCAAGGAACACCCGGTACTGCGCGAGCAGAGAATTCAATTGGGTATCTACCGCCTGCAGGACAGCATCATGACCCGTGTCGCCGCGCTGCCGGTCACCTACAGCGGCGCCCGCACCAGAGTCAGGGAGGCGAAGGGGCTGCCCTGCCCGCAGATACTGAACCTGAACGACGAGGACTGGGGCTATGTCAGGACCCGCCTCGACGAGAAGTCCGTGGCCCAGGCAACCCGGCATATCAGCGCGATAGAGAGTTCCTTCACCCGACTGATGCTGTGGCAGAGTCTGTTCGACAGCGTCACCGACGCCAGGATGCCGCTGTCCGAGTGGATAGATTTCGCGCTGAACAACGCCGGCGCCGAGAGCAATATCAACGTGATCCGCCTGATCGCCAACCACCTGCAAGCCGCCAGTGCCTACGCGCACCGCTTCGATATGCCGGAGGTGTTGCGCAAGGAGCGGCTGCAGGCGATCGAGAGTTTTGTCTGGGCCCGCCTCAACCGCGTCCCCGCCGGCAGCGACGCGCAGAAAACCTGGTTCTCGACCTTTACCGACGTCGCCCACACCGACGCGGCCCTGGGTAATGCGGCGCAGCTGCTGTCCGGCGAACTGGCAATCGACGGACTGCCGATTGACGAGGACAAGCGCTGGCAGCTGATCGTCCTGCTGAACCGCCACCTGCACGGCGACTACGCCAAGCTGGTCGAGGACGAGCTGAAAAAAGACAGCAGCAACCGCGCCCGCAACTACGCCATCAGCGCCAGCGCGATCAGACCCAGCGCCGAGGCCAAGAAAGCGTGGCTGGACAATATCCTGAACAGGCGCGATCAGTACAAACTCAGCCAGATCCGCGCCGCCGCCGGCGCCATGTTCCCGGCGGAACAACTGAACCTGTACCGGGGCTTCAGCGCTCAGCTGTTCGATGCCGTGCCCCAGGTGAGCGCAACGGCGGATACGCTGTACAACAAGGCCTATGCGATGCTGTTCCCGATCGTTTGCAGCGGAGACGATATCGCGCAGTACAAAAAGACATTAAAGAAACACCCGGACTTGATGCCGGCCCTGGGCAGGGTATTGAAGAACCGGCAGCAGCAGAGCGAGTGGTGCAGGGCTATGGCAGATCTGCAGAAAAAGTGAGCTCCATCGGCGCGGGTCCGCGTTACAGGGCCCGCAACGACAATACCGATTCCACAAAGATGCACCTGATCCTGAGCCGCAAAGGCTTCGACTCCTCCGCCGGCGGCTGCCCCAGCCCGATCTTTCCCGACGGCAGCCTCTATGCGCTGCCGATTTCCGATCCTAAGTCGGGAATCCGCTATCGCGAAATCAATCACGCCGGGCACTGTGTCGGTGACCTGGTGGAAGATCTGACACAAGGGAAGATTCGTGCGGATATGGGGGCACATCTGGACCCGGATATGCACCCCGGAGACCTGTCGCGCACACCGGGCTGGAGACCACTGCTCGGGCAGACAGGCGCGGCACAGGGGCATCTGCGCAGACGGGGCGTGCAGGCGGGAGATCTGTTTCTGTTCTTTGGCCTGTTCCGGCCGGTCGAGCAAGTCGGCGGGCACTGGCGCTTCGTCAAAGGGGCAGCGGCGCGCCATATCCTCTGGGGCTGGCTTTCTATCGGCGAGATCATCCAAGTCGATGCACTGAAGAAGGATGAATTACCCTGGGCGCGCTACCACCCGCACTTCGCGATCGGACCGGATACGGCCAATACGCTGTATCTGGCCGCCGATCGCTTAACGCTGCATCGGGATTCGAAACCGCAGCCAGGTGCGGGCGTATTCCCGCGCCTGGCCCCTCAGTTGCAGCTAACCCGCCCCGACGCGCCCTCACCCACCGCCTGGCGACTGCCGCGCTTTCTGTATCCGGAAAAGGGGCGCGCACCGTTGAGCTACCACAGCAGGCCGGAGCGCTGGAGTTTGAACTCCGGAGACGGCGATCACTGCCACCTGCAATGCGCCGCGCGCGGGCAGGAGTTTGTACTTCCAATGAATGACTATCCGGAAGTCGCCCCCTGGCTGGAAGATCTGATTGGCACACACGGCAGTGGTTATTAACCCGGCGATAAATATTGCCGGGTTAAAGCTGCCTGTCGATACCTTTTTCCTGCCGCGCCACGGCGAGATACCCCAGGTATCTATCCCGAATTTCCCTGACATAATTCACCGGCTCGCGCCCGCGCACATAGCCGAAGCGCGCCTGGCGGTAGTACTCCGGCTTGGACAGCATCAGCATCGCCTCCTCCACATTGCCGAACCACAAATCCGGGTTCTTGCCGAGGTGTGTGGCGAGTTTGCGCGCGTCTCTGACGTGGCCGTGGCCGGCGTTGTAGGCCGCGAGGGTGAAGTAGATCTTCTGGTCGAAAGGCAGGTCGCGGGGGAAACGCTGTTCCAGCCAGTCCAGGTAGGAGACGCCGGCGCGGATACCGTTTTCCGGTTCGAACAAATTGGCGATACCCATCTGCCGCGCGGTGGTCGGCAGCACCTGCATCAGGCCCTGGGCGCCGGCAAAGGATTCTGCGCGGGGATTGAACTGGCTCTCCTGATACATCTGCGACACCACCATGCGCCAGTCCCACTCGGCACCGGCCGCGTATTTGCGCACTATCGGATCGTAGGGAGACAGGCGATCGATGCTGCGCAGGCGCTCGCCCTGGTGGCTGCGTATGCGCTTGGCGTTCTTGAAATATTTGTTGTAGGTGACATTGAAAAACAGGCCGCGGTGGTGCTTTTTCAAAAAGCCGTTCAGTTGCTCCAGCAGCTGCGGCTGGTCCTCGCGCACCGCCCAGGCGATGTCGCGCTCCCCCGGCAGCTCGCCCACTACGGCGAAGTCGTCGCGGTAGGTGCGCTCTATCGCGACCAGGTGCGAGTCGGCAACCGTATAGGGGTAATCGCCCTGTACCACCGCTTCGATCAGCTGGTCGGTGGTGGCGCCCTCCACCGGCACTATCTCCATCGGCTCGGACTGCGCCCGCGCCAGTGCGGCGAGGTTGGTGTAGAAGCTGGTCAGCGGGTTCACGGCGACTTTCTGCCCGGCGAGCAGATCGGCCACCGCCATTTCGGCGGCGGCGCCCTGTGCCGGCTCGGCGGCGATCACCTGTTCCGTCACGGTCAGATAGGGGCGCGAGAACACAAGCCCCTGCTGCCGGCGCGATTCGGTAACGGTCAGGGAGGCGGCAATCATATCCCCCATACCCGCGTTCAGCGCCTCGGCCAGATCCACATCGGGCCCCGGCACCACCATGCTCAGGCGCAGCTTATGCTCGCGGGCAAACTGCTTCAACAGGTCGTAGTCGAACCCCATCAGCTCCCCGCGCCAGATAAAGTAAGAGGCGGGGTGGTTGCGGGTCAGCACGCGCAGAGTGCGGCTCTGCCGGATTCCCTCCCAATCGCGCAGCGGCCGTTCGCGGTGCTGGCTGGCGAGGACATGCTCGGCGGTAAAGAATTCGTTCAGTTCGCGCTTCAGTTGCGGTGCCTCGCGGCGCACCGCCCAGGCGATGGCGCGCTGGGAGTCCAGCTCGCTGCTGGCCCGCAGCTCCGGATAGAAGGGCAGCAGCACCTCGGCGAGATTGCTGTCGATAACCGTGGCCGGATAGTCTCCACGCGCCACCGAGGCGAGCAGATCCTCGTACTCTATCGGCTCGTCCAGATAGGTGATCGCGTAGCGGTGCCGGCGCTCGTCGACGGACAGCGTCTGCGCAAAGGCACTGCCGCGGCGCACGGCCACTTGCAGCGGTGCCGCGCCGGCTCCCGCCGGCGGGGTGTCACCGCGGGTCACCAGCAGCTCGCGCACATACTGCAGGGCGCGTGTGAAGGCGACCCGCTCGGCGCGCGCCTCGGTACGGGAGAAATTGGTGGCGATCACATCGCCGCGCCCCTCGACCAGTGCCGGAATCAGGTCGGCAAAGCTGTCCACATAGACCCACTGGGGCCGCAGGCCGCGGCTGTGCGCAAACTTCTCGGCCAGCATCCGCCACTCGGCACCGGGCAGGCCGTCGCGGGGCAGCGCCTCGTCTTCCCCACCGCGCGGTGCCAGCAGGCGCAGTATGCCGTGCCGGCGGATCGCGGGCAGATCGCCCAGCTCCGTATAGCTCCGCGAGGCCGGCGCTTGCGGCTGAAGCGCTTCCGCGCTGGCGGCCGGCGGCGCCTCCTCGACAGCGGGCCGTGCCGCCGCTCCGCCCTGTTCCGCGCCCCTCTCACAACCTGCGCAGATAAAGAGAGTGGCCGCGACAAAGACTAGAATTGAAGAAATCCTGCTGATCACAATGCAACCTGCTGCGTAACTGGTGTTTCCGTAGACAAGGATGGGCGTAGAATCGCCGTGAGCGATACCCTAAGGAACCTCTGATTAAGTCCGTAATGTCTCTGCGGGGCTTTCAGAGGTTCCCTAATGCTACCGCAGTATGCCACCGATGGGCCGGATCGATCAGCGGTGCGGGGGGAGGTGGCGCAATCACCGCCCGGAAGCAGCGGAGAGCCAGCGATGGGGTTTTACGAAAAATACTGTTTACCGCGGCTGCTCAATTGCGCCTGCGGACTCAGGGCGTTCCGCAAGCAGCGGGCCCTGCTGGCACCGCGGGCGCGCGGCAGAGTGTTGGAGGTCGGCTTTGGATCGGGCCTCAACCTGCCCTTCTACGATCCCGGCAGCGTGGAATTTGTCTGGGCGCTGGAGCCCTCGGAGGCTATGCGCAGGCGCGCGCGGGACAATGTCCGTCGATCCCCGCTCGAAATCCGCTGGCTGGATCTTCCCGGCGAGCAGATCCCGCTGGAAGACAACAGCGTCGACACGGTGCTGCTGACCTATACCCTGTGCACGATAGCGGACTGGCGCAGGGCGCTCGGCGAGATGCGGCGGGTTTTGAAACCGGGCGGCGAGCTGATTTTCAGCGAACACGGCAGCGCGCCGGATATCGCTGTGAGGCGCTGGCAGGAGAGACTGAATCCGTACTGGCGCCGGGCCTTCGGCGGCTGCAACCTGAACAGGCCAATAGACCGCTTTGTGGAACAGGGTGGTTTCCGCATTCAGTCTCTGGACAGCGGCTATATTCTCGCCCCCAGGTTCGCCGGATTTAATTACCGGGGCGCGGCGAAACCGCTCTGATCGCTATACGCCGCGGGCGCCGGCAAAGGAAAAAGCCCCGACCCTGCGAGGGGGGCTTCAGGTTGCTGACAAAGTCCGAAAACCGGAATCGAAGGCAAAGCGCTAGGACGGGTGTTTCGAACCGTCGGCGACAGGGATGTATTCACAGCGTTTCGAAATACCCGTCCTAGAAGCTGTTTCATAACGTAGCGAGCGGGTGGCTGGTGGTGGCCGCCGGAGCGGAGGTACCGCAGTGTACAAGTAGTACATGAGGATGCCGAGCACCGCCGGACGCCGCCAGGCGCCCGCGCAGTAGTTATGAAACAGCTTCTAGTGCTTTGCCGCCACGGTCCCTGTCAGAACCACAGGAAGAGGTTACCAACACTCTGAAGCCCCGGCCTTGCGACCGGGGCTTTTCAGCTTAACTTTCGTTCTGCGCCAGCTTTGTCTGCGCCTTGTCTTTCTGCTTCGACTTCGGCTGCAATTCCGCCAGCATCATCTTCATCTGCTGGTACTCCTCCTCACTGCCCAGATCCATCAGCAGTGGCTGGGCGACGCGGGCGAAGTACTCCGCATCCTTCTGCTCGTAGAGCTCGTGGGCGAGCCACTGGGCAATATGCAGTTCGCGCGGCGCGCGCAGGTAGGCCTGTTCGAGCATTTCCAGATACTTTTCCCGCGGGTAGTCGAGCATCTCCATGGACATGGCGAGGCCGAACCAGTGGGAAGCGGTGTCCGCATCGTGGTTGACCAGGTAGACGAATTGGTCGCGCACCTTTTTCAAGGCGTCCTTGTCACGCGCCTCCTCGGGGAGATTCACCTGACGGTTGAGATTGAGCCAGGCATCGGCCCTCTGATACCAGAATTTGTTGCGCTCGCTCGCCGGCACCCTCGCGAGCAGTCGCTCGGCGCGCTCGAAATTGCCCACCCTGGTTTCCGCGTCCGCCTGTATCGCGGTCAGTTCCGGGCTGGCGATACCCTCGGCGCGGGCGTACTGCACCAGCGCGTGCAGGCCCTGCAGGTTGTAGCCAGAACGCACCAGGAACTGAGCGACTTCCACCACCGCGCGCCGCTGGGAAAGCTGGCGCACCTCGGGCCTGGCCTCGCGGAAATCCGCCGGGACCCGACCTTCCGCGAGTGCGAAACTGCCGTTTTCAAACATGGCCTCGTACTTTTCCTCAATCTCCGCCAGGGACATGCCTAAGGACTCCTCCAGCGCCTCCACCGGATCGGCGCCGGCGTTGTATGCCCTGGTGTACTCCTTGAACTGCTCGGCCTTGCCACTCTCCATGATCAGCCAGTGCGCCAGCATCCAGCCGCTGGCATAAACCCGCGGTTTCTCCTCGTCGGGCGTGTTGTAGACGGTGGCGCGCAACAGCTGCTCCAGCGGCATAGGGCTGGTGAACAGCAGAGTCATGGCGCGCTCCTTGGGAACGGCGCCCAGCTGATAGACACCGCTGTCATTGAAGGTCATGGTAGACATAAATTCGGCAAAGCCCTCGCTGTACCAGTAGGGGTAGTGGGTGGTATTGCCGTTGTAGCTGAGGAAGTGGGTGTATTCGTGGAAGAGGAATTCTCGCGCCGCCAACTGGCGCTCACCGCTGCGGCCGTCCAGGTTCACCAGGGCATAGCTGCCCTCGGCGGTGGTATCGTAGAGTCCATTGGTCACGTCCGCCAGCTCCCCGCCGACCAGGCCGGCGTAGGTCTGGCGGTCGGCAGCGGCGTAGATGGTCAACTTCTTGTCCTGCGCCTTGGACGCGTCGCCAAGCAGTTCCAGGGCAACTGCGCGATAGCGCTCCAGGTCGGCGGCGAGGGTTTTCACCACCTCGGGATCGCCGTTGGTGACAATGCGAAAGTTAGCGCTGTCAATTTGATACCAGGTTTCCTCACCCAGGCTTTGGGGAGCGCTGCAGGCAGCGAGGGAAAAACCGAAACAAATTACCAGCAATACGAGAGTGCGAGAGAACATAGTTCTGACCACCGAGTTGACCCTTTTGAAGCCCTCCGTGGCGGAACGTCGAAGCCCACACACTACCGGTTTTTGCTGTACAAAAAAAGAACAATTTTAGACCAACTCCCGAGACCAGCCGGTTTTTCCGAGACTGAAAAGTCCGTACAAGTCAGAAAGATGGCGGAATACGAGTCAATGTGTCGCGCGCCAATGACCGAGATCCACTTCTCAGTTTTCAACTCCGCTATCCAACGGCAAATCGCCGACGCCTATATTGTGCTTATGACCGCCGCTGACCGCTTGGTCACAAAATAACAAAAACTGCACAGAATAAGAGAGAAGACGATGAAAACCTCACCGCTACTGGCGCTGCTCGGCGGCGCCCTGCTGGCGGCGCAGGCCTGGGCCGCGCCGCAGTTTATTGCCGATCTGGATATCCCCTCCTTCGACGGCACCGAGCTGGACGCCAACCTCTGGGTGCCGGACACGCCGCCGCCCGCCGGTGGCTACCCGACAGTGCTGTTCACCAACAGCTGGGCCCTGGACAAGCACCAGTACCTGCTGCAGGCCGCCAAACTGGCGGACAACGGCTACCTGGTGATGAGCTATTCCACCCGCGGCTTCGGCCGCTCCGGCGGCCTGGTGGATGTGGCCGGGGATAACAGCCTCGCCGATGTGGGCGTGCTGATCGACTGGCTGCAGGCCAACTACCCGGTGGGCAAACTGGGTATGGCCGGCATCTCCTACGGCGCCGGCGTGTCTCTGCTGGCCGCGGCGGCGGATCCGCGCGTGGAGGCGGTGGCGGCCCTGTCCGGCTGGTCCGATGTCGTGGAGGGCCTCTACCCGAACGACACAGTCAACCTGGTGTGGGGCACCCTGCTGGTGAACACCGCCTTCCATCGCGAACCGATCGTGGATCGGATCTGGAGCGACCTGCGCTCGGGCCAGAATATCGACAACGTGATCGACTTCGGCGCCAGCCGCTCGGCGCTCAGCTTTGTCGACGCACTCAACGCCAACGGCACCGCAGTGCTGATGTCGAACAACTTCGCCGACTACCTGTTCAAGCCCAACAGCATGACGGATCTCTACACACTGCTGAACGGCCCGAAAAAGCTGCTGCTGAACCCGGGCACCCACGCGGTGACCGAGACCCTCGGCGGCAACCGCGGTCATATCTGGGCCACCAGCTTCCGCTGGTTCGACCGCTACCTGAAGGGCGAGGCCAACGGCATCGACAGCGAACCGAAGGTGGATATGACGGTGCGTATCAGCAACCGCCTTGAGCAGTTCGACGACTTCCCGGTGACCCAGAAGCGGCGCCACTGGTACCTGCACCCGCGCCTGACCTACTTGGGCAACGGCAGCCTGAAGGGCACGCCCTATTCCGGCTGGCCCTGGAGCAACGACTTCCACGGCGGCGCCGACACCGCGGCCGGCACCGGTATACCGGTAGTGTCCGATGCACTCGAGGGGCTCGGCATTCCGGTCTACACCTATATGCCCGCGATCAACGGCTACCACGCAATAGAGTACAAGTCGCCGCTGCAGTGGAGCACATTGAAAATCCGCGGCACCCCCCGGCTCGAAATGTGGATAAAACCGAGCAAGCCGGAAGTACAGCTGCACCTGCACCTGTACGACACCGGTCCCCTCGGCGTGGGCCGGCTGATCACCCACGCGCCCATCACGCTGCGCGATGCACAGGTGGGCCGGGAGCAGAAAATCGCGGTGGAGTTTTTCACCACCAGCTACGACGTGCCGGCGGGGCACAGGGTGACACTGGCGATAGACACCGAGGGGCTGATTTACCAGAAGCCCGCGGATACCAACTACGAGATTGAAGTGCCCTATCGCAGCAACCGCATTTCCAGGCTGACGATACCGCATCTGTAAAGCTCGTGTTCGCCCCGCTATGGCGTGGCACCGGTTGTGAAACCCGTAGCGGCCCTGCTGCCGGCAGCAGGGCCTTCGCATAGCGATCATTGCTTTTCCCACCGGGGGACGAACACAAGGTAAGCCCCGCCTTCGGCAATACCTTCCCAAAAGGCTACAATGGCGCTTCGTCGAAACTCACCCCCGATCATCAGAGAAATTATGAGCAAGACTTTCCTGCGCTACCTGCTGGCCGCGCCACTGTTCGTATTGGCCGCCTGCGGCCCGTCCGAGAGAGCCGAGGATAAAACCGAAGCGGAACTAAAGGAAAAACCCGCCGCGGAAGCGGCTGCGGCAGAGGCCGTCGATTACGGCGATGCGCCGGCGGGCAAACTGCCCGACGGCGTGCGCCCGCAGGCCTACCGCCTGGACCTGCTGCTGGATCCCAGGCGCGACGACTTTTCCGGCAGCGTGGAAATCGATATCCGGATGGCCAGCGCCGCCGACCATATCTGGCTGCACGGCAAGAACCTGCGCGTATCCGAAATCGCCGCGGAACTCGCGGACGGCAAAGTGGTGCCGGCGGAATACAAAGAGGTGCTGGAAAGCGGCGTGGCCAGAGTTGGCTTTGCCGAGAGGATTCCCGCCGGCACCTTCACGCTGCGTATCGCCTACAGTGCCGACTACGACCGCAACCTGGCCGGCCTGTTCAAGGTGGAGGAGCAGGGCGATGCCTACGCACTGGCCAAATCCGAATCCATCCAGGCGCGCAAGTACCTGCCGGGCTTCGACGAACCGGGCCTGAAGGCGCCCTTCGATATCAGCCTCACGGTGCCGGCCGGCTACGCCGCCATCAGCAACGGCGCCGAACTGAAGCGCGAAGCGGCGGGCGAGGGGCTGGAAAAAGTCACCTTCGCCACCACGCGGCCCATGTCCACCTACCTGCTGTCGCTGTCGGTGGGCCCCTTCGATAGGGTCGAGCGCCCGGCGATTCCGCCGAACCAATACCGCAAAAACCCGATTCCGCTGCGCGGCTTCGCGCGCAGGGGACGCGGCGGCGATATGAATTACATTCTCGATATCACCCCGCGCATGGTGGAGATCTTCGAGACGGAACTGCAGCGCCCCTACCCGTTTGAGAAACTCGATATCGTCGCCGCCCCCCAGTGGCCCAGCGGCGCCACCGAACTCTCCGCCGCCATCACCTACCGCGAACAGCGCATCCTGGTCGGCGACAAACCGGCCCCGGGCGCGCGCCTGGCGCTGCTCGGCGTGCATGCGCACGAGATCGCCCATATGTGGTTCGGCAACCTGGTCACGCCGCCCTGGTGGGACGACCTGTGGCTGAAGGAGGGCTTCTCCACCTGGGGCACGCCGCTGGCGCTGACCATCTTCGAGCCCAACGGCGGCCACGACCTGAACGCGGCGGTGCGCGCAATCAGCGCGATGCAGCTGGACTCACTGGCCAGCACCCGCGCCATTCGCGAGCCGGTCACCGACAACAACAATATCCGCAACGCCTACGATGCCATCACCTACGCCAAGAGCCTCGGCGTTATCCATATGGTGGATAAGTATTTCGGCGCGGACAAATTCCGCCCCGCACTGGGCCGCTATATCGAGACCTTCGCCGACGGCGTGGCCGACTCGCCGGCCTTCTACGCCGTGATCGGCGAGGAGACCGGCACCCCGCAGCTGACCGAAACCTTCCGCAGCTTCGTCGAACAGAAAGGCGTGCCGCAGCTGGATATCGTCGTGGACTGCGCGCAGGAGGGCGGGGCAAAACTGCTGGTGGCGCAGAAGCGCTACAAGCCGCTCGGCTCGCCGATCCCGGATTCCGACCAGCACTGGAGTATCCCCTTCTGTTTCAGTGGCGGCAGCAATGTGCAGCAGTGCCTGATGCTGACCAGCCTAGAACAGGAAGTGGCGCTCTCCGGCGGCGCCTGCCCCGAGTGGCTGCTGCCGAACGCCCAGGGCAGCGGCTACTACCGCTGGACACTGCCCGGCGACTACTGGTCGGCGCTGGTGGAACGCTTCGCCGGGTTTACCCCCACCGAACAGCTGTCGATCATCGACAGCGCCTTCGCCGCCTTCGAGGCCGGCCAGCTGCCAGAAGCCCTGCTGTTGGAAGTAGTGCGCCAGTCCGCCGCGGCGGACAAGCGCCAGGTCGTCGTGGCACCGCTGCACTACCTGCAGAAATATCGCCACAACTACCTCGCTCAGGAAGACCGGTCGGCGTTTCTGAATTTCGCCCAGAACCTGTACCTGCCGCTCCTGAACGAGACGGCGGACAGTCCCGACAGCGAGGAACAGCTGCTGCACAGCGAACTGCTGAGCTTTATGGCGCTCACCGCCGGCGACGGGGATGCGCGCAAGGTGCTCGCCGGCAGAGCCGCCGCCTTTACCGGTTTCGGGCGCGAGCGCGACGCCGAAGCGCTGGACTCCGACCTCTACGAGGCGGCGCTGACGGTGGCGGTGCAGGACTCCGGCGATGCATTCCTCGACCACCTGGTGGCCGTGCGCAAACAGCTGGACGACCCGCGCTTCGACAGCGCCAGCGCCAATGCCATCGGCAGCAGCAACAACCCGCGGCAGCTGCAGAAAATCCACCAGCTGGCCCTGAGCGAACAAATGGGCTCCCGCGAGGCCTTCGGCCTGATCCAGCACGCGCTGGCGGAGCCGGCGCTGCAGGCGCAACACTGGCAGTGGCTGCAGCAGAACTTCGACAGGGTACTGGACAAGATCCCGGCGCAGTGGCGCCGCCAGACTCCGGCCTTCGCCCGCGCCTTCTGCGAAGAGGACAAGCTGCAACAGCTGCAGCGGCTGTTCGACCGGCACGGCAAGCGGGCGCCGGGCTACCAGCGCAGCCTGGCGCAGACCCGGGAGCAGATCCAGCTGTGTATGGCGCTAAAAGAGAAGGGGGAGGCCCTGCTCGGAGCCCTGCCGTAGGGAGTTTTTCCAGGCTCTGATCGCGGCCACCGGCCGCGATCCATCTACCCGACGCTACTCAACCTCTATTCCACCCGCGGTCAGAATTTCAACCAGCGGCTGCAACTGCCCGCGATAATTTTTCCATTTTCCGACAGAGGATCGGTAAACAGGCTGGCGCACCTGGGCGGCGCTGGCGGTGGCCGTTCCCTGCTTCTCCCGCCGGTGGAAGTCCAATACGGATTCCGTCCACGCCAACCCGCAGAACTCGAACAGCCTGCGGCTCTCCCCCGCGGGATCCGCCACCAGTTTTTCATAGTGCAGATCGTAGATGGCACCGGGCAGGGCGCTGTGCCAGTGCGCCATCAGCTTGCGGTAACCGAGATAGTAGCGCCCCAGTTCCAGCTGATCGTAGGAAAACGGATAGGCGGATTTGAACAGCGTCTTCAATATTGCATAGCAGCTGTCCATCGGTCCGCGGCACAGATGCACTATCCTGGCCGACGGCAGCGCGGCGGCTATCAGCCCAAGGTAGAGAAAGTTCATCGGGTTCTTATCGACAATCACACGGCCGCCGAGCTGCTCGGCGCGCCGCCGCATCTGCCCGGCGTAGTCGGCGCCTATCTGCGCCAGATCCACATCCGCCGCCGCGGCGACGAAATCCCGCTTGGCGAAACCGCCCCCCTCCACCGCGATCCGCTGTACGCCGCGGTGCAACAGGCGCGAGAAGGTGTCCGGCTCCCCTGCGGATACCACGCCGTCGGCCATGGTGAGCAGGCGCTCCACCAGTGTGGTGCCGGTGCGCGGCATGCCCAGAACAAAGATCAGTCCGCAGCCGCGTTCGGGCGCGGCGCCGAGCCGCCCGAGCCGCTCGGCACCGAATACCCGCGCTATCTCCTCCATCCCCTGCAGATCCGGCTCCACGGAATACTGCATAGCGGCGCGCCGCGCCGCACAGCCCCGCGCCAGCGCCTCGAAACTCGCCGGGTAATCGCCGACATCTTCCAGCTCCTTGGCCAGGGCAAAATTGAGCTGCACCCGCGCCCGCTCGGGCAGATGCTCCCGCTGCAGCAACTGCCGCAGCTCGCCGATATGATTGCTCTGCGCGCTCTGCTTTCTCAACTCGGAGCGATCCCGATAGGCCTCCCAGTCCTCCGGCGCCAGCTCGATGACACGCTCGTAGAGCAGCTCGGCGCGCGCCAGGTTGCCCATGGCCCGGTTGGCCGCGGCGCAGTTGTACAGTAACTGCGGATCCCGCGGCTGCAGCGCCAGCGCTTTTTCGTACAGCGCCAGCGCGTCGCGGTGCTTTTCACAGCGGGTAAACAGGTAGCCGGCCCGGGCGAGCATGCGGATATCATTGACCGCCAGCGCCGCCTGCACATCCAGCGCCGCCGCGGCGGCGGCGAGATCGCCGTCACGCAGGTGCAGCGAGGCGAGGTGCAGGGACACGGCCGTGTGCCGCCCGCTGCCCGCTTGCAGCTGCGCGAGCGCTTGTTCGAGATAGCCGCGCGCCGATACCGTATCCGACTCGGCCACATGGATATCGGCCAGCAACCGGTAGGCGTTGATGTATTGCGGATCGAGCTGTAACGCCCGCAACAGGGTTTCCTTGGCCCTGCGCTGGTCGCGTTCGGAGAGATGTTTCTGTGCCTGTCGATAGAGCTCAGCGGCCTGGGAATTTTGCAAGGCGGTTCTCTTCCGAATTGTTACCGAGGCGGAAGGCATGAGTATCCCTCCTGTCTCTTGGTATTTTTTCACCGTTATAACAATAAAAAAGCCGGCCTGAAAGGCCGGCCAAAACAACGAGGTGACACCGTCAGAAGAGATAGCTTG
The DNA here is from genome assembly GCF_056160225.1 of Microbulbifer sp. ABF4_143. Lineage (NCBI taxonomy): Bacteria > Pseudomonadati > Pseudomonadota > Gammaproteobacteria > Cellvibrionales > Microbulbiferaceae > Microbulbifer > Microbulbifer sp. ABF4_143. The sequence continues at coordinate 19,775 of NZ_JBSWWT010000020.1, forward strand.
CCGCTATACCGATGGTGCGCGGCTGGCTGATATAGTCCTTGGAGGAGTTGCCGAGGAAGTACTCCGCCGGGTCCGTACCCATATAGGCCTCCGGCAGAGCGCCGGTCACGCCGTCCTCATTCAGCAGGTTTTTCACGAAGAGGGTAGCGGTCCACCTGTCCGCCACCAGTGAACTGCTGGCGTTCCAGAGGCTGAACGCATCGATATCCGCAGCCACGGCGCCGCCGCCGATGGTATTGCTGGTCTCCGACTGGTAGTAGGCGCTCAGGCGCGATACCAGTATCAGGCCGTCACCGACTTCGGCAGTGTGATCCAGCGCGGCGGACAGGGTGTGCTCGGCGGTGCTCGGCAGCCTGTCACCGTCTTCGGCAACCGGCACCTCGAACAGGACGCCGTCGCCCTGCCAGTTGCCCGCGGGCTTCATAAAGTCGTCGGTCAGCTGGCCGTCCACATAGGCGTAGCCGAACGCATAGTGCAGCGATTCGGACAGATTGCCCTCCAGCTCCACTTCCAGCCCCTGGGTGCGCGCGGATTCGCCGTTGATCGCGGCGAAGAAGCCCCAGTTGCTGGTGGCCGTGTTCAGCTGCGGGTCCTCCCAGTCCATACGGAATACCGATACCGTGTAGCGCATATTGCCGGTGGCGCCCTTGATACCCAGCTCGTAGTTCAGCACGCTGTCGGCGTCGTACTGCAGATACGCGGGGCTCTCGGCGAAGTTGCCGGCGAGCGGCACCGCGTTGGCGCCGCCGCGGCGGTAGCCCTCGGATACCGTCGCGTAGAGCATGGTGCTGTCACTGACATCCCAGGACAGGTTCGCCTTTAACAGCGTGTCGCTGTCTTCCGTGTCGAAGCGGGCCCTGGTCTCCTCCTCCGGCGATGGCCAGATCGGCAGCTGTATCTGGCTGTCGTTTTTCAGTTCGTTTTCGAAGTGGCGCATGCCGAGCGTCATGCGCACGGTATCGGTGAAGTTCAGTGTGGCCTCGCCGAAAATCGCCGTATCGGTGAAGGACTGGTTGCGGCGGAAGTAGAAGTCCTGATCCTGCACATTGGCACCCCAACCGGTCCACTCCTCTGCCTTGCTGATGCCGGGCGTCCAATCGGCTGGAATGTTGGCCATCCACTCGGCCCAACCGGGCATAAAACTGTTCTGACCGGCGTTGCTGTCCTGATCCATATAGAAGAAACCGGCCACCCAGTCCACGAACGCATCCTCGGCACTGGAGACCAGGCGGATTTCCTGCGTCAGCGCCTTGTCCTCGTAGAAGCGCTCGGCCACGGCCAGCGGGCGCGGCGTGCCGCTGTAGAAGTCGGCAAACCAGCCGTTCTGCGCGTAGAAACCGGTATTGTCGCTCAGCGCGCTGCCGGAGTGGCTGTAGCTGGCGGTGCTGGAGGTGAAGGTGGCGAAGCCGAGATCCACGGAGATTTCCAGCGCGGTCAGGTCCACCTCGCGCTCGGACGGCTCGAGAATCACCGCACCGTTCTCGTAGTCATCGTAGAAATCCTCGCTGCCACTCACCCAGTTGGCGCCGCGCGTGACCTGGCGGCGCCCGCCGATCTCGTCTTCCTGGAACTGATGCGAGAGCTGCGCGCTGAAGCGGTCGTTCGGCTCCACCAGCAGCGCCACGCGGCCGTAAGTGATGTCCACCGTGTCCGCGTCCGCGCGGCTTTCGAACAGCGGGCCGCCGGAGGCGATATCGTCCCCCTGCGCCAGCGGCGCGCCGCTCCGGTCGAGCTTGTAGACATTCGTGTAGTCGACGATACCGTCGTTGTCGATCACGCCGACGCTGGCGCGCAGCGCCATCTTGTCACCCATCGGAATATTCACCAGGGCGTCGGCATTGAAATTGAAACCGTCGGAGCCCTCGCTGCGGCTGTAGCCGCTGCTCACCTTGGCCTCGAAGTCGTCCAGACTCGGCTTGTTCATGATGTAGCGCACCGTGCCGGCCAGGGAGCCGGATCCGTACAGCGTGCCCTGTGGGCCGCGCAGCACCTCGACCCGCTGGATATCCTTCAGAATAAAGTTGCCGTACAGCGGTGTGTCGTCCACATAGGTGGCCACGGTTGGTACCGCGGACAGGGGCACATCGCCGTTGCCGCCGCTGTCCACGTTCATGCCGCGGATAATGACACCGTTGACGGTGCCGGAATTGCGGTAGCCGCGATCCACGACGGTCAGGCCGGGGATACTGCGCATCATTTCCGCGGCGTCGACTATCTGCGCCGCCTCCAGGTCGTCGCCGGCGACCGCTGAGATATTGTAGGGAATATCCTGCACGCTCTCGGAGCGGCGGGTGGCCGTCACTATGACCTCTTCCAGCGCCGTATCCTGCGCATATACCATCTGCGGAACAGAAAACAGTGTGCCCGCAGAAACAGCGGCGACCGCAACCGCCAGTGATTTTTTGCTGAACCCCTGATTGCTTTGCTCTTTCATGGTTCCCTCTACTTTTCTTTTATTGTCTGGCCGAACCGCGCCGGTTGCTGTTGTCGATGTTGAAACATGCTGCGCATCAACTGGCACAAACCTGGCGCCAATTGATGCGCAGTGACTGAGTTGCCCGCCGCTCACTCGGGCACTTTCAACGGGCCCAGTGCCTCGTAGGCCGGCGATACTGCGCCCGGTTCGTACTGCGGGTAGCGCACGCGCGCGTCGCGGAAACTTTTCAGCGTCTGCCCCAGGCCCTTCATGCCGCGCTCGCGCACCCGCCTCACCTTGTCCATGTCGATTTCGAAGGCGATGATCTCCTCCCCTACCGAGGCCTCGTGAATCACCTCCCCCTCGGGCCCGGCGATGATCGAGCGCCCTACGCCCTGGGCGCCGGACGAGTTCACGTCGACGATATAGCACTGGTTGGTGGCCGCGCTGGCGCGCACTATGGAAAGTTCGTCCTGGCGGTCTATGGTATCCGTCTTGGTGGGATGGATAATCACCTCGGCGCCCAGCCAGGTCAGTGCGCGCGTGGTTTCCGGGAACCAGATGTCGTAGCAGATGGAGACGCCGAAGCGCCCCACCTCCGGCACGTCGAAGACCAGGAACTGGTCGCCGCCGGTCACGCCCTTTTCGTAGGGCAGGAAGGGGTAGATCTTGCGGTAGCGGCCGACCACCTCGCCGTCGGGGCTGATGACCGGGGTGGTATTGAATACGGCGCTGCCGCACTTTTCGTACATGGAGCCGGGCACCAGCCAGAGCCCCAGTTCGCGCGCGGCGCGGCGGAAGGCGTCCTCCTCTGCCGACGGCAGCTCGCGCGCATGCTGCACGCCGACACCGCGCAGAGCCAGCTCACTCAGCACCACCATCTTTACCCACGGAAAGCGCAGTTTGGTCTTCTGGATACGCTCCAGCAGCAGCTCCAGGTTGTCGGCCTCCGCCAGGTTCAGCTGCAGCGCCGCAATACCGAAATAGTCACTCTTATTATTCATCGCCGGACGGCTCCCACTTGTCACTGCCGCGGTGGCGGCCTGTATCTGGCTTTATCTTGGGCGATTCGGACGACCGGCAATAGGTCCAGATTTTCTCTCCCGATGAGTCCAACCGCCGGCAGTGGCCCAATCCGCCGCTCGTGGCTCCATGTCCGGCGGGCATCTGGCCCTATATTCTGGCCCACAATCCGTTAGCGTTGTGCCAGGTACAACCATTGCGGAACTATTCAGCGATTCCTTAAACTGGTTGCGGCCCGCACACCAAACAATAAAAAAGGGCAGCGTCCCATCGGAGCATCTATGAGCGACAACGCAGAAAGTCTGGCAGGTCGGCCCTTCGAAGCCGGCAAACCTTCGGGCACTTTTCCCAATTCGATCCCCAAAGCCGCACCTCAGGGCTGGATTGCTTCGGTCCTGCTCGCCTTTCTTTCCTCCGCAGGCCTTTATTATGTGAATATTTTCCCGGTCATCGTCGACTCGCTGATGGCCGGCGCCGGACTGTCCGCGGCGCAGGCGGGGGAGATCACCTTTGCCAACACCATCGGCGCGGTGATCGGCGCCTTTGCCGTGTCGCTGCTGGTGAAGAGGATTCCGCAGTGGAAACTGGCCGCCTGCACACTGCTGCTCTGCTCCATCAGCGTGGATGTGCTGACCATCACCCTGGCCGACCTGGCGCTGCTGATCCCGCTGCGCCTGGTACACGGCATACTCGGCGGCGCGCTGGTGGGGCTCGGCTTTGCGGCCATTGCGCGCAGCGGTATCGCCGGGCGCGCCTACAGCATGGTGCTGCTGGTGCAGTACAGCGGCGGTGCGCTGGGGCTGCTCTTCCTGCCGGAGCTGGTAACTCAGTACGGCACCTATGTGCCCTTCTACGCGCTGATCACCTTCAGTTTGATCACCCTGGCCATGCTGCCCTTCCTCGCCGGCTATCCGCTGCCGACCAGGGAAGAGGAAAAGAAAGTACCGCTGAATACCAAAGTGGCGATGCTGCCGATGCTGATTACGCTGGTATCCCTGTTCTGCTTCCAGTTTGCGAATATGGCCCTGTTCGCGTTTATTTTCGATCTGGGCAAGTCCTTCGAACTGCCGCTGCCGTTTATCAGCCAGACACTCTTCTGGGCCAACCTGATCGCCATCGGCGGCGCCGCCCTGGCCGCCTATACCGGCCAGCGCTTCGCACTGGCACCGCCGCTGACGATAGCACTGCTGGTGACGCTGGTGGGGCTGGCGCTGTTTGTCTTCAGCGATTTGAAGCCGGTGTTTGTCCTCGCCAATGTGGTGACCGGTATCACCTGGGCCTTCTGCGTGCCCTACCTGCTGACCATGGCCTCGAAGTTCGACGCGGCGGGGCAGATGGGCGCCTTCGGCGGTTTCGCGTCAAAGATGGGCCTGGCCTGCGGGCCGCTGGTGGCCGGACACTTTATTTCCAGCGGCGGCAGCTATACCCAGTTGATCGCCATTGCCTGCGGGATGCTGGCGTTGTGCCTGGCGGCGCTGCCGGCAGCGGTCAGGCTGGATCGGGCGGCGGTGTAACCGTTCGGCTCTTTCGGACACCGGGGCGGGCGCGCACAGGTCCGCCCCTACAGATCGGTTTTTGAAGTTACTCGCGGGCGAGGATGGCGGTATCGATCAGTTTGCCGTCCTCGTTAAACCACTTGATGCGGTGTTCCTCCGCCACCACATAGAAACTGGCCTTGCGCCCGTAGGACCAGTTGCGCCACTGGCGCACCCAAAGATCTCCCTGCAGCCACCAGCGGCCGGTGTCCGTTTCGTCCACGTCCACATCGTTGCGCGAGTAGCCGAGCATGGTGCCGTCGGCCATCAGCTGAATGCGGTAGGATTCGCCCAGAGTGTTGGTGCCGAGCAGTACCGCGCCGGGGAATTCCGCCCGCAGTTCCCTCGCGCTCAGGCGGCGGCCGCTGGCCGTGGCCAGGGTTTCCTCGGTGTCTGAAACCTCTCCGTTGATCAGTTGCGCGAGCACCCTGATACCCGCCTCTATCTTACTCGCCTCTATGGCGGCATAGCCCAGGCGCAGACTGTTGGATTCGCGCACCGCTTCCAGCAACAGGCCCTCCTGCTCGGCGCGTTTTTGCAACTGGTCCGCATCCACGCCCTCGGGCAGTGCCAGCCAGCAGGCGGTGCCGCAGCTGGCGCGGCGCACCTGCAGTTTCGGCAGGTGGTACATCAGCGCCTCGCCGAGCGCGACCCAGCGCTCGCGCAGCTGTTGCGTAATGCGGAAGCTGGCCGCATCCAGATGACCGGAGGCGATAAATTTGGCCAGCAACCGCTGGTTGATTGCCGGCACCCTTTCCCGCAGCGTATAGCGCAGAGCGCGCAGGCGCTGAATCACCGGCTTGGGCGCGACCACAAAGGCCAGCTGCATGCCCGGATCTATCACCTTTGGAAACTGGTAGAGGTAGATCACCGAGTCGCCGCCGCTCATACTCTTCAACGGTGGCAGCGGATTGCCGTGGTAGCAGAATTCGTAGTCACAGTCGTTCTCGATAATCACCGAGCCCTGCGCCAACGCCCGCTGCAGCAGCTGGCGGCGCCGCTCCAGGCTGGTGCTGACCGCAGTGGGATTGTGTGTATTGGGCTGCAGAAACCAGCAGTCACTGCTCTGCAGCGCATCGCCGAGCAGCGGGCCGTCGCCGTCCTGGGGCAGCGGCAACAGCCGCGCGCCGGTGCGGCGGAAAATTTCCTCGGTTTCCGCGCAGGCCGGTTGCACCAGGCCCAGCGAGCGATTGCCGTTCAACAGCAACTGTCCGAGCAGATAGCAGGCTTGCTGCAGGCCGCTGGTCAGGAGTATCTGCCCCGGCTCCACATAGATGCCGCGGCGCGGCAACAGTCGGGTGCAGATCTGCTCCACCAGCTGGCGGTCGTCCTCGTTGGCTCCGAGCGTCGCCCATTGGGCCACTTCCCGCGCCGTGTAGATATCCCGCGTACACTCGCGCCACTCGGCCCCCGGGTAGAGGCGCGGGTCGTACTCGTTGCTGACGAACGGGAAGGGATACTGCAACCAGTTGGCCGGGCGCGGCTGCAGCGCGCGGCGGCTGACGGAAACCGGGTTGCAGTGCCGACGCCAGAAGGCGCGGTCCGCATCGCCACTGCCGGCCGCGGCGGCGGAACCGGTATGGCTGATTACGCCCTGCTGCGGTATCGCCTCGTTGACATAGAAGCCGCTGCGCTCGCGGGTAACCAGAAAACTGTCGTCCACCAGCTGCTGGTAGGCGAGCACCACCGTATTGCGCGCGACCCCCAACTGCTCCGCCATGCGCCGCGAAGACGGCATCTTATGGCCGGCGGGAATGCTGCCGGAGAGAATACCCTGGATGATTTTTTCCCGTATCTGCGCCTGCAGGCTCTTTCCCGCCTGCGGGTCCAGCACGATCAGTGATTCCGCCATGGTGGGGCCGCTGTTGTTGTGTGTTTTTGTTATATGTGCAGGAATAATGCCCCCGCCACAGCGGGCAAATCAAGCGGGCGCGGGGTTTTGGGTGAACACAAGGTTCGTCCAATCCAGGTCAGGATTCATCCCTGTGCAGCTTGCGCAGGCGGAATGCCAGCCAGATCATCGGCAGGCCGAAGAAGATCGCGTAGGCACCGATCAACCACACCAGCGCCAGCGCACCGGCACCGGGGTTGACCAGTATCGCGATACCGAAAATCACCGACAGCACGCCGACCGCAATCAACAGCCACTCCTGATCTATCTCCTTGCGCAGGCGCACCGCGCCGACGATTTCAAAGAGACCGCGCACCAGCGCCCAGGCGCCGATAAAGATCACCAACACCAGCGCGGTCACCTGCGGATAGATAAAGGTCACTATACCCGCGGCGACGCTGACGAGACCCGCGACAATCAACCACCACAGCGGCGTCGATCTGTGCCGGCCGAGCACCGCGGCGATCAGCGCGAAGAAGCCGTCGAGCAGCACATAGACGCCGAACAGAACCACCAGCGTGAGCAGGGAGAGCCCCGGCCAGACAAAACACAGTACGCCGAAAAGGACACCGGCGATACCGCGCAACAGCAGCAGCCACCAGTTTTCCGACAGCACCTGCAGTATCGGGCGCGTGGCCATGGCGGGGGTTTGGCTGGGCATAACCGCATCTCCGAATTGCACGACGCGATCTATTTAAGTGTCGCCGCCCACGGAAAACCAGTTTTTTGGAAATTCTTTCCAATGAATTCCGTTGCAACGAAGAGCGGCCCCTGGCCGCGACCACACAGTCGACTCTGCACAGACTATGGTCGCGGCCAGGGGCCGCTTAGTAGAAGTGTAGCTATTTTATTACACGACGCGCTGCGCGTATCAGGCCAGCGACTTGATGACACCGCGCAGCTTGTCGACGATCGCATCGATCTCGTGCGCCTCGATAATCAGCGGCGGCGACATGCACAGGGCGTCGCCGATACCGCGCGCCATCACGCCGGCATCCCAGGCCAGGCCGGAGGCCTTGGCCCCGAACTTGCCTTTCAGGTTTTCCGGCGCGCGCAGTTCTATCGCGCCGACGAGACCGTAGTTGCGCACGTCGATCACATTGTCCAGGTCCGCTAGGCTGTGCAGCGCGTTCTCCCAGTGCTTGCCGATATCGCCGCTGGCGCGGGTCAGCAGGCCCTCGCGCTCGTAGATATCCAGGGTCGCCATGCCCGCGGCGCAGGCCACCGGGTGCGCCGAATAGGTGTAGCCGTGGAAGAATTCCACCGCGCCTTCCGGGGCCGCGTCCATCACCGTCTTGTAGATTTCGTCCTTCACGAACACCGCGCCCAGCGGCACCGCCGCGTTGGTGATGCCCTTGGCGGAGGTGATCATATCCGGTGTCACGCCCCACTCGATGGACGCGAAGGCGGAACCGGTGCGGCCCCAGCCGGAAATCACCTCGTCGAAAATCAGCAGCAGGTCGTGTTTATCGCAGATCTCGCGCAGGCGCTGCAGGTAACCCTTGGGCGGCAGTATCACACCGCCGGCACCGGAAAAGGGCTCGACGATCACCGCGGCGATCTGCTCGGCGCCGTGGAAGGCCACCAGGCGCTCCAGGTCTTCCGCCAGCTCCACGCCGTGTTCCGGCAGACCGCGGCTGAAGGCGTTGCGCTCGATATCCAGTGTGTGGCGCATATGGTTCGCCTTCACCGGCTGACCGAAGGACTGGTAATTCGGCGCGATACCGCCGACGGAGATACCGCCGAAGTTGACCCCGTGGTAACCCTTCTCGCGGCCGATAAACAGGGTGCGGGTACCCTTGCCGCGCGCGCGCTGATATTGCAGCGCAATCTTCAGCGCGCTCTCCACCGCCTCGGAACCGGAGTTGCCGAAGAACACATGGTTGAGGCCGTCCGGGGTGTGCTGCACCAGGCGCTCGGCATACTCGAAGCTCAGCTCGTGGCCGAAGTTGAAGATAGAGCTGTAATCCAGTTTCTTCGCCTGCTGGTGGATCGCCTCGGCGATCTCCGCGCGACAGTGGCCGGCGTTGGAACACCAGAGGCCGGCGGTGGCATCGATAATCTGGCGGCCGCCTTTTTCGGTCAGGTAGATACCCTCGGCGCGCTCGACGATCCGCGGCGCGGACTTGAAGCTGCGGTTCGGGGTAAAGGGCATCCAGAAGGCTTCGGTTTTCAGTTCGGACATGGTTTTCGCTCCGAGATTCATTGAAAAATAATAGAAATTTTCCGGCATGTAGGATGGGCAAAGCGAAGCGTGCCCATCACCGCCGGCTTGATGGGCACGCTTCGCTTTGCCCATCCTACGACTTGCCTCAAAAATTCACATTCCGAAACAGCAGTACTTGGTCTCGTAAAACTCCGCCATGCCCTCGACACCGCCCTCGCGGCCGATACCGGATTCCTTGCAGCCGCCGAAGGGCGCCACGGTGGTGGAGAAAACGCCGGCGTTGCAGGCCACCATACCGTAGTCCAGCGCCTCCACCACGCGGTTGGCGCGGCGGATATTCTCACTCATCACATAGGCGGCGAGGCCATAGGGCGTATCGTTGGCGCGGCGGATCACGTCCGCCTCGTCGGTGAACTTCTGCACCGGCGCCAGCGGGCCGAAGATCTCCTCGCGGGCGATGCGCATGTCGTCGGTCACGCCGGTAATCAGTGTAGGCGCAAAGTAGTTTTCACCCTCGGGCAGGAAGTCGCCGCCCAGTTCGACCTTGGCGCCGGCCGCGATCGCATCCTGTACCAGGCCGCCCACCCGCTCCGCGGCGCGGCGGTGGATCAGCGGGCCCACGACCACGCCCTCGTCACAGCCGTGGCCGACCTTCAGCGCCGCCATGGCCGCGCGCAGCTTCTCGACGAAGGCATCGTGCACCGATTCGTGCACGTAGATACGGTTGGTGGACACGCAGGTCTGGCCGGCGTTGCGCATTTTCGTCGCCACACAGGCGGACACCGCCGTGTCCAGGTCCGCGTCGTCGAAGACGATAAAGGGCGCGTTGCCGCCCAGCTCCATAGACATCTTCTTCACGGTGCTCGCGCACTGGGCCATCAGCAGCTTGCCCACCGGCGTGGAGCCGGTAAAGGTGAACTTGGCCACCCGCTCGTCCTGGGTCAAGACCTTGCCGATACCCGCGGCGTCGGATCCCACCACCATATTGATAGTGCCCCTCGGCAGGCCCGCCTGCTCGGCCAGCTGGCACAGGGCCAGCGCGGACAGCGGCGTCTCCACCGCCGGCTTGATCACCACGGTACAGCCGGCCGCCAGCGCCGGCGCCGCCTTGCGCGTGATCATCGCGTTGGGGAAGTTCCACGGCGTGATACAGGCGACCACACCCACCGGCTGGCGGATGGTGGAAAGGCGCATGGCCGGGTTGTGGGTCGGGATCGTCTGGCCGTAGGCGCGGCGGCACTCCTCGGCGAACCACTCGATATAGGAGGCGCCGTAGAGGATCTCGCCCTTCGCCTCCGCCAGCGGCTTGCCCTGCTCCAGGGTCAGGATGCGCGCCAGGTCGTCGGCGTTGTCGATAATCAGCTGATACCAGCGCTTCAGCACCGCGGCGCGCTCGCCGGCGGTCTTCTCCTTCCAGGCCGGGAAGGCCGCGCTGGCCGCGGCCACGGCGGCCTCGGCGTCGGCGGCACTGCCGTCTGCCACCTGCGCCAGCAGCGCGCCGTTGGCCGGGTCGCGCACCTCGACGGTCGCGGCCCCGTCGCGCCATTCGCCATCGATATAGTTCTGAAGCTTCAATAAGTCTCGATTGGCCAGTTGCACCGCAAATCTCCTTGCAATTATTGGTCTATACGGCTGTTGATGCGATTCTGGCGCGGCCGGACGGCGGTGAATAGCAGTATCTTTCGAACTAAAATTTACCTTTATCAAACTTTGCTCTAAGGTAGGCAAATCCCGTGTAGGAGCCTGCTTGCAGGCGAAAGAGCGGAGGCACCACGCCCTCCCGAAGGCACCGGCATGAGCAAACCCAAAACCACCCTGAGCGGCCGCCTGAGCGATATAGACCTGCGCCTGCTGCGCGTCTTCCGCGAGGTGGTCCGCGCCGGCGGCCTGGCGCCGGCCGAGGTGGCGCTGAATATCAGCCGCTCCACCATCAGCACCCACCTGTCCGACCTGGAGGCGCGCCTGGGCATGCAGCTGTGCCTCAGATCCCGCGGCCGCGCCGACTTCAAGCTGACGCCGGAGGGCGAGGCGCTGTTCCGGGCCATCACCGAACTGGACGGTCACCTGGAGGCCTTCAAGAGCCAGGTCAACGCCATCCAGTCCCACCTCACCGGCAGCCTGCGCATAGTGCTGCCCGACGACGCACTGGAAATCCCGCAGCTGGACCTGCCCGCCACCCTCGCTCATATCCGCGAACAGGCACCGCAGCTGCAGCTGGACCTGCAACTGGCCGCCCCGCAGGAACTGGAACTGGAAATCCTCGCCGGCCGCGCCGACGTCGGCATCAACCCGCTGCACTCCCGCCGCCCGGGTCTGGATTACCGCCCCCTGTTCGAACACCAGACCCTGCTCTACTGCGGCCGCCGGCACCCGCTGGCAACCGCGGAGGAGGTCAGTGAGGAGTTACTGACACAGCAGGAACTGGCCGCCCCCAGCCACGCCGTGCTCTCCGGCGCCGCCCACCTGTACCGCCTCTTCCCGCACAGATCCACCGCCAACCATATGGCAGCGCGGCTGGCGATGATATTGTCGGGGCGGTTCGTCGGTTTTCTGCCGGAATACCTGGCCGAGCGCTATGTGCAAAGCGGGGAGTTAATGGCGCTGAAACCGGAGCGCTTCCGCTACAGGATTCAGAACGCGGCGACGTTTAAGCGCAGCGCGGCGGAGCATCCGGCGGTGCGGCTTTTTCTGGATGCACTGGTGATCAGGGAATAGTCCGCGCTGTTACCCGGTTAAACGGGTGCTCGTAGAAGTGGTGGTTATACCTGCGCACTCGTGTCTATATGTAGGAGCAAACCCTATATGATGGATGCTGTGCATATATATTGTGGTGGCCATTTATTCACCTGATCTTCGTTGAGAGTGATAATATCACTCAAAACCAGGTGGCCAAATTCACTATGCCACTACAGTGGTGTCAGGCGGGTGGTGCAAAATCCGGACTAGAGGAGCATTAAAAATGATAAATTTAAAAGTTACTGTGTTACTGGCGCTAACTGTGATTGCTTTCGCTGCACATGCCAGCAGTTCATTCCGACTTCCCAATGGAAGACTGATCTCAGAAGGAAAAAGCAAGTCTGAGATAATCGCTATTGCTGGCACCCCAATGTATCAAGAGGTAGAAACGATTGCGATTGATGACGGAGAAGGCGGAAATCCGGTAAAGCGGGAAATCCTCACGTATCGTATAGCCGGAGACATAGGTGGCATGTATTTAGTAGTGGTCACCGTAGAAAATAACGTTGTCGTCTCGGTGGATTCCAAGCAAGAAAGCAGGCTTTAAATCACCGCGGGGGCTCGCGTATAAAAAGCGTGGTCTCACCGACAAACACAAGCAGTATTCTCCAGCCCTTTGGGCCTCCGCGGAGCTTTTAACGCCATACCTATTTTGTGCAGTACACACACCGCCAGGGAAGTTTATGCATGTGGAAGCATATAAGTTAACCGAAATCTCCGAAGATGAACTCTCTGAGTTAAGCTCTTGCCTGATAGCCAATGTTCTCAGTGGCGCTTCGGTTGGATTTCTCGCAGATATTGACTCTTCTGAAGCCGAATCCTATTGGCGCTCAGTCTGTACCAATCTGGGTGCCCATTTACACCTCTGGGTAGTAAAAATAGGGGGAAAAATTGTCGGATCAATTCAGCTTGAAAGATCCACGAAAAGAAACGGATATCTTCGCGGAGAAATACAGAAATTATTCGTTGACCCGGACTTCAGAAGAAAAGGCATCGCCTCGAAGCTCGTCAATCTGGCAGAAGAATATGCGTTTTCAATCGGCATCAACACACTGGTTCTCGACACTGAATCAGGAAGCGATGCCGAGAGACTGTATACAAAATTAAATTGGACCAAGGCGGGAGTGATTCCCAGGTACGCACTTTCCCCATGCGGAGAATTAAAGAGCACGACCTACTTTTACAAGGAGCGGCCCGCAAGGCCTTAAGGGGCTGACTGAAAACGTAGAACCGCTCCCACTTGTTGCGAATCTGCAACGAAAAGGTCCTAATAGCCCTTTTCACGTTCCGGCCACTTCACGGCCCCGGTGGTTTTATCAGAGGTATTTATGAGCAGCAGACCAAACATTGTGATTTCTTCTGTCGATATGGAGCGGCTGGAGAAGCTGCTGGACTCCCTCCCGGAGGATGCTTTTCCGGGCAAGGCGGAGCTGGAGCAGGAGCTGTCCAGGGCCGAGGTGGTCGCACCGCAGGATGTGCCCGACACTGTGGTCACGATGAACTCGACGGTGAGATTCCGGATTGAGTCTTCGTCCGAGGAATTTTCACTGACCCTCGTCTACCCCAAAGACCTGGATTCCAGTGGCAGCAAGATCTCCATTCTGGCCCCGGTCGGCAGCGCGCTGCTCGGGCTCTCCCAGGGCGATGAGATCGAGTGGCCGAAGCCGGGCGGTGGATTTACGCGTGTGAAGGTGGTGGATATCGTCTATCAGCCGGAAAGAGCCGGTGAATTCCACCGCTAGTTCCGCGCAGTGGCCGGGCTCGCGCAGCCCGGCCGTTGGCCGCAGCCCTATCCTGGAGGCGGCCGGGGTCTGCAAGTTGTAAAAGCCCAGCAGTTAAGATACAAAGCAGGCCCGATCAACACTTCACCAAAAGGCCTTTTCCGATGCGCTATTTAACCGCATTACTGGCCCTGTTGGTGTCCATAGGCGGCTACGCCGCGGATACCCAGCGCCCGCAATTCACCTTTACCGCGATTCCCGACCAGAATGAAGCCGAGCTTGTACGCCGCTTCGGGCAGGTGGCCGATTACCTGTCCGAGCAGCTGGGCGTGGACGTCAACTACATACCGGTGAAGAGCTACCCGGCGGCCATCACCGCCTTCAGGAACAACCAGGTGCAGCTGGCCTGGTTCGGCGGCCTGTCCGGGGTGCAGGCGCGCAGGGCCGTGCCGGGTTCCGAGGCCATCGCCCAGGGTTACGAGGACCAGTTCTTCAAGAGCTACTTTATCGCCCACAGGGATACCGGTATCCAGGCCGGCGACGCGCTGCCGCAGGCCATCGCCGGCAGGACCTTCACCTTCGGCTCCAAGGGCTCCACGTCCGGGCGGCTGATGCCGGAGTTCTATATCCGCGAGGCATTCGGCCAGGCGCCCGAAGCCGTCTTCTCCCGCGTCGGTTTCAGCGGCGATCACAGCCGCACCATCGCGCTGGTGCAGTCCGGCGCCTTCGAGGTAGGCGCGGTCAATTACGCGGTGTGGGAAAAGGCCGTGGCCAACGGCGCCGTAGATACGGAGCTGGTCTCGGTGATCTGGACCACGCCGGCCTACGCCGACTACCAGTGGACGGTGCGCGGCGACATAGATACGCAGTTCGGCGCCGGCTTCAAGGACAGGCTGGCCGCGGCGCTGCTGGCCATCGACGACAGGGCAATCCTGGACAGCTTCCCGCGGACGAAATTCGTTCCGGCGGACAACAGCGTCTACGAGGCCATTGAGCAGACGGCGCAATCCATCGGCCTGCTCGACGACTTCTGATGTCGGTTCTGCTCGAACTGCAGGACTGCCGGCTGACCTATCCGAGCGACAACCGCAACCAAACCGACCGGCTGGCGCTGAGCGTCGATCGACTGACCATCCGCGAGGGCGACCATATCGCGCTGCTGGGCCAAAGCGGGGCCGGCAAGAGCACGCTGCTGCGCCATATCCGCCGCCAGCTGGCCGACAGGGCCAGCTGGTGCCCGCAGCAGGCCTCGCTGGTGCCGCAGCTGAAAGCCTTCCACAATATCTATGCCGGCGCCCTGGATCGCCACTCCGCCTTCGTGAACCTGAAAAACCTGCTGCTGCCGTCGCCGCGCTTCAAGGCGGAAATCACCGCACTGGCGGAGCCGCTCGGTATCGCGGAATTGCTGTGGCACAAGGCCGGCGAACTCTCCGGCGGCCAGCAGCAGCGCGTCGCCATTGCCCGCGCCCTGTACCAGCAAAAGCCCGTGCTGCTGGCAGACGAGCCGGTTTCGGCGCTGGATCGGGTGCAGGGGCAGCGGATACTGCAACTGCTGGCGCAGCGCCACGGCACATCGGTTATCGCCCTGCACAATGCGCAACTGGCGCTAGAAGTGTGCAACCGGGTTATCGGCCTGAAGGACCAACGAATCGTCCTCGACAGCCCCGCCGAAGGGCTCGATAGCGAATCCATCGCGCGGCTGTACCGGTGACGCACCCGATGACGCCATCCAGTGTGCAGCCGGCGGCGCGCTTCTTCGGACAGACGCGCAGCCTGAGAAAACTCACCCTCTACTTTGCCGCCGTCGCGCTGCTCTGCCTGGCGTTTGCGGATATCGATATCGGCAACCCCAGCCCCGGCCACGAGCTGTGGCTGATGGCCAAGGGACTGGTGACGCCGCGCATCGACGACCCGCGCCAGTGGCTGGATGCGGTCGTCCACACCCTGACCTTCTCGCTGCAGGGGGTGGTGCTGGCCGCCGCCCTCGGCTTTGTGTTCGCGGTCTTCTACCAGCTGGCCTGGGTGCGGATTCTGGCCGCCTGCCTGCGCTCGGTGCACGAGGTCTTCTGGGCGCTGCTCTTTATTCAGGTGCTCGGTATCTCCACCCTGGCCGGGGTGCTGGCGATAGTGCTCCCCTTCAGCGGCACCCTGGCCAAGGTCTACGGCGAGCAGCTGGAGGAGATCGACCCCGCGCCGGCCGACGCATTGCCGACGGCGGGGCGCGGCGGCGTCAGCCATTTCTTCTACACCCGGCTGCCGCTGGCGGCGCAGGCGATGCGCAACTACACCGCGTATCGCATGGAGTGCGCGCTGCGCTCTTCGGTGGTGCTGGGGTTTATCGGCCTGCCGACCCTGGGGTTTCATCTGGAGACAGCGCTGCGCAGCGGCGACTACAGTGCCGCCAGTGCGCTGCTGCTGACACTGCTGGCACTGGTCTACTCGCTGCGCTTCTGGTTCCGCGCCAAGCTGCTGTGGGCTCTGGTGCCGGCGGCCTTCGTCGCCAAACCGCTTGGCGCCGAGTGGAGTGCGGCCAATCTGGCGCAGTTCCTGTGGGACTGCGTGCCGGCGCCGCTGCGCGAGGGCTGGGCGCTGGAGAAAACCGGGCGCTGGCTGCTGTGGCTCGGCGAACAGGCGGCCACCGGCGTCTGGAACACGGCGCTTCTGGCGCAGATAGTGCTGGTGCTGACCGGCATCTTCGCGCTGGCGGGGTCCACGCTGAATTCGTCGCACTTCGTCAGCGGCTGGACCAGAAGGGCCGGCGACGGCCTGCTGCTGGTGCTCAGATCCCTGCCGGAGTATCTGCTGAATTTTATCGGCCTGATGGTGCTGGGGCCCTCGATGCTGCCGGCCATTATCGCGATGACGCTGCACAACGGCGCCATCATCGGCCACCTGCTGGGCCGCCACAGCGACGAACTGGAAGGCGCCGCCGTTCCGTCCGGCCCGCTGGGCCGCTTCGCCTACTACTATGTGCCCACCCTGTACCAGCGCTTCCTGGCCTACTGCTTCTACCGCTGGGAAATCATTATCCGCGAGACGGCGATGCTGGGTGTGCTGGGCATTCCGACCCTGGGCTTCTATATCGATTCGGCGTTCGAATTCCTGCGCTTCGACGTGGCGCTGATTCTGATTGCCGTCAGCGCCGCGCTGACGCTGGCCGCCGACTGGCTGTCGCGCCGGCTGCGCCACCGCTTCGCGTCGCCGTAAAGGTCACGCCAGCGTCTACAATTTCCGCACCGAAACGGCAAACGCGCGCAGCCCTGGCGGCAACCGGCGGGCAGTTGCCGCGCCACTCTGCGGGGATGGATACCCATGAACCACACGGCGCACAGCGGGGCCGCACCGGCGCGGCCCGGCGGGCGCGACACGACCCTGACGCTGCTGGTGCTGACCTTTCCGGCAGGCGCGACCGCCTGGCTGCTGGCGCTGCTGCCCCAGGTGCGCGCCGGCGCCGCGGTAAAGTTCGGCATCGCCTGGGTGCCGGAGCTGGGTGTATCCCTCGCGTTTATGCTCGACGGCCTGAGCCTGCTGTTTGCGCTGCTGGTCAGCGGCATCGGCAGTTTTGTCGTGTTCTACGCCGGCCTCTATCTGCGCGGCCACCCGCTGCTGCCGCGCTTCTTTCTCTACCTGCTGCTGTTTATGCTCGGCATGCTGGGCCTGCTGCTGGCGGCCGACCTGATCGCGCTGTTCGTGTTCTGGGAGCTGACCACCATCGCCAGCTACCTGCTGGTGGGCTTCAACCACGCCGGTGCGAAGGCGCGGCGCTCGGCCCAGCAGGCACTGCTGGTCACATCCCTCGGCGGCCTGTGTCTGCTCGCCGGCCTGCTGCTGCTCGGCGCCGCCGCCGGCAGCTTGCAGCTCACGGAAGTACTGCAGGCGGGGGAGAGAATCCGCGCCCACAGCCTCTACACGCCGATGTTGCTGCTGATCCTCGCCGGCGCGCTGACCAAATCGGCGCAGATCCCCTTCCACTTCTGGCTGCCCAACGCGATGGCGGCGCCGACGCCGGTGAGCGCCTATCTGCACTCGGCGACCATGGTGAAGGCGGGTATCTACCTGATCGCGCGGCTGCACCCGGCGCTGGCGGGCAGCGGCCTGTGGGAGTGGACGCTGACGCTGACCGGCGCGGCCACCGCGGTGGTCGCCGCGGTGCTGGCGCTGCGCCAAACAGACCTGAAACTGGCGCTCGCCTACACCACGGTGGTGGCCCTCGGCACTCTCACCATGTTCCTCGGTTCCGACGACACGGTGGCGGTGGCCGCGGCCATTACCTTCGTGCTGGTGCACGCCTTCTACAAGGCGGCGCTGTTTATGGTGGTGGGCGTCATCGACCACGCCACCGGCACCCGCGAACTCACCCAACTCGGCGGCCTGTGGCGCAAACTGCCGGCCACCTTCGCCGCCGCGCTGGCGGCGGCGGTGTCCATGGCCGGCTTTCCGCCGTTCCTCGGCTTTATCGGCAAGGAGCTGAAATACGAGGGCGCGCTGGCGATCGCCACCGAGCCGATGCTGGTGGCCGGCGCGGCGGTGTTCGCCAATGCACTGATGGTGACGGTGGCCGCCACGGTGGTGCTGAAGCCTTTTCTCGGCCACCCCCAGCGCCGCGCCGGCGAGCACCGGGCCGCCGCCGGCCTGTGGATCGGGCCGCTGTTGCTGGCCTGCCTGGGCCTGACCTTCGGTATGGATACCAGTCTGGTCGCCGACAGCCTGGTGCAGCCGGCGGTCACGGCCATTCTCGGGCGCCCGGAAGTCGTGCAGCTGAAACTCTGGCACGGCCTCTACCTGCCGCTGCTGTTGAGTGTGGTGACCCTCGTCCTCGGTATCATCGTGTTTTTCGCCCAGCACCGGCTGCGCGCACTGATGGCCCGGTTGGCGCCGCGCTTGCCACTCAGCGCCGACCGCGCCTGGGACGGCGCCATCGCCGGCCTGGACACCCTCGCCGCCACCCAGACGCGGCGGCTGCAGCACGGCCTTCTCAGCGGTTACCTGCGGGCGGTGTTCGCGGCGCTGGCGCTGCTGTTGGCAATCGCGCTGCTGCGCGGCGGCGACGCGGCCGCGCCCGAATGGCCACAGCTGACGATCAAGGAGTGGGCGGCGATGGCGCTGACGTTCGCCGGCGCCCTGGCGGCGGCCGCGGCGCGGCGGCCGCTGACGGCCATCTGCGGCCTCGGCGCCCTCGGTGTGGGCCTGGCGCTGATCTATCTGTTCTTCGGCGCACCGGACGTGGCCATCACCCAGCTGCTGGTAGAGACGCTGTTCCTGGTCATGATCGCCATGACCCTGCACCGGCTGCCGCTGTTCGCGCCCCCGCAGCGCATCGCCGCCCGCGCCGGTAACGCGCTGCTCGCCGCCGCGGTGGGCTGCGCCGTCGCCGCGGCGCTGCTGTCGGTTCTGCAGCAGCCGATCGACCCCGCCACCCGCGACTACTTCGAGCAGGCGGCGGTGCCGGAGGCCCACGGGCGCAATATCGTCAATGTGATCCTGGTGGATTTCCGCGCGCTGGACACCTTCGGTGAAATTCTCGTGGTCTTCGCCGCGGCGCTGGCCGCCGCCGCGCTGCTGCGCGGGCGCCGGGAGCCGGGCCGATGAAGTCGCCGATACTGCAGGGCGCCACGCGGATACTGGCGCCGTTGATCCTGCTGTTTTCCATCTACATGCTGCTGCGCGGCCACAACGAGCCGGGCGGCGGCTTTATCGCCGGGCTGATCGCCGCTGCGGCCTTCATCCTGTTTGCACTGGCCTGGGGCGTCGGCGCGGCGCGGGGAGCGCTGCGGGTCGCGCCGCTGAAACTCGCCGCGGCCGGGGCGCTGCTCGCCCTGCTGTCCGGCGCCGCGGGCCTGCTGGCCGGCAGGGCGCCGTTTACCGGCCTGTGGCTTTTTATCGGCGGCGGCGCAGGCGGCAAGGGGCTGCCGCTGTCCACCGTACTGGCCTTCGATATCGGCGTCTACCTGGCGGTACTGGGCTCGGTGCTGGTGCTGTTTTTTGCCCTGGAGGACAACTGACCGTGGAAACCGCCCTCGCCTTTCTCGTCGGCGCCATGACGGCCACTGCGGTCTACCTGATGCTGGCGCCCAACCTGCTGCGCTATCTGTTCGGCCTGATCCTGTTCAGTAACGCCGCCAACCTGGCGATTTTCGCCGCCGGCCGCCTTACCCGCGCGGCGCCGCCGCTGATCGGCGCCGGCCTGGAGGCGCCGGCGGCGCCGGTGGCCAATGCGCTGCCACAGGCGATGATTCTGACCGCCATAGTGATCGGCTTCGGCCTGCTGGCCTTCGCGCTGGCGCTGATCGTCGACAGCTACCGCATGCTCGGCACCCTGAACGCCGACACCATGCGCCTGACCGAGCCGGTGGCGAAAGCCGGCACGCAACGGGAGCACGGATTTTGAGCTGGCTGCTCGCCCTGCCATTCCTGCTGCCGATCACCGCCGCGCTGGTGACCCTGCTGACGCGGCAGCGGCCCGGGGTGACGCGCGCGATCAGCGTCGGCAGCTGCGCGCTGCTGCTGTTCGCCACCCTGGCGATATTCGTCACCGTCGCGCGCAGAGGGCCGGTGGCGGCGCAGATGGGCGGCTGGCCGGCGCCGCACGGCATTTCCCTGGCCGCCGATCCGCTGAGCGCGGTGATGCTGTTGATCACCGGCGTGATCGGTATCGCGGTGGCGGTCTTCGCGCTGGCGGATATCGACCGCGCGCGCCTGCGCCTCGGGTTTCACAGCTACTACCAGCTGCTGCTGGCCGGCGTCTGCGGCAGCTTCGCAACCGGCGATCTGTTCAATCTCTACGTCTGGTTCGAGGTGATGCTAATCGCGTCCTTCGCACTGATGGTCATCGGCGGAGAGCCGCGGCAACTGGACGCGGGGATCAAGTACCTGGCGCTGAACCTGGTCTCGACCCTGCTGATACTGACCGCGATCGGCCTGGTGTACGGTCTCACCGGCACCCTGAACCTGGCGCGGCTGCACCTGGCGGTGGCCGCGATCGACAACCCGGCGGCGGTGGATGCACTGGGCGTGCTGCTGCTCGTGGCCTTCGGCATCAAGGCGGCGCTGTTTCCGCTGTTTTTCTGGCTGCCTGCCTCCTATCACGCGCCGCCGGTGGCGGTGACCGCGGTCTTCGCCGGGCTGCTGACCAAGGTGGGCGTCTACGCGCTGATCCGCACCTTCACGCTGATATTTCCCGCCGGCGACGGCCTGGTGCACCAGCTGCTGCTGCCGGCCGCGCTGCTGACGATGCTGACCGGGGTGCTCGGCGCCGCGGCCCACTACGAGTTCCGCAAGATCCTCGCCTTCCACATCATCAGCCAGATCGGTTTTCTGGTGCTGGGGCTGGCCCTCTACAGCCCGCTGGCGCTGGCCGGCGCCATCTTTTACATGGTGCACAACATAGTGGCGAAGACCAATCTGCTGCTGATCAGCGGCACCGCGGCGCGCCTCGCCGGCAGCTTCGAGCTGCGGCGCATCGGCGGCCTCTACCGCGCCAGCCCGCTGTTGGCGGCGGCGTTTTTCATCGCCGCCTTCGGCCTCGCCGGTTTTCCGCCGCTGTCCGGCTTCTGGGCCAAGTTGCTGCTGGTGCAGGCGAGCCTCGACCAGACCGCCTACTGGACCGCCGCGGTGGCGCTGCTGACCGGCGCTCTGACCCTCTTCTCGATGAGCAAGATCTGGGCCGAGGCCTTCTGGAAGGATCACCCGGGCGGCGAACAGGGCCTGGCGCCGCTGGCCGGCGCCGAGCGGCTGCAGCGGTTGCTGCCGTCACTGGCGCTGGCGTTGGTGACCCTGGCGCTGGGGCTGTTTCCACAGCCGCTGGTCGGGTTTTCCCTGCGCGCGGCCGCGGCCCTGCTCGACCCCGGCGCCTATGTCGATGCGGTGCTGGGCCGACACTGAGTTTACTCTTGGCGAGGAACGCAAAATGAAACTGCTGCTGGTAAACCTTCTGCTGGCGATCAGCTGGTCGGCGCTGACCGGCAACGCGACTCTGCTCAATTTTCTCGCCGGCTTTGCCCTCGGCTATCTGGTACTGGCGGTGACCCGTGGCCGGCGCCGCGGCGACAGTTATTTCCAGCGGCTGCCGCGCGTACTCGGACTGCTGCTGTTCTTTCTGCGCGAACTGCTGCTTGCCGGGCTGCGCACTGTGCGCGAAGTGCTCTCCCCACTGCGCCGCAGCCGCCCGAAGATCATCCGCGTGCCGCTCGCCATCCGCGAGCCGCACCAGATACTCACCCTGGCGCAGCTGCTTTCGCTGACGCCGGGAACCCTGGTGCTGGATATATCGCCGGACGGGGACGCGCTCTACATTCACGCCCTGTTTGTCGACGACCCCGACGCCTTCCGCCGCGAAGTCCGCGACGGTTTCGAGCGCCGGGTGGCGGGGGCCCTGTCCTGATGCTGGAACTGATCAAGGCCGGCGACTCGCCGCTGCTGAACCTGTCGATCAACCTGGCCTCCTGGGCGCTGCTGCTGGCACTGGCGCTGTGCTTTTTCCGCATCGCCCGCGGACCCACGCTGGCAGACCGGGTGGTGGCGCTGGATGTGTTGAATATTCTCGCGGTGGCCTACTGCGCGCTGCTGGCGCTGGCATCGGGGCGCGCGGTGTACCTGGATGCGGCCATAGCGCTGGCGCTGGTGGCCTTCCTGGTCACCGTGGCCTTCGCGCGCTTTATCGAGCGCGGCGGCGTGCGGACACAACAGGACGACGAAACACAGGAGCATGGGGATGGCTGAAATTGCGGTGGCGCTGCTGATGCTGGGCGGCAGCTTTTTCGGTTTTACCGCGGCCCTGGGGCTGGTGCGCATGCCCGACATCTACACGCGTATGAGCACCTCCGGCAAGGCCGCCACCCTCTGCTGTGGGCTGCTTTTGGGGGCAGTCGCACTGCTGTTCCAGGACGCGCGGGTAACCGCGCGCGCGGTGGCGGCGATACTGTTCCTGTTCCTGACGGTGCCGGTGGGCGCGCATATGATCGCCCGCGCCGCCTTTCGCAGCGGCACACCGGTGTGCGCCGACACCCAAGTGGAACCGGAGCGGGACTCAGGCAGCGCCTGAGTCCGCCGGCGCCGTTTCAAATTGAATTACCCGCGCCTCGCATCAATTCCACGCACGGATCACCGCCAGATAGACCGGGATCGCAACGAGTACATTGAATGGAAAGGTAATCGCGAGCGAGGCTGTAATCGACAGACTCGCATTGGCCTGGGGCAACGCCACGGCCATGGCCGCCGGCACCGCGATGTAGGAGGCGCTGCCGCCGAGCACGGCGAGCAGAAACACGCCGCCGGCACTGAGCCCGAGCCAGCTGCCCAGCACTGCCGCGGCCGCGGCGCCGACGAGCGGCATCAGCACGGCAAAGCTGAGCAGAAAGGCGCCCTGCTCGCGTATCGCCGGCAGCCGCGCGGCGGCAATCCGCCCCATTTCCAGCAGGAACAGCGCCAGGACGCCGTGGAACAGGCTGCCGAAGAAAGGCATGACGGAAGCGGTGCGCTCTCCGCCCCAGGCGCCGATCGCGATGCCGCCGAGCAGCAACAGCACGCCCTGGTTGAGGAACATCTCGCGCGCAATTTTTCCCCAGTCTCTGCGCCGGCCATCCGCGCGCGCGCCGCTGGCGGCGCCGGCGAGCAGTATACCCACCACTATTGCCGGTACTTCCAGCAGCGCCACGAACAGCGGCATATAGGCCTCGTAGTCGATGCCGGCGCTGTCCAGCAGGGCCACGGCGACCGCGTAGGTGGCGACGCTGACCGATCCGTAGTGGGCCGCGGTGGCCGCCGCGTCTACCCGCGGCCAGCCGCCGATACAGCGCAGTATCGGGAAGGCGGCCAGCGGCAGCAGCGCGCCGAAGGCGACCACCGCGGCGGCCTGGGGCAGCAGCGTGGCCAGCGGGTAGGCGCCCAGCGCCTTGCCCCCCTTGAGGCCGATGGCCAGCAACAGGAAGATGACACAGCTCTTGTACAGCCCCTCCGGCAGGCGCAGGTCGCTGCCCAGCAGCTGTGCCAGGGCCCCGAGCACGAAGAAGCCGACAACGATATCCAGCGCCATCAGCGGGCTTCTCCGGCGCTGCCCCGGTGGAGGGTCGCGGGTTGCGCCACGCTTCGGCCGCGGCGCGCACCGATCCAGCAGGCGCCGTTCAGCAGCAGCACCAGCAGGCCGGTGCCGGTCAGGGCACCGCCGGCGATGCCCGCGGCCGCCAGCGCGGCGCCGAGCCCCGCCAGCCCCAGGCCGACGCCGACCCCAAACAGAAATTGTGCATTGGTCATATCAACCCCCTATCCGCTTCGGTGGTAAACAGCGGCGGGATTATCGATAAAGGCTTCCATAGAAAAAAATAGATATTTATTATTAAATCCATCACTGATTACTTATGGGTTAATCCTAGTGACGGCACACAGAATCCACGCCCAGATAGGCACCGCGCGCCAGCTGGAGATCATCCTCGCGGTCTACGAGCAGGGCAGTATCAGCGCCGCGGCGCGCGCGCTGCACCTGACCCAGCCCAGCGTGTCGATGCAGATGGCCAAGCTCTCCGATATTGTCGGCCTGCCGCTCTACTATTCGGTGGGCAAGCAGATCCACTTCACCGAGGCCGGGCTCACGCTGGTCGAGAGCGCGCGCGAGATACTGAAAAACTACGAGTATCTCGGCCTGAAGCTGGCCGCACTGCGCGGCCTCGAGGCGGGCGGGTTGCGCCTGGCCGTGGTGACCACGGCCAAGTATTTCATCCCGCACCTGATCGGCGACTTCTACGAGCGGCACCCGCACCTCGATATCCGCTTCAGCGTCGGCAACCGCCGCCAGATCATCGCGCGGACCGGCGAGGACAAAGACGACTTCTATGTATTCAGCCACCCGCCGGATATGCCGGACCTGGAACTGATCGAGTTTTTGCCCAACCGCCTGGTGGCGATAGCGCCGGCAAAGCACCCGCTGGCGCGGAGCAAGAAGCTGCCGCTGGCGGAATTTGCGCGCCAGCCCTTCCTGCGCCGGGAGGAGGGCTCCGGCACCCGCCACGCGATCGAGCGCTTCCTGGCGCGCCGGCGGGTGACCCTGAACGTGCGCATGACCATCGAGAGCAATGAGGCGATCAAACACGCGGTCATGTCCGGGCTGGGCGTGTCGATTCTCTCCGAACACACTCTCGCGTTCGGCGGCAGCGCCGGCCTGGCGATACTGGATGTGGAGACACTGCCGATCGATACCCGCTGGTATCTGGCGCGGCGGCGCTCGCGCCCACTGTCTCCGGCCGCGAGCGCCTTCCTCGAGTACGCGCGAACCCAGGGCACCGCCGCCCTCGACCACGACCTGCGCCTGCCGTGAAACCGGCGCCGTTTCCGAGCCCGTATATAATTTGACACTTGCAGACTGTCGGCGCGGCAATCTATCTGCCCGCTCAGCAACCCGGAGAAATATCTTGAGTCAACGTGAACCGGTCACCACCTACTATCTGCACATGACCTCGCCGGAGCAGATTCGCGGCAAGCCCCGCCCCGACGGGCTGGCGGTGATCGAGGCGGAACTGAAGGAATACCGCTTCAACCGCTACCTCTACCAGCTGGTGGGCGAGGCCTGGCAGTGGACCGACAAGCTGGCGCTGCCCGACGAGGCGTGGCGGCGCTATGTGGAGCGCGACCAGCTGCGCACCTGGGCGGCCTACCACCGGGGCTCCATTGCCGGCTACTACGAGCTCGAACGGCAGGCCGGCGGCCGGGTGCAGATCGCTTATTTCGGCCTGGCGCCAAAGTTTATCGGTATGGGCTTCGGCGGCTATCTGCTGACCCACGCGCTGGAATCCGCCTGGAGCTGGGGCGATACCGGGGAGGTCTGGGTACACACCTGCTCGCTGGACCACCCGGGCGCACTGCACAACTATCGCGCCCGCGGTATGGAGATTTTCCGCACCGAACGGGAGGCGCCCTCACCGTAGCCCATGCAGCAGATGCGCAACAGGAGCCAAACGGTACTGCTGATTCCCGGCATCTTCGACTACGGCTGGTCGATGGTGCGGATGCAACAGGCCCTGCAGGCCGCGGGCTTCAGCGCCCACTATATCCACCTGAAATACAACTCCGGCTGGCACGGTATGGAACACCTGTCGGAGCAGCTCAAAAAGCGCGTGGAAGCGCTGGCGGAAGAGGGCAGCAGCTGTTCGCTGGTGGGCTTCAGTATGGGCGGCATAGTGGCCAGGCACTATCTGCAGCAGCTGGGCGGGCTTGCGCGGGTGCACAAGTTCATCTCCATCGCCAGCCCCCACTTCGGCAGCTACTGGGCCAATTTCTTACCCTACAAGGGCGGCCGGCAGCTGCGCACCGGCAGCGAATTTCTCGCCGCGCTCAATCGCGACATGGACACTCTGTCTAGCCTGGCGCCGGTTTCCATCTGGACCAGGTACGACATCACAATACTGCCCCATACCAGCGCGCGGCTTCCGATCGGCGCCTCCTACCAGGTGCCGGTAAAGCTGCACCGCTGGATGCCCTCCGACCCCAGGGTGATCTCGCTGGTGGCGGAGGAGCTGAGCGGCGCCTTGCGGTAGCCGCCGCCATTCAGCGCCTTCCCGGGCGGCATTGCTACACTGAGCCTGACCCCCTTCCGCCCCGAGGAGCCCCGATGCGCCCGTCCGGACTCAAGCGCCTGTGCCAGGATTGGCCGCTGCTGACCTACTACCAGAAATTTGAGAGTGTCATCGCGCTGCTGCTGACCTTCCTGATCGGCCTGATCATTGTCGTGGCCGTATTCCGCCTGGCGCTGTCGATCGTCTCCGGCCTGCTGCTGGGCATGATGGATCCGCTCGACTACCGGGTTTTCCAGAGCATCTTCGGCGAGATACTGACGCTTCTGATCGCGCTGGAATTCAATCACACCCTGCAGTATGTGGTGACGCGGCAACAGAGCATCATCCAGACCACCGTGGTGATTCTGATCGCACTGCTGGTGCTGGCGCGGAAGTTTATCGTCATGGATCTGCAAACCGTCGATTCACAGCTGTTGCTCGGGCTGGCGGCCGTCACTCTGGCACTGGCAGTCACCTACTGGGTACTGCGGGAAAAACAGGCCGGCGAAGTGCTCCGCGACGACTGAGCGCGGCCCGCCGCCCCCTGCGCCTCACCCTTTGCCACGCGGCGCCGAAAACCCACCGGCGCCCCCACTGGTCCCATCGCTACTGCGCAGCTGGTGCTAACGGCACCGCCGCTGCCGCCGCATCTTATTAGCGCTCTGTGTTAACCGGTCCGCGACAGCGGGCCCCATCGCTCAATAAAAAAATAACCAGGTGCGACTATGAAACTCTTACCCAAACTGCGCTTGGCGCTGCTCGCGCCCGCGCTGGCTGTGCCGCTGGCCGCGAATGCGGCCACGATCTTCTCCGACGACTTCTCCGATGGCGATATCAGCGGCTGGTCCACGTCCGGCACTGTGGATGCCTACAACAACGAGTCCATCCGCCTGCGCGCCACCGCGAGCGCGACCCGCACGCTTTCGACCGCCGGTTTTTCCTCGGTGGCGGTGAACTTCGCGATGTCCGCCACATCGCTGGAAAACGGCGAATTCTGTTACGCGGAGATTTCCACCGACGGCGGCGGCAGCTGGACCACTGCGCTGACCATATACAACGGCCAGGACGACGGCAGCCACTACAGTGCCAGCAGTTCGCCGCCCGGTATCGACAATAACCCGCAGGTACAGTTGCGCTTCCGCAGCACCGGTGCCACCACCGGCGACTACTGCTACGGCCAGTCGGTAACCGTGAGCGGCAGCGGCGGCGCGCCGACCGAAGCGGATATCGACGGACCGACCGGCCTGAATTTCGGTAGTGTCGCGCCGGGAGGCAGCAACACGCTGAACGCACTGATCGACAATATCGGCAGCGCCGATCTGGTGATCTCAAATGTCAGCAACCCGGCCGCGCCCTTCAGCATTATCGCCAACAGCTGCGGCACAGTGGCACCCGCCGGCAGCTGCCAGATCAGCGTCGAATTCGCCCCCGCTGCCGAGGGCACTTTCAATAGCGCTGTCACCGTCAGCTCCAACGACCCGGACGAGGGCAGTTTCGTCATCGACCTCTCCGGCAGCGCCAGCGAGGGCGGTGGCAGTGTGGAGGACTTCGATCCGCTCGCGGGCAGCGGCGATGTCAACCGCAGCCAGCTCACCTTCAACACACTGATCAACGGCGCCGATCCCGGCGCGCTGGTCGACTACAGCCACTACGCGCTGCCGGCCGAGGCGGCCATGCCGACAAACCGCTTCGAGGGCAGCCTGGAGCTGTTTGGCGAAGCCAGCGGCGGCGCCTTCGATGAGCATGTGGACACCTTCCGCTACACAGGCTCCCAGGACACAACGCGCAAACACCTGCCGGAATTCAACTTCGAATTCGTGCAGACCGGCAGCCATATTGTCCCGCTACAGCGCGGCTCGATACCCAGCGCGCACCCGGAGTGGGAGTATGTGCTGACGCCCGGGCGCGTCTGGAATGAGAACGGGGACGGCGGTTACAGCCGCGTCGCGCTGCCCTTCGCACTGCAACAGAAAAACGCCAACTGCATGCACAACGGCGTGATGACCTTTCTGTTCAAGGACGACGGCTCGGTATCCGACGTGGCCTACCAGATAGCCGCGGAAACCTGCCTCTACTTCAAGGTGGACATGTGGGGTCAGCTGGACGCCGGCTACACGCCGCACACGGTCAACAACAGCGCCGAGCTGATCGCCGACTACCAGGCCGAAGTGAACGGGCGCATGCCCACCAAGCCGCTGAGCGCGCTGGCCGCGGACTACCCGGGGACCGATCCGAACAGGTTCGCCGCGCCCAACGGCAAGGACCCGGCGAGTATTTCCCTGGTGGGCTTCGTCATCGACGGCACCCACTATGTGGGCGGCTGCGCGTCGCGCCGCGGCGACTACCCCTACTGCGAATCCCTTGCGGTGCCCTCCTACTCGGCGGCCAAGTCGGTGTTTGCCGGCAGCGCGCTGATGCGTCTGGAGCAGAAATATTCCGGCAGCTTCAACCAGATCATCGGCAACTATGTGCCCGACTGCGCCGCCAACGGCAACTGGGACGACGTGACCTTCGGCAATGCGCTGGATATGGCCACCGGTAACTACAAGCTGGCCGGCTATATGAGCGACGAGGGCGCGAGCCACACCAACGACCTCTTCCTGCCCGAGGACCACGCATCCAAGATCGGCTACAGCTGCAGCGAGTACCCGCGCAAGGCGAACCCGGGCAGCAAGTGGGTCTACCACACCTCGGACACCTACATACTGGGTACCGCGATGAACGCCTATGTGCAGGGTATTGAGGGCAGCGGCACAGATATTTTCACTGACATCCTTGTCGGCGAAGTGCTGGCGCCGCTGGGTGTAAGCCCTACTGCCAGGTACACGCGCCGCACCTACGACCAGGTAGCGCAGCCTTTCACCGGCTGGGGCCTGATGTGGCTGAGGGACGACGTGGCCAAGATCGGCAGCTTCTTCGCCGGCGGCAGCCAGTCTGCGCTGGACCAGAGCGCACTGAACGCAGCGCTGCAGAAGGATGCCGGTGACCGCGGCGTGGATCCACTGGCCGACTACAAATACAACAACGGCTTCTGGGCCCACGAGATCAGCGACAATCTGCCCGGCTGCAGCGGTGACCTGTGGCTGCCGTTTATGTCCGGCTACGGCGGCATCTCGGTGCTGATACTGCCGAACAACAGCGTCTACTACTACTTCTCCGACGAGGACGAATATTTGTGGATGGACGCGGCCGTGGAAGCGCACGGTATCCGCAGCCTCTGCAACTAAAAATCCCAACAGGTAAGGGCGAACCTTGTGTTCGCCCAGACAGACCACTACACAAATAATCCGACCATGAAAATAATCAAACATCTCGTCGTGGCCGCGGCCCTCTGCGCCTGCGCCTCGTCGCAACTGAAGGCGGACACGCTGGTGTCCGATGACTTCCAGGACGGCGACCTCAACGGCTGGAACACCAGCGGAACCGTCTATCCCAATTACTATTACGGCAACTATTCGATAGGAATTCAGGGCGCGGGCAGCAGCGCCAGCCTGAGCTTTTCCACCCTGGGCTATGTGAATGTGAATATCTCGCTGGATATCGCCGCCTACGCGCTGGAATACGGCGACAGCTGTATCGCCGAGGTCTCCAACGACGGCGGCAACAGCTGGGTCAATGCGATCACGCTGGTCAACGGCCAGGACAACAGCGCCCTCTACAGCGCCGGCAGCGTCGCGATCGATGCGGACAACAAAAGCGAGATCACCATCCGTTATCGCAACAGCGTGAACCAGTACTACGACTACTGCTACGGCGACAATATTCTCGTCACCGGCGAGGTCGACAGCGGCGGCGGCAACAACGACGACTACTACGACCAGCTGACCGGCAGCGGCAACGTAAACCGCACACTGCTCGGCTACGATACGCTGATGAACGGCAGCGACCCCGGCGCGCGCGTTGACCTGTCTGCCTACGGGCTACCGCCGGAGGCGGCGCACCCGCAGCACGCCTTCGCCGGCAGACTGACGCTGCAGGGCGAAGCGAGCGGAGGCGCCTTCGCCGAACATCTGGATCCCTACAACTACACCGGTGCCGGCGACCACACCCGCAAACATCTGCCGGAATTCGATTTTCAGTTTTTGCAAACCGGCAGCCATATCTTTCCGCTCGAACGCGGCGCCATCCCGAGCGCGCATCCCAACTGGGAGTATGTGCTGACACCGGGGCGCGTGTGGCAGGAGAGCGGTGACAACGGCTACAGCCGCGCGGCCATTCCGTTTGCGCTACTGCAGCGCAACGCCAACTGCGTGCACAACGGGGTCATGTCCTTCCTGTTCAAAGGCGACGGCGCCGTGTCCAAGGTGGCCTACCAGATCAGCAGCGAGACCTGTCTCTATTTCAAGGCGGACTGGTGGGGGCTGCTCCCGGCCACCTATACGCCGCAGACGATCGCCGGCCAGAGCCAGCTAATCGCCGACTACCAGGACGAAATCGCCGCGCGCCTGCCGGTGAAGCCGCTGTCGGCGCTCGCCGCCGATTACCCGGGCACCGATGTCGGCGCCTTCGAAGCACCCAACGGCACCGACGCCAGCCATATCAGCACCGCCGGCTTCGTCATAGACGGCACCCACTACCGCGGCGCCTGCGCAACCCGCAACGGCGACTATCCCTACTGCGAATCCCTGGTGGTGCCCTCCTACTCCACCGCCAAGTCGCTGTTCGCCGGCGTGGCGATGATGCGCCTGGAAAAACGCTATCCGGGCCTGCGCAACAGCATCGTCGCCGACTATGTGGGCGACTGTTCCGGCAACGGCAACTGGAGTGACGTGACGCTGGACAATCTGCTGGATATGGCCACCGGCAACTACGGCAGCGCCGCCTATATGGAGGACGAGGGCGCGGGCCACACCGACAACCTGTTCCTGGTGGACAGCCACGCCGCCAAGCTCAACTACAGCTGCACCCAGTACGCGCGCAAGGCCACGCCGGGCAGCCAGTGGGTCTACCACACCTCGGATACCTATATCGCCGGCACCTTGATGAACACCTATTTGCAGGACCGGCAGGGCAGCGGAGCGGATATCTTTACCGATGTCATCGTCGAGGAATTGTGGAAGCCGATCGGCGTCGGCCCCACCGGCCACTATACACGCCGCACCTACGATGCGGTGGCACAGCCGTTTGCGGGCTGGGGACTGATCTGGCTGCCGGACGATATCGCCAAGATCGCGAGCTTCGTCGGTATCGACGACGGCAGGATCGGCGGCCAGCAGATGCTGGACAGCGCGCAACTTGACGCGGCACTGCAGCGCTCGGCCTCCGACACCGGCACAGTGCCGCTGGCGGGCTACCGCTATAACAACGGTTTCTGGGCGCACAATGTGGCCAGTGAGCTGAGCGGCTGCAGCGGCGACCAGTGGATTCCGTTTTTATCCGGCTTCGGCGGGATTACCGTGGTGCTGTTGCCGAATGACAGTGTCTACTACTACTTCAGCGACAACGACACCTACTACTGGCTGGAAGCAGTGCAGGAGGCGCACGGAATTCGCAGCGCCTGTCAGTAGGGGCGAACCTTGTGTTCGCCCTAAAGGTCGACGGAGTCCGCTCGTTGATGCGAAGGCTCTGCCAGCGGGAGCACCTCGCGAGACTGTCGGCGAGAGGGACCTCGCCGACAAGCCTACAGGGATGTATTTACGGCGTGTCTCGCGAGGTGCTCCCGCTGGCAGAGCCGCCACTGAGCGGACTGAGTGGCTGAGGTTTCTGACGCCCCCACGGAACAAGAGCGAATACAAGGTTCGTTCCAGCCGCTCCAGGTATTCGCGGCGCCTTCGGCCCCTACAGGCCCGATTCAGTGGAAAAAGGCGGGTTCGGCCCGCCTCAGGTTGCTGACGAAGTTCCACCGCCAGAATTTAAGGCAAAGTGCTAGCCGCCACCGCACCGGCTCAGAACGTATCAACACTCTGAGACAGGCTTCAACCCGCCTCCGCGTTCTCCTCCCGGTAGGGCTTGTGCAGTTGCACCGGCGGGGTCTGGCTTTCTCTCTTGCTGCGCAGGCGCAGGTTGAGCAGCTCCACGGCCATAGAAAACGCCATCGCGAAATAGATATAGCCCTTGGGCACATGCACGTCGAAGCCCTCGACGATCAGCGTCAGGCCCACCATGATCAGGAAGGACAGCGCGAGCATCTTCACCGTCGGGTGGCGGTCGACGAAATCGCCGATCGGCTTGGCCGCCACCAGCATCACGATCACCGCGAGAATAATCGCCACCGCCATGATGGAAATCTCGTCCACCAGACCCACCGCGGTGATGACCGAATCCAGCGAGAAGACGATATCCAGTATCGCTATCTGCAGCAGCACCATACCAAAACCGGCCGCGGCTACTGAGCCGCCACCACCCTCGGCACCCTCGAGACTGTTGTGGATCTCGTGGGTGGCCTTGGCCAACAGGAACAGTCCGCCACCGATCAGGATCACGTCGCGGCCCGAGATTTCCATGCCGAACAGGGTGAACCAGGGCTCCACCAGCCCCATGATCCAGACAATGGAGAACAGCAGCGCCAGGCGCGTGACCATGGCCAGGGTCAGGCCGATAAAGCGCGCCGGTTCGCGCTGCTTTTCCGGCAGGCGTCCGACGAGGATGGAAATAAAGATGATGTTGTCGATACCGAGGACGATTTCCAGTGCCGCCAGCGTCGCCAGCGCAATCCAGGCCTGCGGATCGGCCACCCATTCAAACATAGGAAAATTCCTTTTTACACAGGGGAATTATTTGAACGGGCTATTCTATTCGTTCAGGCGTCTTCGTGCAGCCAGGCCATGGCCTCAGCCTCGTCCTCGAAATAGCGCGCCTCGCCGCCGATAAACCAGCTGCCCGCCTTGGCCGCCACCTCCTGCCAGCGGCGGTTGCCGACCAGGGCGATGCGGTTGAACTCGCGCCCGTGCTTGACCCCCAGCTTGAGATCGTCCCAGGCCGCGCGCGGCTCCCAGCCCTCCATCTCCGTCGCGTCGAAGAAGACATTGATCTTCGGGTGCTCCACGCCGGCGATGGCGGATTCGAGCATCGGCACCAGGGACTCGTAGTCTTCGTGACGCAGCTTGCCGCGCACGCGCATGGTCAGAAAAAACTCGCCGTCGCTGCGCTCCAGGCCGATCGACACACCGTGACGTTGCGCACTCATAGGGCTACTCCGCAGGCAGTTCAGGGAATTTATAGTGTCGCGACAGCGCTATTGGGAGCGGGGAAAGGGCCCGCGGGGCCGCGGGCCGCGCGGGCATCAGTGGTGGCCGAGAATCTCGACGATCTCGCGGGTGTGGTGCATCAGGCGCACTACCTCGCCCTCGATACTGATGGTGACCAGGCCGTATTTGTCGACCGGCTTGATGACTACGCCGTGGTGGTAGAGCTCCGGCTCCAGTATGGCGCCCACCTGCAGTTTCTTTTTCCAGCCCGGCGGCAGCTCACCGCCGCGCTCGGCTTTCTTCTGCAGGCCCGGCGGCAGCTCTCTGTCGGGTTTGGCCAGCGCGCCGGCGGATGGCAGGGCCAGGAGCAGGCCCAGGCCTGCGGCGATTGCGGATCTGTACATGCGGTTTCCCTCAGTCGGAAAGGTAGTACTCAACGGTGGAGACGACGCGCACCTTCTTGATATGGGGGTTGTTCTTGTCCCGGTCGCCGATGCTGAACTGGCCCTGGGAGGCGCGCTTGATCTTGCCCAGTACGCTATCGGAGTCCTCGGCAAATTTCTGTGCGACCTGTCGCGCCGCCACGGTGGCCTGTTCCACCATCTGCGGCTTGATCTCGTTCAAGCCGGTAAAGATGTATTCGATCTGCCCCTGGTAGTTGTTGCTGGTGAAGGCGATCCCCTCCTTGCCCAGGTCCGCCAGACCGCGCATTGCCGCGCGCACCTTGTCCACCCGGTCCGAGTAGACGGTCACCGTTTGCAGCGCCGTGTAGCGGAACTCCGGGCGCGGTCCACCGCCATACTGCTGCGCGGACTTGTCGGTAACCGCCGGCAGCGAGATCGAAATCGACTCCGGCGCTATGCCCCGGTCGCCGAGGAAGCGCTCGATGCGCTTGCTGCTGTCGGCAATACTCTGGTACAGGGACGGCAAATCGTTGCTGGCGGCGGTGAACTGGATCGGCCAGATCACGATATCCGCCGGCACCTCCCGCTCCGCCAACCCCTTGACGGTCACGGTGCGCTCATAGCCTTTGAATTTGTCCACCGCGGTGCCGAGCAGGTGGCCGAGGGCGGCCAGACCGAGCAGTATGCCGGCGCCGAGGAGCAGCGCGGCGGTGGTGTCGTGTGATTTCATTGTCGTTTCCATAGGTTCTGCCGGGAAAGGGCGAACGCGCGCTGCGCCCGGCGCAGATTGGGGTATCCATCGGACGCAGAAGCAAGGATCGCCCTCGCGCGCTGAATCGGGGCTGAATCAGAGGCAGATCTCGTCGTAGCCGCGACCGCGGAATTCCAACAGGCAGAAGCCGTGACCGAAGGGATCGGACAGGCCGGCAATCGCGCCCCATGTATTGACCCGGATTTCGCCCTCCAGTTTCGCGCCGGCAGCCAGCGCCCGTTCGACCGCAGCCTCAACATCGTCCACCACCATATCCAGGTGCACCGGCGTCCAGTGGCGCTCATAGCGGCGTATCTGCATCAGCGGCTCCACAGCCTGACTGCCGGCCTCCTTGGCCAGCAGGTAGAGGGGTGCATTGCCGCCGAGCATCTCCACTCCGGAGGTACCGAAACGGCGACCGACATGCAGACCGAAGGCCTCGCTGTAGAAGTCGACCGCCCGCGCCAGGTCATCGACATCGATATTGATCAGAAACTGCATAGCTCACCTCCCTGCGCCGGCGGGCCGCGGCCGCTCGCAGTTCCAGCAGTAATCGAAGGCCGCGCCGTTTTCCTCGCCGCAGTCGCGGCAGCGCCAGGAGACCTGTTCCGCCCCGGCATCGGCCAGGAGTCTGAGTGCGCGCTCGTAGTCCCGCTCCCGCTGGAGCCAGAGTTCCGGCCACACCTGGTTCGGCGCCAGTTCACCGGAAGCGCCCTGGGCGAACTCGTTTTTCAGCAACACCGGGATACCGGCGACTTCCAGCCGGCTCCTGGCCAGCTCCACCAGCAGGCGGTTTTCGTGGGTGTAGATCAGTTTCATCGAAGGGAGAGAGTCGCGAATACAACTCCGAGAGTACCAGCGCCGGCCGGCAACTCACAATCGAGTTGGCCGTCTCCCGCGCTCAGTTCGCAGTAATTCAGGGGCAGACTGCGCCCTGACAGACATCCCCGACGGGAGTAGTGCCGATTTCCACAATGGTCTCGACAGACCCGAGGCCGACGCGGCCAGCGACCGTCACACGACCGCTGGCACCGGCGACATATTCCTGCACTACGCGCCCGAAGGTATTTCGTTGAATTGCGAGCCGCTGGCCCGCTTTGACTTTTTCGCCACGGCAGACAAACAGCTGAATCCAATCGCCCCGCTTGCCCTGGGGGCGCGGGCCATCGACGGCGACAAGCCCGTCGATCTCGCCGAACAAGCGGGCCGGATCGGCGCCGGCAGTCGCAGACAGGAACGCGGCCAAAAACAGCAGAGCGGGTTTCATCCGGAGCCTTCCACGCGGTCGCAAAAACAGTGCGGCGGCCGGTCGGCCGCCGCGGTGAGCAGGTCGCCAGGTTCAACAGAATAAGCAACAAATTAGGGAACCTCTGAAAGCCAGAGACATTACGGACTTAATCAGAGGTTCCTTAGGTATAGCCGACCGAGGAGATATGCGCCACCG
Organism: Microbulbifer sp. ABF4_143; assembly: GCF_056160225.1. Classification (NCBI taxonomy): domain Bacteria; kingdom Pseudomonadati; phylum Pseudomonadota; class Gammaproteobacteria; order Cellvibrionales; family Microbulbiferaceae; genus Microbulbifer; species Microbulbifer sp. ABF4_143. The sequence goes on from NZ_JBSWWT010000020.1 coordinate 55,529, forward strand.
GGATTGGAAAATAAAAAAGGCCGCAGTTGCGGCCCAAGCAGGAGTCGGGCCGAAAATCCGGCCCTCAGGCAATAGCGCGGTTAACCGAGATCGATCCAGGTGGACTTCAGCTCGCAGTACTTGTCCAGCGCGTGCAGCGACTTGTCGCGGCCGTTGCCGGACTGCTTGAAGCCGCCGAAGGGTACGGTGATGTCGCCGCCGAAGTAGTTGTTGATCCACACGGAACCGGCGCGCAGACTCTGCGCCATGCGGTGGGCGCGGCCGAGGTTGTGGGTCCAGACACCGGCGGCGAGGCCGTAGATGGAATCGTTGGCGATGCGCAGCGCCTCCTCTTCGGTCTCGAACTCGATCACCGACAGCACCGGGCCGAAGATCTCCTCGCGGGCGATGGTCATGTCGCCGGTCACGCCGCGGAACACGGTCGGCTCGTAGTAGTGACCGCCCTCGACCGCGGCCGCCGGTCTGCCGCCGCACACCAGCTGCGCGCCCTGCTCCAGGCCCTTGGCCACGTAGAACTCGACGGTGTCGAACTGGCTCTGGTCGATCAGCGCCCCCATGACGGTATTCGGATCCTGCGGGTGGCCGGGCTTGAAGCGCTCACTGGCCCTGGCCACCTTCTGGATAAATTCGTCGGCGATGGATTTTTCCACCAGTAGGCGCGAACCGGCGGTGCAGGTCTCGCCCTGGTTGTAGAAGATCGCCAGGGCCGCGGCCTCGGCGGCCTTGTCCAGGTCCGCGTCGGCGAAGACGATATTCGGGCTCTTGCCCCCCAGCTCGAGGAAGGTGCGCTTCAGGTTGGACTGGCCGGAGTACTCGGTCAGCGTCTTGCCCACCTCGGTGGAGCCGGTGAAGGTCAGGCAGTCGATATCCATATGCAGACCCAGCGCCTTGCCGAGGCTGCTGCCGGGGCCCGGCAGTACGTTCAGCACGCCGTCCGGCAGACCGGCCTCTTTCGCCAAGCCGGCGAGGCGGATCGCGGTCAGCGGCGTGTTGGAGGCGGGCTTCAGAATCACGCTGTTGCCGGTGGCGAGCGCCGGCCCCAACTTCCAGGCGGTGGTGGACAGCGGGAAGTTCCAGGGCACAATCGCCGCGACCACCCCCAGCGGCATGCGCGTGACCAGGCCCAGTTCATTCGGGCCCGTCGGGGCCACTTCGTCGTAGAGCTTGTCGATGGCCTCGCCGTTCCAGCGGATGGTGGTCACCGCGCCGGGCACGTCCACATTCATGGTGTCGCTGATCGGCTTGCCGGCGTCGAGGCTCTCGAGCAGCGCGATTTCCACCCTGTTCTGCTCGATCAGCTCGGCGAAGCGCACCAGGATTTTCTTGCGCTCCATCGGCGGCATCCCGGACCAGACACCGGATTCGAAGGTCTCGCGCGCCACCTTGACCGCCAGATCCGCGTCCTCCGGGCCGCAGCTGGCGATCTGCGCCAGCTCCTCGCCATTCGCCGGATTGATCGTGGGGCGGGTCTGGCCCCCCAGGGCGTCCACATATTCGCCGTTGATAAAGGCGCGGCCCTCTATCTCGAGGCCGGCCGCCAGGGCCTGCCATTCCTGCAGGGTTTGGGGAGTCTTTTGTAGCGCTGACATGGCACACCTCTTAAAAATTGAATTATTGTTCGGTTTATACCGAAAATGTGATCACAAATCAAAGAGTATCAGAAGTCTTGCCGCAACCGCCAGGTTCAGTCGGGCGAGGTCCGCCCCTACGGCCGGCCTTATAGGAAAAGCCAGAAACCAATTGTAGGGCCGAAGGCGCCGCGACTACCTGGAGTGGCACGAACGAACCATATGTTCGCCCGCTCAGGCCACCGCCGTCTCCACCCGCAGCCAGTCGTCCTCCAGCTGCATCGCGATGCGGTCGCCGTCCAGCAGTTCGCCGACGCCGGCGGGCGTGCCGGTCAGCACCACATCTCCGGGCAGCAGCGTGAAATGGCCGCTGATATAGGCCACCAGGTCGAGGATCGGCGTCAGCATGTGCGCGGTCTTGCCGCGCTGGCGCAGCTCGCCGTTCAGCCACAGAGAGTAGCTGAGATTGTCCCAGTCCGGCGCCCAGTCCAGCTTGACGAAGGGCGACAGCGGGCAGGCGCCGTCGAAGCCCTTGGCCTTCTCCCAGGGGTGGCCGTCCTTTTTTAGTTGCGACTGCAGCTCGCGCAGCGTCAGGTCCAGGGCCAGGCCCAGGCCGGCTATCGCCGCCGGCACCTCGGACGCGTTGGCGCCGCCGAGCCGCCTGCCGATCAGCAGCGCCAGCTCCCCTTCGAAGTGGCAGCTGCCGCGGCCCACCGGCAGGTGAATCGGCTCCGCCATCGGCACCGCGCTGGTGGCGGGCTTGATAAACAGCAGCGGCGCCTCCGGCACCGGGTTGTTCAGTTCGGCGGCGTGATCGGCGTAATTGCGCCCGACGCAGACGATCTTGCCCAGGGGCAGGCCCGGGTCGGTACCACAGGTGAATTGGTGTGCGTACATAACTGTTTTCGATAGTTAGGATAGGGATTTCGAATAAAGCGACAGAATCAGCTTGTGGTATGATCGCGCCTTCGCCGGGTTCCCGGCGTTCCCAAGAAGTGATTCCATCCGAACAGACGCCGATCCATCGCGCTGTTCGCGCTCAGTGAAGAGATAGATTATGGCCCCGCCCAGTCCCGATCAAAAAGAGTCCCTGCAAAAAGACAAGATCCGCATACTGCTGCTGGAGGGCGTGCACCAGTCCGCCATCGATCTGCTGGCGTCCCGCGGCTACACCAATGTGGAGTACCTGAAGACCTCGCTGCCGGAAGACCAGCTGATCGAGAAGATCGCCGACGCCCACTTTGTCGGTATCCGCTCCCGCACCCAGCTGACCCGCAAGGTATTGGAGAGTGCGCCCAAGCTGGTCGCGATCGGCTGCTTCTGTATCGGCACCAACCAGGTGGACCTGCAGGCGGCCACCGAGCTCGGCATCGCGGTGTTCAACGCGCCCTATTCCAACACCCGCAGCGTGGCCGAGCTGATCATCGCCGAGACCATCCTGATGCTGCGCGGCATCCCCGAGAAGAACGCCGTCTGCCACCGCGGCGGCTGGCTCAAGTCCGCCGCCGGCTCCTACGAGGCGCGCGGCAAGACCCTGGGCATCGTCGGCTACGGCGCCATCGGCTCCCAGGTGTCGGTGATGGCCGAGGCCATGGGTATGCGCGTGATCTTCTACGACGTGATCACCAAGCTGCCGCTCGGCAACGCCACCCAGATCACCTCGCTGGACGAACTGCTCGGCGAGGCGGATGTGGTCTCCCTGCACGTGCCGGAGCTGCCGTCCACCAAGTGGATGATCGGCGCCAAGCAGATAGCGCAGATGAAACCCGGCGCTATCCTGCTGAACGCCTCCCGCGGCACCGTGGTGGATATCGATGCGCTGGCGGAGGCGCTGAAGAGCGGCCACCTGGCCGGCGCGGCCATCGATGTGTTCCCGGTGGAGCCGCGCGGCAACGACGACGAGTTCGTGTCGCCGCTGCGCGGTATCGACAATGCGCTGCTGACGCCCCATATCGGCGGCTCCACCATGGAGGCGCAGGAGAATATCGGCACCGAGGTGGCGGAGAAGCTGGCCCACTACTCCGACAACGGCACCACCACCAGCTCGGTCAACTTCCCGGAAGTGGCCCTGCCGGGCCATGTGGGCGCGCACCGGCTGCTGCATATCCACAAGAATGTGCCCGGCGTGCTCGGCGCCATCAACCAGGTGTTCTCGGACAACAACATCAATATCTCGGCGCAGTTCCTGCAGACCAACGAGACCCTCGGCTATGTGGTTATCGACGTGGACGCGGAGTACTCGGACCTGGCGCTGGAGAAGCTGAAGAATATTCCCGGCACGCTGCGCTGCCGCGTGCTCTTCTGATTTTCTCTCTGTTTGATCGGTCTCTGGCCATATTCGGCCCCCGAATTGCGCCGGAGATTGATCGCGGCCAGCGGCCGCTTCTACAATTGCGCCATTCCCAGAGCGGGCCCGTGGCCCGCAGGCCGAGCCGAAGCTCGGCGCCCCCAGTCCCTCTATCAGGTGTACTCCCTTGCGCAATCACGATTCCGCCGCGGCCGGCCTGCTCGCCGGCGTTGCCGCCTTCCTCCTCTGGGGGCTGGCGCCCCTTTACTTCAAACTGCTGGACGGCATCGGGGCGGCGGAAATTCTCGCCCACCGCAGCATCTGGTCGCTGGTGCTGGCACTGGCGATTCTGCTGCTGATCGGCAGGTTTTCCGATTTCACCGCGACATTGCGCGACGGCAAGAAGATGCGCACCCTGGCCCTGTCCACGCTGCTGATCGGCAGCAACTGGCTGGTGTTTATCTGGGCCATCACCAACGTCCACCTGCTGGACGCGAGCCTCGGCTACTACATCAACCCGCTGATCAATGTGCTGCTCGGCGTACTGGTACTGGGCGAGCGGCTGCGGCGCCTGCAGTGGCTGGCGGTGGCGCTGGCCGCGGCGGGTATCGCCCACGAGCTGTGGCAGTTCGGGCGGGTGCCGGTGGTGGCGCTGTTCCTGGCGCTGTCCTTCGGCTTCTACGGCCTGGTGCGCAAGCGCGCGCCGGTGGAGAGCCTGACCGGGCTGGCCATCGAGACGCTGTACATGCTGCCGCTGGCGCTGCTCTACCTGCTGTGGAGCGCGAGCCCGACCAGCAACCTGCTCGACAACGGCTGGCAGCTGAACGGCCTGCTGTTGCTGGCCGGGCCGGTCACCCTGACGCCGCTGCTGCTGTTCAATATCGCCGCGCGCCGGCTGAACCTGTCCACGGTCGGCTTCCTGCAGTACCTGGCGCCGACGCTGATGCTGCTGATCGCGACTCTGCTGTTCGGCGAACCCTTTGGCGAGGGCAAGCTGGTCACCTTCGGCTTCGTGTGGCTGGGGCTGCTGCTCTATACGCTGAATGCGCTGGCGCAGCGGCGGAAACTGCAACTGCAGAAAAAAGCGGTAATTTGATCCGCCCGTATCAAAACCCTGTAGGAGCGGCCCATGGCCGCGATCAGTTTCCGCAGAGTACGGAAAAATTGATTGCGGCCATGGGCCGCTCCTACAAGGTAGTCACGTCAATTAGGCGTTCAGCCAGTCGTCCAGCGCCTTGAGTATCTGGTGCCGGTAGGGCTGGGTCTCGTTGATCATCTGGTGGCGGGCACCGCGCACGATCACGCGCTTGCTGTTCGGGAAGCGGTCGCGGATAACCCGCATGTTGTAGCGCCAGGAGACGGTCTCGTCGCCGGTGCCCTGCACGACCAGTACCGGTTTGGGATTTTTCGCGGTCTTGGGGAAGGTCTTCAGCCAGTCCACCATCGCGCCCAGCCAGCGCATCGACATCACCGGCGACTGCAGCGGATCCCGGTGTGCCTGGCGGCGCGCGAACTCGGCGTCGTGGGTGTTGATATTGAAACCGCGGTCCGGGGCCACCAGGAAGAAGCGCCCCAGGTAGTACATCCACTTGCGCAGGTGCCAGCGCGCCGGGCGCACCAGCGGCGCCAGCAGGAAGACCTTGTCGAACGGCTGCCAGCGGCTGTACTGCAGATGCGCCAGCAGCGCCGCACCGCCGGTGCTCTGCCCCAGCGCGTGCCAGGGACCCGGCAGCTTGTCGCGGGCGATATGCAACAGGGTCTCCAGTACCTGGCGGTACTGCAGGAAGGTGTCTATGGCCACCGGCTCGCCACTGGACAGACCGTGGCCGGGGAAGTCGAAGATCACCACATTCAGGTTGCGTTCGAGGCCGAAGCGCACCGCCGCGCCGTAGATACCGGTGTGATCGAAATAGCCGTGGCAGATAAACAGGGTGCCGCGCGGCTTTTCCACCAACCAGTACTGGGCCACCAGTTCGAAGCCGGCGGCGGTGAAGGTGCCGACGCCGGTCCTGCTGGCCAGCGGAAACTGCAGGTGGTAGTAGTTGCGATACTCCTGCAGCGCCGGCAACAGCGGCCCCTCGTCGCCACGGCTGAAATCCAGCGCCGGCAACTGCTCGCGCAGGGCGGAGTAGTCCGGGCGCTGGATGACCGGGCTGTGTTCCAGGGTGGTGATGTCTTGCAGTAGGTCCATTGGTTTAATGGTACTGCATTTTGATCGGGGGTAGTGCGGACGAGATATAGGTAGGGGCCGGAGGCGCCGCGAATAGCGGCTGGAACGAACCTTGTGTTCACCCGCTGGTGATGGGAGCCGCTTCGTAGCCAGCCCAGTGGCAGCCCTGCTACCGGTGGCTTTTTGCGGGACACGCCGTAAATACATCCCTGCAGGCTTGTCTGCGAGGTCCCTCTCGCAGACAGTCCCGCAAAAAGCCACCGGCATCAGGGCCTTCTCATCGGGGTCATAGCTTCACCCAACCCCGCGAGGGCGAAACAAGGCTCGGTCCAGCCGCTCCAGATATTCGCGGCGCCTTCGGCCCCTACAGTAAACGCCTAGCAGCTGTTTCATAACGTAGCGAGCGGGTGACTGGTGGTGACCGCCGGAGCGGAGGCACAACAGTGTACAAATAGTACATGAGGATGCCGAGCACCGCCGGACGCCGCCAGGCGCCCGCGTAGTAGTTATGAAGCAGCTTCTAGGGGCTTTTACTTGATCTGCGGCTCCAGCTCGCCCGCCTCGTAGCGCTGGCTCATGGCGTCGAGGCTGATCGGGCGTATCTTGCTGGCGTTGCCGGCGGTGCCGAAGGCCTCGTAACGGGCCACGCAGATTTCCTTCATCGCCTTGACGGTTTCCTTGAGGAATTTGCGCGGGTCGAACTCGGACGGGTTCTGGGCCAGGAAGCGGCGGGTGGCACCGGTGGAGGCCAGGCGCAGGTCGGTGTCGATGTTCACCTTGCGCACGCCGTGCTTGATGCCCTCGCAGATCTGCTCCACCGGCACGCCGTAGGTCTCCGGTATTTCGCCGCCGAACTCGTTGATCACCTTCAGCCACTCCTGCGGCACAGACGAGGAGCCGTGCATGACTAGGTGGGTGTTGGGGATGCGCGCGTGGATTTCCTTGATGCGGTCGATGGCGAGAATGTCGCCGGTGGGTGGGCGGGTGAACTTGTAGGCGCCGTGGCTGGTGCCGCAGGCGATGGCCAGAGCATCCACCTTGGTCTTCTGCACGAAGTCGGCGGCCTCTTCCGGGTCGGTCAACAGCTGGTCGTGGGACAGCACACCCTCGGCGCCGACGCCGTCTTCCTCACCGGCCATGCCGGTCTCCAGGGAGCCCAGGCAGCCCAGCTCGCCCTCGACGGAGACGCCGCAGGCGTGCGCCATTTCCACCGCGCGGCGGGTGACGTCGATGTTGTAGTCGTAGGAAGCCGGAGTCTTGCCGTCCTCCTGCAGGGAGCCATCCATCATCACCGAGCTGAAGCCCAACTGGATGGAGCGCTGGCACACCGCCGGACTGGTGCCGTGATCCTGGTGCATCACCACCGGAATATCCGGGAACTCCTCGATCGCGGCCAGAATCAGGTGGCGCAGGAAGGGGGCACCGGCGTATTTGCGCGCGCCGGCGGAGGCCTGCACGATCACCGGGGAGTCGGTCTGCTGCGCGGCTTCCATGATCGCGCGCATCTGTTCCAGGTTGTTGACGTTGAACGCGGGCACGCCGTAGCCGTGTTCGGCGGCGTGATCCAGCAGTTGGCGCAAGCTGATTAGGGCCATGAAATTTTCCTTTCTCGTCGTCTGTACGAAATATTAATTGTCGTTATGCAGTGTCTGTAGGAGCCATCAGTCGCCGGCGCGGCTTTCCAGCATCGCCACCGCCGGCAGCTTCTTGCCCTCCACGTATTCCAGGAAGGCGCCGCCGCCGGTGGAGATGTAGGAGACCCTGTCGGCGATGCCGTACTTGTCCACCGCGGCCAATGTGTCGCCGCCGCCGGCGATGGAAAACGCATCGCTGTCGGCGATAGCCTTCGACAGCCGCTCGGTGCCGCCGCCGAACTGGTCGAACTCGAACACCCCCACAGGGCCGTTCCAGATAATGGTCTTGGCCTCCTTCAGGATCTCCGCCAGCCTGGTGGAGGAGTCGGGGCCGATATCGAAAATCATATCGTCGTCGGCCACCTGCTCCGCGGGCTTGGTCTCGGCGGCAGCGCTCTCACTGAATTCCTTGCCGGTCACCACGTCCACCGGCAGCGGGATATCGCATTTCTGCATCAGCGCCTTGGCGGTGTCCACCAGGTCGTGCTCGCACAGGGACTTGCCCACCGGCTTGCCCGCAGCGGCGAGGAAGGTGTTGGCGATGCCGCCGCCGACGATCAGCTGGTCCACCTTGTCGGCCAGGCTCTCGAGCACGGTCAGCTTGGTGGACACCTTGGAGCCGCCGACGATGGCGACCATCGGCCGCGCCGGCTTCGCCAGCGCCTTCTCCAGCGCGTCCAGCTCGGCGGCCAGCAGCGGGCCGGCACAGGCCACCGGGGCGAATTTGGCCACGCCGTGGGTGGAGGCCTGGGCGCGGTGGGCGGTGCCGAAGGCATCCATCACGAAGATGTCGCACAGGCTCGCGTAGGCCTTCGCCAGCGCCTCGTCGTCCTTCTTCTCGCCGGGGTTGAAGCGCACATTTTCCAGCAGCGCGACTTCGCCGTCGGCCAGTTCGACGCCGTCGCGCCACTCCTTGACCAGCTTCACCTCGCGGCCCAGCAGTTTGCCCAGGTGCGCGGCCACCGGCGCCAGGGAAAACTCCTCGGCGTACTCGCCCTCGGTCGGGCGCCCCAGGTGGGACATCAGCAACACTTTGGCGCCGGCGTCCACGGCGGCCCGGATGCTGGGCAGGGCGGCGCGGATGCGCGCATCGGAAGTGACAACTCCGTCCTTAACCGGGACATTCAGGTCCTCGCGGATCAGGACGCGCTTGCCCGCCAGCTCCAGATCCGTCATCAATTTAACCGCCATTCACCAACCCCCTCTGCTGAGTCTGTATAACCGTAGAAAAGTGGGCGCGGATTATACGCCTTTGCGCCTGTCTCCGCCCACCGGGCGCCGCCCGCGCGGAGTATATCAAGCCCCTCTGTAGTTGAATTACCACAGGAGCCACGCGCCCAGACAGCGCTGTCATCCCGCCGCCCCGGCGGTGCGGATGGGACTCCGGGGAAAGCGCCGGGCGCGGCGGGAGCGAAACCGGCCTAACGACGGACTTTTTCAACAGCCCGCCAAGCCCCGCCAAAAAATCCTTGCGCCCGCCCCGCCGGCCGCTAGAATCCGCGCCGCAAATCCACATAAGTGCCAGGGTTATTGTTGTTGCCCGCCGGCACTTTCCAATCCAGGGAGTAATCGCAATGGAAACAGCCGATAGCGATATCGTCTTTCAGAGCTACGGGCGCTGCTGTAACAACGAGCAGTTTTTCGTCGACTTCTACGATCGCTTTATGGGCAGTTCCGAGGAGATACGCGTGCAGTTTACCTATACGGACATGAAGCAGCAGCGCCACCTGCTGCGCAACGGCATCATGCAGCTGGTGCTGCACGCCCGCGGCATGCCGGACACCAAGCTGCGCGCCCTGGGGCAGAGTCATTCCCGCAACGGCTACAACATACGCCCGGAATGGTACCGCCTGTGGCTGGAGGCGCTGCTGAGCACACTGCGCCGGCACGACCCGGAGTACAACGACGACATCGAGGCCGCCTGGCGCCGCGCGATACAGCCGGGTATCGACCTGATTCGCGAGGCCTACTGAAGCGGGGAGCGGTTTGCCTGCGGCGGGCCGGAGCGGTATAAAGTGCGGACGGAAACGCCAATCCCCGGCGATTGCGAACAGCGCGGGCGCCGCGCGATTTTCGGCTCACGGATGTGCCGCCACCGGTCTGAAGCACCGGTGCCAAACGACAATCATCAGAACGACCGGCTTGCTCGCGCCTGCTTGTTGTTGTCGGCGGTCTCCCAAGGGCGTTGGGGATGGCACTTCGGAACAACGACAACAAGCAAGGAAACCGCCATGAAAACCGCACGTCCGTACTGGATACCGCTGGCGCTGTCCGCGGCCCTGGCCGCCTGCGGCGAGGCGCCGAAACCCGGCGCCTCCGCAGATACCAGCGCAACTCCCCCCAAGGCACCGATCACCGAGACACAGACAAGCGCCCAGTCCCTGCATATCCCCTACGAAAAATTCACCCTGCCCAACGGCCTGCGCGTTATCGTGCACGAGGATCGCAAGGCGCCGATCGTGTCCGTGGGTGTCTGGTACCACGTGGGCTCCAAAGACGAAAAACCCGGGCGCACCGGCTTCGCGCACCTGTTCGAACATTTGATGTTCAACGGCTCGGAAAACTACAACGACGAATTCTTCAAGCCGTTCGAGCAGGCCGGCGCCACCGGCATGAACGGCACAACCTGGCTCGACCGCACCAACTATTTCGAGACGGTGCCGACCAACGCGCTGGATATGGCCCTGTGGATGGAGTCCGACCGCATGGGGCACCTGCTCGGCGTTATCACCCAGGAGAAGCTGGACGAACAGCGCGGCGTGGTGCAGAACGAGAAGCGCCAGGGCCAGAACCAGCCCTACGGCAAGGTCTGGGAAAAGATGCAGGCGGCCATATTCCCCGAGGGCCACCCCTACTCCTGGACCACCATCGGCTCCATGGAGGACCTGGATGCGGCCAGCCTCGAAGACGTGCACGAGTGGTTCAAGACCTACTACGGCGCCGCCAATACCGTGTTGGTACTGGCCGGCGATATCGACGTGGAGACCGCAAAGGAAAAGGTCAACAAATACTTCGGCGATATTCCCGCCGGTCCGCCACTGATCAAGAAGAAGGCCTGGATCGCCAAGCGCGAGGAATCCAAGCGCGAGCAGATGTTCGACCGCGTGGCGCAGTCGCGTATCTACAAGGTGTGGAACACCCCCAACCTGGGTCACGCGGACGCCAATGCGGTGGCGCTGGCGGCGTCCGTACTCGGCGACGGCAAGAACTCGCGCCTGTACGAACGCCTGGTGTACCGGGACCAGATAGCCACCAACGTGCACGTCAGCGTGTACGAGTTCGAGCTGTCGTCCATCTTCCAGGTCGTCGCCGACGCCAAGCCCGGCGTGGAACTGGCGGTGGTGGAAGCGGCCATCGAGGAGGAGCTGCAGCGCTTCCTGAAAGAGGGCCCGACCGAAGAGGAACTGGCGCGGGTGAATATGAGCGAGTACGCCGCCTACGCGCGCAACCTGGAGCAGGTCGGCGGCTGGAGCGGCAAGGGCGTGATACTGGCCCGCGGCGAGCTCTACCTGAACGATCCCAACGCCTATCTGGCAGCGGTGGCGGAAAAGCAGAAGCTGACTCCGCGGCAGGTACAGGCCGCCGCGCAGGAGTGGCTGTCCAGCGGCGACTACAACCTGGAAGTGCACCCCTTCCCCGAGTACCGGGTTGCGGACAGCGGCGCCGACCGATCCAAGCTGCCGGATACCGGTGAATTCCCATCGGTGCCCTTCCCGGAGCTGCAGACCGCCGAGCTGTCCAACGGACTCAAGGTGATACTGGCCGAGCGCAACTCGGTGCCGGTGGTGGATATGCGCCTGATCTTTGACGCCGGCTACGCCGCCGACCAGGGCAAGAAGCTGGGCACCTCCAGCTACGCCATGTCGATGCTGAAGGAGGGCACCGCCAAACTGAGCGCGCTGGAGATCAGCGCCAAAGAGGAGATGCTCGGCGCGCGCATCTCGGCCTCCGCGGATATCGACAACTCCGAAGTGCGCCTGAATGCGCTGACCGCCAACCTGGACGACTCTATGGCGCTGTTCGCCGATATAGTGCTGCGCCCGGCCTTCTCCGACGAGGAGATAGAGCGCAAGCGCGGCCGCTGGATCGCCGGCATTCAGCAGGAGAAGACCAAACCGGTGCAGATGGCGCTGCGCAGCCTGCCGCCGCTGCTCTACGGCGATGACCACGCCTACGGCGTGCCCTTTACCGGCTCGGGCACCGAGGCCTCCATCGAGTCGCTGACCCGCGACGATCTGGTCGCCTACCACCAGACCTGGATGCGCCCGGACAACGCCACCCTGGTCGCCGTGGGCGATATCACCATGGATGCGCTGGTGCAGAAGCTGGAAAACCACTTCGCCGACTGGCGCGTGCCGGACGCCCCGCTGCCGCAGAAAAACCTGGCCCAAGTCGCGCACCCGGACAAGGCCAGCGTCTTCCTGATCGACAAACCGGATTCCGAGCAATCCATCATTATCGGCGGCCTGCTGGCGCCCTCGGAGAAGATCGCCGAGCGCGAGGCGCTGCACATGATGAACGATATCCTCGGCGGCACCTTCACTGCGCGCATCAATATGAACCTGCGCGAGGAGAAGCACTGGGCCTACGGTGCCTATTCCTTTATGACCGGCGCCAAGGGGCAGCAGCCGCTGCTGGTGTACGCACCGGTGCAGACCGACAAGACCAGCGAGTCCCTGGCGGAACTGCAGAAGGAGCTGCGCGCCTATATCGGCAGTGAGCCGGCGCAGGAGGAAGAGCTGCAGAAGGTGAAAGCCAAGCGGGTCAACGAGCTGCCCGGGCGCTTCGAGACCATAAACGCGGTATCCGGTGCGGTCGCGGATATGGTCACCTACGAGCGGCCGCTGGACTATATGGACGGCTACGCCGACCTGATCCGCGGCGCCGACCTGGAGACCATCCACAGGCTCGCGCGCGAGACAATCAAGCCGGAGCAGTTTATCTGGGTGATTGTCGGCGATAAGCGGAAGATCGAGAAAGGCATCCGCGACCTGGCCATAGGCCCCATTGCCGAGCTGGACGCGGACGGCCGGCGGGTTCCGTCACTGGCCGCCAACTGAGTTCTTCCAACTACTGACTGTAGGAGCGGCCCATGGCCGCGATTGGAGCTGTAAAAATGCTTCCGATCGCGGCCATGGGCCGCTCCTACATTATTGGGGCACTATTCCCCGCCCAACACCTCTTCCTTCTGCGCCTCGCGCATTTCCTGCAAGCGCGCACTGGTTTCCGCGGCGGAATCCCGCTGCGGCGACCTGTCCTCCACTTCCGCCACCTCCTTCGCCAGTACTTCGGCCCTGGCCCGCTGCTCTGCGCTGTAGTCCGGTGCCAGCACCAGCTTGGGCGCATTGCTATTGAAACCGATCAGCACCCAGATAAAAAACAGCAGGCACAGGAAGCGGATCACCAGACTGCGGTCCAGCAGCCAGTGCAGCCCCTCGCCGCGGTTCAGCAGCAGCCGCGCGCGGAAGAAGACATTCAGAGCCAGCAGTACGCAGGCGGCGATCACCGCCCAGGAGGCCAGTCCGCCGAGGACCGACACCAGCCAGTTGGAAACCTGCAGATTGAATTCCATCATCGCCCCCTTAGCGCTCCTTGCGCGCCACCTGTTTCATCTGCTCGCCAAACACCGCCTGCTGCAGGCCGATGGTGCCCAGCGCCTCCACCGGTACAAAGACTTTATTGTCGGACTCCGCCATGCGGTCCAGCACCTCCAGCGTGCGGTAGGCCAGGTATTTGTCGGTGACGGACTTGGCCAGCAGGTCGTTGACCTCCTTCTGGCCCATGGCCTTCTCCCGGGCGATGGCGCGGTTCATCTTTTCCCGCTCCAGGTCCCGCTCCATCTGGATCTTCTGGATCTCGAACTGGGCCTTCTCCTGCTCGATCAGCTCGCGGCGCTCGGCGGCGCGCTCCTTAGCCTCGGTGATCACCTTCGGAAACTGCACGTCCGCCAGGCCCAGACGCTTGATCACGATCGGTGTGCCCTCAAGCGCCTTGCTGACCTCGCTGAACAGCTCCTGGCTCAGCGCCTCGCGGCTGGAGGCGATCTCGTTAATCGAGTAGTTGGCCACCACCCGGCGCACCACGTCGCGGATCACCGGCTGCGCGTAGGTGTTGTACACATGGGTTACCGAGATATTGTTGTTGGTGGGCGGTATGCGGTCGAAGATATTGTCGATCATCTCGTTGTTGATGGCGCCGGTCATGCGCACGTCGAAGCTCATGTTCAGCTGGTCCTTGGGCATAAACAGCTTGAACTTCTCCATATGGCCGAAATCCGCGATGGCCAGGGTTACCAGCTTGTCGCAGTAGTAGAGGCACATATCCAGACGGAACTTGGACGGCGGCACCGTCTCCGGCTTGTAGCCGTTCTTGGTCAGTATCTTGCCCACGTGTGCCGGCGGCACCTCCACCCGGTCGGCGCAGGCAGTGAGCGCGAGCGCGGCGGCAACAAGAATCCATCCGGAAATAAATCGCATACAGAATCCCTCATACATCGTTGTTGTGTTGTTCCCATAAAAGAGGCCAGCCAGCACAGGCTCGCGAGCCGCACCCCGATGGCCGGGGCACGATTATATGGTTTAATACCCGGCCAAATTACTTAAAAAATGAGACCGATGGAACTGGAATTTCTGACCGCGACCCTGTTCAACCTGGGCATCAACCTGCTGTACACACTGCTCGCACTGTTTATCGGCATCGTAGCGCTGATCGCGATCGACAAGAAACTGCTCAGGCATGTGGATATCGAGGGGGAGCTGAAAAAAGGCAATATCGCGGTGGCCATCTTCGCTTCGACGATATTGATCTTCGTCGCGCTCATCATCTCCTTCGGACTGAAAGGTTAAGCGGCGATGCGCATCTGGCTGCTCCCCGCTTTCATAGGCGCCGCCCTGATGCTGCCGGAACTGCTGCGTGTGTCAGCGGACCGGCATATCGAGCATCTCGCCGGCGAGGCCGAAATCAACCGCTCATTGCGCGTCGATACAGAGCCGCGCCGCGATCGCCAGTACGGCGTGGTGCGGGTCACCGGCAGCAGCCAGCCGCTGCCGGAGGAGACCATTCAGCAGATAGTGGCAAAGCGCAGCCTAGAACAGAGCGCTTACGTCTCCGTGTGGAACTGGCAGGGTATACGCCAGGTGACCGCGTCCGCCCGCGGCCTGGACAGGCAACACCATTTCGCCAACAGCTATCTGGTCGGCTTCCGCCCCTTCAAGACCAAACAGCTGTGGGTGCCCCTCTACACCCTGGCGATCCGCAAGGAGTACCAGTACGACCATCTGCAGTACGCCGGCCTCGCCGATATCTGGCAGACCTCGCGCCAGGCCTTCTACCAGAAACGCGGCGACTGTGAGGACCACGCGATACTGCTGGCGGACTGGCTGATCGGCCTCGGCGTTGACGCGCGTGTCGCGCTCGGCACCCACAAGGGCCAGGGCCACGCCTGGGTGGTGGCGATAGTGGACGACCGGGAATATCTGCTGGAGGCCACCAGCAAGCGGCGCCTGTCCAGCTGGCAGGCGCTGCCGCTGGCCGAACTGGCGGAGGGCTACGAACCGGAGTTCCAGTTCAACCGCGACTTCTTCTGGGCCAAGAAGGATTCCACTCCGACGCGGAAATACCGCGGCAGCCACTGGATCAAGAAATCCCAGTTTATCCGCAGCTGAATTCCGCCCGTTTGTAGGAGCCTGCTTGCAGGCGAATATTCGCAATGCCTGCCGGGCTGCCCGTTCGCCTGTAAACAGGCTCCTACCGGCTCTTCTCGCCTTCCATTAAATCGGCGAGCCCGGCGGCATCGCCTTCAGTTCCCCGGCCTCCACCTTCAATTCGCCATCCATAAAGGCCGCGATGCGCTGTGCCTGATGGAAGTAGTGGGCGCTGTAGCCCTGCGGGTCCTCGCCGAACAGCTTCATGCCGCCCAGCGCCTGCCGGAACCTGGCCAACTGCAGGTTGGCCTTGGCGCGCACCGATTCCGCCGCGCTCTTGTCGCCGGCGAGCAGCATCAGCTTGTGGATGTAGACGTGGTTGACGCGCTGGTGAATGGCCGCCTGGAGGCCGGAGTATCTGGCATCCAGGGCCCGCTCGGTCAGCCGCTCAAGCAGCGAGCCGAATCCGGGAATTTCGCTCGAACGCGCGTGCTGCTGCTCCATGCGCGCGGCGCGCTGCGGGTCCAGCAGAATCGATAGCGTATGGTTCGCGGCGGCCTCGCCGATGGCCACCGCATCGAAGGCGACGCCGGTATAGGCGGGGAAGCTCTCGGCGGTGCGCCGGTAGCCGTAGGACTTGGGCGGCAGCAGCTGCAGCACCCGCTCCGGCAGGGCCAGGAATGCCGGTTCCAGGGTGGACAGCAGCGCGTCCACCGCCTGCTGCTGGCGCTCCGCCGGCACCAGCGTGTAGCTGTTGCGCTCGGCGCCGTTGTACAGATAGTCGTAATCGAGGCCGCCGATCAGTTTGCCGACCGCCTCCGCCTGGTAGCGGTGGCCGTAGTAGACGGGCACCAGCGTCTCCTCCAGGGAGGAGCGCGGTATATCGCGCGGATTGGCCGCGCTGGAGAAGTTGTCCAACGCGTAGCGGCGCAGCTCGACCATGCGCGCGAACTCCGCCAGCGGATCGGCGCCGTTGTCCCACAGGTGGGCGCTGGCGTGGGCGTCGTTGATATCGCGGGCGTCCGGGTCGGAGATAAAGCGCAGCTTTTGCATCTCGGCTTCGGCGATCACCGAGGCCAGGTACTGCGCCTCGTCTTCGGCCTCGCCGTAGCCACTCTCTCCATAACCATAGCGGATCGCCAGCTTGTCCCAGGCGCCGATACCGGTGGCATAGGCCTCGGACAGCTCCAGCGCACCGTCTCTTAGTGTCACCAGCGGCGCCGGGTAGTCCATCACCGATGCGCGGCCGTCGACACTGGCGGCAAAGTTGTGGGCCAGGCCCAGGGTGTGGCCCACCTCGTGGGCGGACAGCTGGCGGATGCGCGCCAGCGCCATCTCTTTCAGTGCCTGTGTGTCGGCATTGTCGCCGCCGTAGGGCTGCAGCAGGCCCTGGGCGATCAGGAAGTCCTGGCGCACCCGCAGGGAGCCCAGGGTCACATTGCCCTTCAGTATCTCGCCGGTGCGCGGGTCGGCGATGGAATAGCCGTAGGACCAACCGCGCGTGGACCTGTGCACCCAGTTGATCACGTTGTAGCGCACATCCAGCGGGTCGGCGTCTTCCGGCAGCAGCTCCACGCGGAAGGCGTTCTTCCAGCCGGCGGCCTCGAAGGCCTGATTCCACCAGCTGGCGCCCTCCACCAGCGCGCTGCGCACCGGCTCCGGTACGCCGGAGTCCACGTAGTAGACAATCGGCTCCAGCGGCTCGTCACTGCCGGGCTTCTTCTGCAGGCGGTGACGGTAGATAAAGCGCTGGTCCAGCGGCTGGTCTATCGCGGTCGCGTAGTCCCGGTACTCGAACGGGAAATAACCGCTGCGGCTGTGGAAGCGGCGCGGCTGGTAGTTGTCATCCGGCAGTTCCACCAGGGAGATATGCTGGCGCAGGCTCACCAGGCTCGGCGTCGGCACCACCTCCTGCAGGTACTTGCCCGGCTGGCTGCCGGCGAAGGTCAACTGCGCCTCGAACTCGCTGTTCTTCGGGAAGTTCTTCGTGCGCGGCAGGTAGACCGCGGACTTGGACACGTCGAGGCTGTAGCTGCCCTGCTGCGCCTGCTTCAGGCGCGCGGCTATGCCGTGCTGGTCGCTGAGCAGGAAGGGGGTAAAGTCCACCAGCACACTCTCGCCGTCCCGCGCCAGCACCTCGAAACCCCAGAGCACCGACGACGCGAAGGCCTCCCGCACCGCGCGGCGCTCGGCCGCATTGTCGGAGCGGGCGCGGTATTTCAGGTTCAGCTGGTGCAGCAGCACCTTGTTGCCGACCCGCTGGAATTTCACCAGGCGGTTGTCACCGGCCTGGTTGCGGTCCAGCCCGACCGGGTTGGAGCCGAGGCCCTGGGCCAGGCCGGTCAGCAGCAGGAACTCGCGCTCGAACTCGGCGATTTCCAGCAGAACCCTGCCTTTGTCGTCGTCCCAGTAAAAGTCGTGATACCCGCTAAATTTTGGTTCATCGCACTTTACCGGGAAACGCGGCTTTGATCTTTAGGAAGAAGTAGTCGTTGTCCCGGTATCCGTAGGCCGTGCGCTTGATCACCTTGATGCGGTTGTTCATGC